>JBDSOZ010000103.1:0-19624 GCA_039914555.1 Luteimonas sp.
GCATGGCTGTGCTCGACGTCGTGCAGCGTCCATTGCCTGATGTCCACGCCGGCTTCGTCGGCTGCGGCGCGGATGCGCGCTCGCGGACCGACCAGTACCGGTTCGATCAGGCCTTCGGCGGCTGCGTCGAAAGCTGATTCGATGGCATTGGCCTTGACCGGATGCACGACTGCCGTGCGCAGGGTCGGCATCGGTTTGCAGGTGTCGAGTAATTCGCGAGCGGTCGGAAGATGGGTCATGGATCTGTTCCTTGAGACCGCGGCCATTGGATGTCAACGCGGTGGGTCGAGGCATCGTCCACCAACCGGAATCGCAATCCAGCCTGGGGGAGGCCATCCAGTTGCAGTGTCGTCCCGGTGCCGTCGTGCTGTTGGATCTCGATGATGTAGACGCTGTTGCCATGACGGTAGCGCATGCGGTAATGCGACCAATCGCGCGGGATCCGCGGTGCCAGCTCGAGCATGTCGCCATGGCGGTGCAAGCCAAGCAGCGCTTCGGTCAGCAACCGGTACATCCATCCGGCCGATCCGGTGTACCAGGTCCAGCCGCCACGACCGGTGTGCGGCGGAACCGCGTATACATCCGCCGCCAGCACGTAGGGTTCGACCTTGTAGCGGGCGACACCCTCGGCATCCTGGGCGTGGTGGATGGGATTGATCATGCGTGCCAGTTCCCAGGCACGTTCACTGTCGCCGAGCTCTGCAGTCGCCATCGCCGCCCATACCGCGGCGTGGGTATATTGGCCGCCGTTTTCGCGCACCCCGGGGACGTAGCCGCGGATATAGCCAGGATCGACGTCACTGGCATCAAACGGTGGATCCAGCAACTGGATCAAGCCGGCATCGCGGCGCACCAGGTGTTCGTCCATTGCCGCCATGGCCTGGCGCGCGCGTGCTTCGCCAGCGGCGCCAGACAGCACCGCCCAGCTTTGCGAGATTGAATCGATCTTGCAGTCGCCGCTGGCATGGGAACCCAAAGGCGTGCCGTCGTCGAACCAGGCACGTCGATACCAGGCGCCATCCCATCCATGGCGTTCCAGCGCCTCGCGCAGTTGCGCTCCGCGGTCCTGGCAGCGCTCGGCAAAAAGCAGGTCACCGCGGTCACGGGCCAGCGCCTGGAACCGGTTCAGGACGTCGTAGAGGAAAAAGCCCAACCACACGCTTTCGCCGCGACCACCCTCCCCCACCCGGTTCATGCCGTCATTCCAGTCGCCAGTGCCGATCAAGGGCAGGCCACGTTCACCGAACAGCTCCAGGCCGCGATTCAGTGCGCGCACGCAGTGCTGGTAAAGCGATTCGCGCAGTCCCGAGCGCGATGGCAGGTCGTAATACGATTCCTCGTCGGGATTCACCCGGCGGCCTTCGATATATGCGACCCGCTCGTTGAGAACGCCGCGGTCGCCGGTGACGTCTACATAGCGACAGGTCGCCAGCGGCAGCCACAGGTAGTCATCGGAACAACGTGTGCGCACGCCACGATCGAGCGGCGGATGCCACCAATGCTGCACGTCGCCGTCGACAAACTGATGTTCCGCACAAAGCAGCAAGTGGCGACGGGCAAGTTCTGGCTCGGCGTGCAAGACCGCCATGATGTCCTGCAACTGGTCACGGAACCCAAACGCGCCCCCCGATTGGTAATAGCCGCTGCGCGCGTAGTAACGGCAGCCGATGGTCTGGTAGAGCAGCCAACCGTTTGCGAGCAGGTCGACGGCCGGCTCCGGGGTCTCGACCTGGACCACGCCCAACGTGCGATGCCAGCCGATGCGGACTTCATCGAGCGCATCGAGGGCAGCACCGTGGCCACGGGTCTTGCGCAAGGTCGCCAATGCCTCGGCATGGCTGAGGCCAGCGCCGAGCCTGAACACAACGTCTCGCGATTGGCCCGGTGCAAGATCCAGCGGAACCTGGATTGCCGCGCAGGGATCGAAGCCTGCGCCCAAGCGTCCTGACAGGCGCTCGCGCAGCATCGCCGCCGGCGCGCCAAGGCTGCCGTTGCGGCCGATAAACTCATTGCGATCACCGCTGACACTGCGACGCGTGCTTTCATCGTGCCAACCGCCATCGTCGGCGGTTGCATCGAAGAATGCGACGCGGCCATCAAACTCGGTGTTGTAGGCGTTATACGCAAGCACCGCGCCGTTCGGATGCTCCGGCTCGGCCTCGGTAACGACGTGCATCTGGGTGCGTGCATGCAGGTCACCCAGGATCCATTCGACATAACCAGTGGCACTCAGCCGACGCGTGCGCTCGCCGGTGTTGCGCACGCGCAGCATGCTGAACTTGACCGATGCGTTGCTTGCCACGTACACCCAGAGTTCGCTGGCGATGCCATCCTCGCGATGCTCGTAAACACTGTATCCGAAGCCATGACGCACGCGATATGCGCCCGCACCGCGGCAAGGAAGTGGAGTTGGCGACCAAACCTTTCCAGTTTGTTCGTCGCGCAGGTAAAACGCCTCGCCGCTGGTGTCGCACACCGGGTCGTCGTGCCAGGGCGTCAACCGGAACTCGTGGGCGTTTTCGAACCAGGTGTACCCGGTGTTGGATTCGCTGGCGACGCAGCCGAACTGGGGGTTGGCCAGTACGTTCGACCAAGGCGCCGGGGTCGCATCGCCGGATTGCAGATCGATCACGTACTCGCGACCATCTGCGGAGAAGGCCCCGGTTCCGTTGCCTTCACGCAGCGGGATGGTCACCGGATCAAACGGCCACGGGTCGAGCTCGACGCCACTGCCGCCCGGCTCGTCCTCGCGCACCGGCAACGCCATCAATTCGTATTGGGTCGGCTGCAGCTGCAATGGCGGGACGACGACGTCCGGCGCCGGCCGACTCGCCACCTGCTCGGCCAGGGTACCGCGCGCATCGTTGACGATCACGCGCGCAACCGACTGCAACAGGATCCGGTCTTCCTGCGGCAGCTGGTGGGCCGGGCGCACGAAGATGCCGCCGGGCCTGTCGATGACGTTGGCCTCCACGCTCGCGGTGATCAGGCCCATGATCTGGTCCTGCAGCTGCTGCCGGTAACCGCCCTGCTCATCGTTCCAGATCACCAGGTCCGTGGTCAGGCCCTTGAGGCGCCAATACGCGTAGGCCTGCACCATCTGCCGTACCAGTTCGATGTGCCCGGCGTCGGCAATCTGCACCAGTACGATCGGATGGTCGCCGGAGATCGCCTGTCCCCATAACCCCGACTGTCCGCGTCGGTTTTGCAGTAGCAACGACTGCTCGGCACGCAGCACCGGATGCGCGAACACCACCAGTCCGGCGAGCTTCTCGTAAAGCTGTGCATCAGCTTGCGAGGCGTTGATCTGCCGTCGCACGACCTGGCTATGGGTCCAGGCCAGGTCGAACACGCGATCGGCGAGGCGACGGTCGCGATACTTGTCAATCAGCGCCGTGCACTCGTCCCGTGCGTTGCCAATGCCGGTGACCATGTCAATGGTGGCGGATTCGTATGGCGCCAGGGTGATGCGGCAGCGGACTGCAACAATGGGGTCGAGCACCGAGCCGTGGCTGCCAGAAAGCCGGTCGGGCTCGGTCATCGCGATTGGCGCGCGTGGATCGCGGCCACGGCCGATGAAGCGCGATCGATCGGTTTCGTAGGAGATTTCCTCGATGTCGGCATTGTGCACGGCCACCAGGTGGAGCATCCACGGCGGCACTTCGTCGTGCGACCGTGCGCGCCTCGTCGCCAGGATCGCCTGGCGCTCCGGCAGCAGTTCGGTCTGCACGAACAGGTTGCTGAAAGCCGGATGCATCTCGTCCGAGATCGCCGGTGCCAACACCACTTCCGCATAGGTCGTGATCTCGATGGTGCGCGGATTTCGTGTCTGGTTGGTGACGTGCAGCCGACGCAACTCGATGTCATCCTCGGGTGACACCGCAATTTCCAGGTGGGTCTCGAAGCCATGCAACCTGCCGCGGAACTCGGCCTTGGCGTCCGAGAAGATCGCTTCGTAGCCCGTCACGTCCACGCCCGTGGGTTGGTAGGAAGCCGACCAGAACCCGCCACTGTCCAAGTCACGCAGGTAGCACCAGTTACCCCACTGATCACGGGTACCGTCCTCGCGCCAGCGCGTCAATGCCATGTCGTGCAGTCGGCTGTAGCCGCCGCCAGCGCTGGTTAGCATGGCGTGGTAGCGGCCGTTGGACAGCATCTGGATTTCCGGCCGTGGCGACGACGCATTGCGGAAGATGCGCAGTCGCGTTGCGCTGGGTTCTGCGCCACTCGAGACCCCCTCGACCTCGACGGTATTGGGGTGGTACGCGCCAGTCAGCGGAATGCGCTCCTGCAACAGCAGCACGGTTGCCTTGAACTCGGGGTCGGCCAGGAAACGTTGCTGCATTGGCTGGTCGTGCAGCAGATAGTCGAGCGCGAGCAGCCCCATGCCCTGGTGGTGCACCATGTAGGAGCGCACCAAGGCCCGTGAATGGCCGCGTGGCAGGCGGCTCGCGGTGTAGTCCATTGCTTCGTACATGCCGTAGCGACCCGAGAACCCGTCTGCAGCCATCAACTGCAGGTTACGGGTCGCCGCCGTCGGCGCGACCATCAGTGCCATCATGCTCGCGTAAGGCGCGATCACCAGGTCGTGCGCCAAGCCGCGTCGGAGGCCCAGTCCAGGCACGCCGAATGCGCGGTACTGGTAGTTCATGTGCGCGTCGACGGTGTTGTAGCCTGACTCGGAGATGCCCCACGGCACATCGCGCTGGCGCCCGTACTCGATCTGCCGGGCGACGCTGGTGCGGGCGGTCTGGTCGAGCAATGAGCCTTCATAACTGGGCATTACCAGCTGCGGCATCAGGTACTCGAACATCGAGCCGCTCCACGAAAGTAGCGCCGGATCACCACCGACATCCGTCAACAGGCGCCCTAGCGCGAACCAGGCATCCTGTGGAAGTTGACCCTGGGCGATGCCGACAAAGCTGCACAGGCGCGCCTCCGAAGCCAGCAGGTCATAGAACCCGGGATCGGGACGATGCTCTTCGACGTTGTAGCCAATCGTCAGCAGGTGGCGGCTGCGGTCGTACAGGAACCCCAGCTCCATCTGCGCGCACTGCCCGGCAACATGTGCCAGGCGTTGCAATTCGGCGATGCGGGCCGCGGCGGGCGCGCGGACGTCGGCGGAGGCATCATTGGCGAGCTCGTGGAGTGTCGGCAGCGGCAACGCGGCCATTGCGGCCGGCACCAACGCCAGCGCGGACTGCGCCGCCTGCAATTGCCCCAGCAACTTGCCAGCCCAATATGCCGGCTCGCCAGGCTCGTCGGCAGCAACTTCCGCAGCCGCTTCGGGTGTCGCGAGCAAGCCCGCCAACACCACCAGTTCGGAAAGCGCGTCCGTTGCCGCGGTGCAGCTTGATGGCGGTATCGCGCGCAGCGCCTCGAGCTGGCTGCGCATCGCCTGCACATCGCCAGACTGACCCGAGTCCACGTACGCCGACAGCGTGTCGTGCAGACCTTGCCAGGTTGCCGGGGCCAGCACTACCGCATCCACTTGCGCCAGCAGTCCCTGGCGCAGGGTCAACAGGTGTCCGGCGAGGTTGCCGCTGTCGACCGTGGAGACATACAGCGGCTGCAGCGGTTTCAGCGACTGGGTGTCATACCAGTTATAGAAATGCCCGCGATGGCGGGGTAGTTTCTCCAGAGCATCCAGCGTCCTGGCGACACGCCCGATGACGCCATCGGGCTGCAGGTAGCCGAAGTCGTGCGCCGACAGGTTGGCAAGCAGCGACAGGCCGATATTGGTCGGTGACGTGCGATGCGCCACCAGCAGTGACGGTAGCTCCTGGATGTTGTCAGGTGGCAACCAGTTGTCGTCGGCGGTGACGAAGTCCTCGAAGAATGCCCAGGTCCTGCGTGACAAAAGACCGAGGAACCCACGCTCCTGCGCAGTGAGGACATCCAGCCGCGGCGGGCGTGGGCGCCCAGTCCACCATGCCAGCCATGGCGATAGAGCCCACAGCACGAGCAGGGGTACGGCCACGGACAGCGCGCCTGGCTGCAGGCGTGCGACCGCAAACCCGACGCCCAGCGCAAACACAGGGGCCATCCACATCGAGCGCAACGACGCCAGCCAGCCCGCGCCCAAGGTTTTCTCGACTTCGCTGGATGGGCTCCATTGCAGCATTCGCCGGCGTGAAACCAGCATCCGCCAGAGGGTTCGGATGATCGCATCCAGGCTGTAGAACGCCTCATAAGGCAGCAAGGCCGCAGCCAAGCTTATCCTCGCCAGGTCGCGCCCAGCAGCACGCGCGCGGTGCCACAGGTGCGCACGCCACGGCAGTTCATGCGCTTTGTCGACCAATGCGATCGCGGCTGCGACCATTGGAGCAACCAACAGCGTCATCAACAGCCATAAGGTCCAATCCAGTGCATCGGGCGCGTATACCCAACCGACCACGAACAATGCGGTTGTCGCAATCGGGACGAGACTACGGCGCAGGTTGTCGAGCAGTTTGCCGCGCGAAAGCATCGACAGCGGGTTTCGCTCCACGCGCCCACCACCGCGCGGTACCCACGGCAGCAGCCAGGGCAGCAACTGCCAGTCGCCACGGATCCAGCGGTGGCGGCGCTTCACGTCCACCGCATAGCGGCCCGGATAGTCCTCGTACAACTGCACGTCACTGACCAGGCCGGCGCGCGCGTAGCAGCCTTCAAGGAGATCGTGGCTGAGTATCTGGTTGTCGGGGAAGCGGTCGGCGAGGGTTTGCTCGAAGGCAGCAACCTGGTAGATGCCCTTGCCGACAAACGACCCTTCCCCGAACAGATCCTGGTACACATCCGACACCGTGCGTGTGTACGGGTCGATGCCAGGTTCGCTTCCATACAGGCGGGCATACCAGGTCCGCGGCCCGCCACCCATGCTCGCGCCGACCCGCGGCTGCAGGATCCCGTATCCGCCCGAGACCACCCCGCGCTCCGGGTCCAACCGCGCCTGGTTCAAGGGATGTGCGAGGGTCCCTGCCAGCTCCCGTGCGGCATCGCGCGGCAGTCGCGTGTCGGTGTCAAGAGTGATCACGTAGCGAACGCCAACCAGGGCGTCGCGGCTGCCGACGATGCACGAAAACGCATCCGCGTTGCCGTCGTGCAGCAGCGTGTTGAGGGCGGCGAGTTTGCCGCGCTTGCGCTCGTGGCCCATCCAGCGGCGTTCGCGCTGGCTCCAGGTGCGCGACCGATGCAGCAGGAAGAATTGGTCCTGGCTCCCCGCGTGGCGCGCGTTCAGTGCTTCGATCCCGCGTTTGGCCTCGGCAAGTGCGTCGGCATCGGTGGCAACTGTCTCCGCGTCGGCATCGAAGAAGTCGGTCAGCAACGCGAATGTCAGGTTGTCGTCGCGGTTGGCGAGGAACCTGACCTCGAGCGCATCGACCAGCGCGCGCGCTTCCTCGGCATCGCCGATCATGGTCGGCACCACGACCAGGGTGCGCGCATCGGCAGGAATGCCACTGGAGAAATCCAGTCGCGGCAGGGCCCTGGGGTAGACCAGGATCGTTGCCAGCCAGTTGACCAAGACCACGCCCAGTTCGCTGAACGCGACCACTGCCAGGATCCCCACCACCCACAACAGGTTGCTTTGGTCGAGGATGCCACTGGCGTCTTCCAGCAAGCCATTGGTGAAAAACGCGACGATCGCCGCCATCGGCACGAGGTAGGCTAAAAGCGGGGTTCGTGCAGGTGCAGAACGCAAACCCTTGAGCCGTTTTCCACCCACGCCCAGCGAATTCTCGAGTTGTGGCAGTCCGGCGTCGATGAGGTAATAGCCAACGTGGGCGCGGAAGTCGTCGCCATTGCCACCCGGGTTGACAGACTGGGCCAGTGCCAGTGCCGCAGTGGCCACTTCGACTTCATCGCACTTTCCCCGACGCGCGATCCGTTCGACAACGTGCCGATAGCGGTCGCGGGTGGCGAAATCCATGCGCGGATAGGTTCCATCGGGGTCCTGGCGCAAGGTCGCTTCCACGACGCTCATCGACTCGACGAAATCGCGCCAGTCGGTCATCGACAACAAACGCAGGCTGCCAATACTGTTGCTGATCGAGACCTGGTCCGCCGCCTGACGGCGGCTTTCCGCCTGCACCAGCTGGGCAGTGCCAAGGTCGTGGTCAACGAGCCAGTGTTCGATCCAGTTCAAGGCGACACTGAGCGCCGCGCCCTGCCCCTGCAACCGTCGCACCAGTTCCGCGACAAACGCCCCGCTGAGCGGTGGCTGCGAGCGCGCCATGTCGGCGATCACCAGTACCACGCTCTTCGGATCCGATTCAACCGTCTCGGCGAAACGGTCACCCCACTGATCGGCGAGGTCGCGGGCGATCCGACCGTCGATCACCTCGCCGCTGCCGCGGCGCAGGTTCTCGATCAGTGCCAGCCGCAGCATGATCGGGATCGCCCACAATTCGCCCAAGGTCAGCGGCGTCACCGACTGGTAAGCCACGATGAAACGCGAAAACGTGTCCAGGTCGACTCGGCCGTCTCCGTGCGAGATCGCGTTGAGCGCAATGTCATATACGCGCGGCAGTTGGTCAGACGCGCCGCCTTCCAGTCGCGGCAGTTCGCGGCTGTACCCCTTTGGCAGGTGGCGACGCGCAAGCTGCACCTGCTCCTCGATCAGGTAAAGGTTGTCGAGCAACCAGTCACCAGCCGGGGTGAGCCCGCGGTTGGCCTGTGCGGCATCACCGAGCAACCGGCTGGCTCGCCGGATCACCGCTTCGTTGGCACTCAGCCGTGCCAACAGCAGGTCGGCGCTGCGGGTCTTGCTCAGGCGATGCGATTTCGCCAATACCCGCCCATGGCGTTCCATCTGGTCCGCGCTGAGCAGTTGTGCGCGCAATGGCAGTTCACGTGTTTGCGGCGACTTCGCGGATCGGGCTGCCCGGGCCACTGCACGCCGCGCAAGCCACTGCCTGGATGCGTCGCCTTTGCGCATCAGCGACTGAGCTCCACGACCACTTGGTGGTGGCCGCCATCATCCACCAAGGGAACCAGGCAAGGCATCACGTCGAGCTTTTTACCGTCCAGCTCGCAGCCTGCTATGCCGCGACAGCCACGGTGTGGATTGGTGACCTCGATCTGGTAGTGGCTGCTGCCATACCGATAATCGATCGAGAAGCCCGGCCAGCTGCGCGGAATGCACGGCTCCAGACGCAAGTGGTCGCCCTCAAGGTGGAAACCCAGGATTGCTTCAAGCCCGGCGCGATACAGCCAGGCGCCAGATCCGGTGTACCAGGTCCAGCCTCCGCGACCAACGTGGGGGTGAACCGAATAGACATCGGCGGCGGCAACATATGGTTCGACCTTGTAGCGCGCGACCGCTTCCACGGTGCGGGTGTGGTGGATCGGGTTGATCAACGCGAACAGGCTTTCGGCCCTGTCACCATCCCCCAGCTTGGCGAATGCAAAGATCGACCACTGCGCACCGTGGGTGTACTGGCCGCCATTCTCGCGCAGGCCGGCTGGATACGCCTTGATATAGCCAGGGTCAAGATTGGTGTGCTGGAACGGCGGGGTGAACAGCAGCGCGAGCTTGTTGTCGCGGAGGATCAATTGGCGATCGACTTGTGCCATCGCCGACCTGGCGTGCGCCGCATCGCCGCCTCCGGCAATGACGCTCCAGGACTGTGCTATGGCATCGATCCTGCATTCCTCGCTCTCGTGCGAACCCAGCGGCGTGCCGTCATCGTAGTAACCGCGGCGGTACCACTGCCCGTCCCAACCCCCGGCATCAAGCCCGGCCCGCACGGTCTTTGCCACCTGCTGCCAGCGATTTGCGCGCTCGTCTTCACCGCGCGCCTTTGCCACCGGCGCGAACGCATCGATCGTCGCGCACAGGAACCAGCCCAGCCACACGCTTTCGCCGAGGCCCTGTTCGCCGACACGGTTCATGCCGTCGTTCCAGTCACCGGTCCCGAACAACGGGAGGTCGTGCGCGCCCAAGCTGAGGCTGATATCAATTGCGCGCGCGCAGTGTTCGTAAAGGCTGGCGTCGGCACTGGAGATGGTGGGGCGGAAATAGGCGTCGTGAGCACCCGGCTTGAGTTGTGGCCCGTCCAGGAAGGGCTGGCGCGTATCGAGCACGCCGGTATCGCCGGTCGCCTGCAGGTAATGACACGCGACATACGGCAGCCACAGGCGGTCGTCGGTCATGCGTGTGCGAACTCCCTCCCCACCCGGTGGCAGCCACCAATGTTGTACGTCACCTTCGACGAACTGGCGGCCCGCGGCGCGCAGCAGCTGCGCGCGCGTTTCGTCCGGGCGCGCGATGCAGGTGGCCATCACATCCTGCAATTGGTCGCGGAAGCCGTAGGCGCCACTGGCCTGGTAATAGGCGGTGCGTGCCCACACCCGGCAGCACAAGGTCTGGTAGAGCAGCCAGCGATTGAGCAGCAGGTCCATCGCCCGGTCCGGGGTGTGCACCTGCACGGCCCCCAGGATCTCGTCCCACTGCTGCTTCACCGTGTCCAGCACTGCGTCAAGGTCCACGTCACGGTAGTGTTGCAGCAGTTCGCGTGCGGCATCTGCGCTGCAGGCATCACCCATCAGCAGCACGATCTCGTCTTCGCCGCCCGCGGCCAGTTCGACGCACGCCTGCAATGCACCACAGGGGTCCCGGCCTGCACCCACGTGTCCACCAAGCGACTCGCCGTGATCCAGCGCGGCGGGAGCTGACAAGTCGCCGAGGGCGCCGATGAAACTCGTCCGATCAGCTTCGTGCGAGCTTTGGCGACCACGCAAATCAATGAACGCCACGCGCTCGCCGAACTCACTGCGCCATCGATTGCTCGAAAACAGTGCGCCGGTAGTGGTATCGAGCATGGTATCGACGAACGGCGCGGTGCGGGTGCCATTTGGTCCGAGTGCCCATTGCACGAAGGCCGTCACCGAAAGCTTTCGCGCTCGCGCAGAGCAGTTGCGAATTCGCAGGCGCGAAATCTTCAAGCCGTCGGCGATCGGGACATACTGCAGCAGGTCGAGTTCAAGCTCCATCGCCCGATGCTGGAAGCGCGTGTAGCCGTGACCGTGGCGCGCGACAAATTCCCCGTCGTCGCCAGCAATGCGCGGCAGTGCAGTCGCGGTACACAGGCGCCCATTGTCCTGGTCACGCACGTACAGCACTTCCTGTGGCGGATCGGATACCGGGTCATTGGCCCAGGGCGTAATCGGGTTGCGCTGGCTGTTTTGCGACCAGGTGTAGCCGCCGCCTGCTTCAGTGGCAGTAAAACCGAATTCCGGGTTCGCGACCACGTTGATCCACGGCATCGGCGGCAGCACGCCATCACGGATCACGGTGACGTACTCGCGTCCGTCATCAGCAAAGCCGCCATGGCCGTTGAAACATTCGAGGCTCGCCTCGACCGGGTCGACGATGTCACCTGACTGTGAATGGGTCGTTTCGATCCGCGTGCCAAGTGCAGGCGTACCGCGGTTTGCGCCGATGATCGGCAACGCATCGACCTGCGAGGCCAGCGAGCCATGGCGTTGCTCGATGACCACCGCGGCGGCAGTCGCCAAGCCCTTCATCAGTGCATCGGAGGTCCTGGCCGCAGCCAGCGCGAACAGGTTTGGTTTGCCACCAGGCGGCGGAAACCGCGCGGCATGGGCGTCGAAGCTTGATTTCAAGGTCTCAACGGGGAGTCCCGCGCCGGCGATGACCACCAGATCGGCGTCAACGCCGTGCGCCTGCCAGAACGCGCTCGCGCACAACACGTCATTGACCAGCCCCATCCCGGCCTTGTCATCCATGCGCAGCAGGACGATCGGGCGATCGCCGGAAATGCCCCCGGCCCACAGGGTTGCTGCGCCACCCTCCCCTTCCATCAATCTTGCAGGCGCTGCGCGCAATGTTGGGTCCGGGTACAACAAGGCCGCCGCCAGCCGCTGCAAACGCGCGGCCTGCAACGTGTCGATCCCGAGCGTCGACAGGATTTCGCTGGATCGCTTTGAAGCACCGTGTGTCGCGCGTTCGAAACCGGCTTCGCCAGCAAACTGCGCCGCCAGCGCCAGCGTCCCTTCACGCGATGCTGCTGCGGCCATCCAAAGCCGTAGCGTGGCGGTTCCACCAGCTTCAATGCGAACCCGCCGGCGCAGGCAGAACACTGGATCAAGTACCGTTCCGACCGAACCCGTCAGCGGGTCATCGGCCATGGCCGCAGGTGCGCGCTGGCTACCCCCACGCCCTAGGAATCGCGCGCGATCGGTTTCCCATTGCGGGGCTTCGCCACTCGCATCGTCCAGTTCCAGCCATTGGGCGACGCATGCAGTCGGGTCGCCAGGATTCTGTACCCGCCGCGCCGCGAACAGCAATTGTTGCTCCGGCAACCACTCGGTGCGCACGAACATCTTTGAAAACGCGGGATGCGCCGCGTCGGAAGCCTGCGGGGCCAGGACCAGTTCAGCATAGCTGGTCACCTCGATGGTGCGCGCGGCACTGCCGTGATTGCGCAGGCGGATGCGGCGGACCTCCACGTCAGCGCCTCCAGCCACCACCACATCCATCTCGGTCGAGATGTCGCCATCCCGGCGCCGGATCGCTGCGCGACCAGGGGTGAACTCCGCCCCGTAGGCATCTGCCGCGATCGCGGTTGGTTGCATTGCGGCCGACCAGGTCGCTCCACCGTCAACATCGCGCAGGTACAGCCAGGTGCCATGATCGTCAAGGGTCGAATCGGCCTGCCAGCGGGTGATCGCGCAATCCTTCCAGTGGCTGTAGCCCGCGCCAGCAGCCGTCAACATGGCGCTGTAACGCCCGTTTGACAGCAACTGCAGGCTCGGGGCTGCGCAAATGGGCGGATCGATCAAGGGTGTGGAGTCGGTATCAGGCATTGAACCTCCACTTTACTCGGGCCATCCACATTTATGGCACGCCGATGGTAATGGCTGGGTCAAGGTGATGGCTTGCTGACAGCACCGGACCTAAACTACCGGCAGGATGGCGAAGACACTGGACGAAGACAGGCTGTTCGATCCCTACCAGCGGGCGGCCTTCGAGTACTTCCTGCGCAACCGCAATCCTGGCAATGGCCTGTTTGCCGATACCTCGCGGGCCGGCTCTCCGGTCAGCATTGCGGTTGTGGGCTTTGCGCTGTCTGCGTATCCGATTGCAGTGGAGCGAGGCTGGATTTCGCGCGACGAGGCCGTCAGCCACTGCGTCACGGCGCTGCACTTTTTCCGCGACAGCAACCAGGATGGCAGCCCGGAGGCGACTGGCTTCAAAGGGTTTTATTTCCACTTCCTGGATTGGGACGCTGGCTCGCGCGTGTGGCGCTGCGAACTGTCGATGATCGACACCGCATTGCTGATTGCAGGCGCGCTGGTTGCCAGCGAATATTTCGATGCCGACAACGCCGCCGAAACCGAATTGCGTGCTGTAGTCGACCTGCTCTATCGCCGTGTTGATTGGCGCTGGGCGCAAAACGGCGAGGCCACCATCATGCAGGGCTGGAAGCCCGAATGTGGCTTCCTGCACTACGGCTGGGAAGGCTACAGCGAGGCGATCTTGTTGTACGTGCTCGCCTTTGGCTCGCCAACCTACCCGATCAGCAATGCCTGCTATCGCGACTGGACCCAGACCTATCAGTGGGAAAACATTTACGGGTTCGACTTCCTGTATGCCGGACCGCTGTTCATCCACCAGTTCTCGCACGCATGGATCGATTTTCGCGGCATCCGCGACGGCTTCATGCGCGAAAAACAGTTTGACTACTTCCAGAACAGCCAGCGTGCCATCCGCGTCCAGCGCGCCTACGCTTGCCTCAATCCCAGGGGCCATGCCGGCTACGACGAGGATTGCTGGGGGTTTAGTGCCTGCGAAGGCCCGAGTGACGAGGTCCACAACGTCGACGCCGAGCCGCGGCACCTGTTCGGCTACGCCGCCCGCGGTGTCCCCTATGGCCCGGATGACGGCACCGTGTCACCGGCTGCCGTGCTTGCGTGCGTCCCATTCGAGCCGGAACTCTCGATGACTGCCATTCGTTCGATGTCGGCAAGGCATCCCGAAATCCTCTCGGATGGCCGCTTCACCAGCGGCTTCAACGTCGACCTGTGCGATGGTGATGGTCGCGCCTGGGTGTCCCCAGGCCACTTCGGCCTGGACCAGGGTATCGTCGTAATGATGCTGGAAAATCACCGTAGCGGCCTGCCCTGGCGGTTGATGCGCGGCTGCCGCTGGATCATCGCCGGGCTTCGAACTGCGGGGTTTGAAGGCGGCTGGCTGGAGGCCGAGCGCATCGGCGAGGACAGCTGATGGATCGCCGCGATTCGGGTTCCGGAACCGTCGTCGATCCGGCAGTGCGCACGGAACTTGAGGACAACCAACACCCTGCCCATTGGCGCAATCCGGCTCCGGGCGGTTGCTATGGGATGGTGGTGATCGGCGCTGGGCCGGCGGGACTCGCCGCAGCCATGGCAGCGGCGGCATCCGGCGTGCGCGTCGCCCTGGTCGAGCGCGACCTGATCGGCGGCGATGGCCTCAACTATGGCAGCGTGCCGTCGAAAGCCCTGATCCGCAGCGCGCGTACCTATGCCGACATGCGCGATGCGCATCGCTACGGCGCCGCCGTACCGGCGGAGATTGATGTCGATTTCCATGCCGCCATGGAACGTGTGCTGCGCGTGCGTGCTCGCCTGAGCCGGACCACCTCGCCGCGCGTGCTGTGCGACGCTGGCGTGGACCTGTTCTTCGGCCATGCCGAATTCCGCGCACCTGACCGGCTCGAGATCGATGGCGAGCCATTGGCCTTCGACAAGGCGCTCATCGCCACCGGTGCGGAACCCGACGTGCCCGATATCCCGGGACTGGCGGATGTCGGCTATTTCACCAATGAGACCGTCTTCGGCATCGGACAATTGCCGGCGCGGCTGCTGGTGATTGGTGGCGGCCCCTTGGGTTGCGAGATGGCCCAGACCTTCCGCCGCTTTGGCAGCCGCGTGGTGATCGTGCAGGACGCGCCGCTGTTCCTGCAACATGAGGAACGCGACGCAGCACAGATCCTGTCGGTGGCGTTTGCACGCGACGGGATCGAGGTCCGGTTGAATACCGATGTGACCGCATTGCGCCGGGTTGGTGGCGAGATCCACGCCGACTTGCGCAGCGACGATTATGTCTCGGCAATCGTGACTGACGCCGTCGTGGTGGGTACAGGACGAATCCCCAGGATTGATGACCTCGGCCTGGACGCGGCGGGCATCCACCACGACCCCGACCGCGGCGTCCACGTCGATGACTACCTGTGCACGGCCAACCCCAGGGTCTATGCGGCCGGCGATGCCTGCATGGAGTATCGGTTTGTCTCGGTCGCAGCGACCACCGGGCGCATGGCCGTGGCCAACGCCTTCCACGGGGGCCGGCAAAGGCTTGGCGAACTCGTGATCCCCTGGTGCACCTACACCGATCCCGAAATCGCGCATGTCGGCTTGTATGTGCGCGAAGCGATGCACCGCGACATCGCGCTCTCCACCTACACCGTGCCACTGCACGCGGTCGATCGCGCCGTGCTCGACAGCGACGACATCGGCTTCATCAAGCTGCATGTGGCCGACGGATCCGACCGCATCCTCGGCGCCACCATCGTGTCGCGGAACGCAGCAGAGCTGATCAGCCAGGTAACCCAGGCAATGGTGGCCGGAATCGGCATGCGCACACTCGCGCAGGTCATCCACCCCTACCCGACCCAGTCATCCGCCATCGGTGGCGCTGCCCGAACCTGGTGTAAACAACACCCGGGTGGTCGCTGACACGACCCCCGCTTGGTCACGAGGCCTCGTGCTTAAGAGGCCTTTGCCAGCGCGGCATCGACGATGCCCTGCGCTTCAGCCAGGATGGCCTGCAGGTGTTCACGGCTTTCAAAACTCTCGCCATAAATCTTGTAGATGTCTTCGGTACCCGAAGGGCGCGCGGCGAACCATCCATTGGCAGCGACCACCTTGATGCCACCGATGGGCGCATCGTTGCCCGGGGCCCTGTCCATCACCTTGCTGATCGTTGCACCCGCGAGCGTGTCGACCTTGAGTTGGTCGGGTGAGAGCTTCGCCAGTACCTGCTTCTGTTGCGCACTGGCCGGCGCCTCCATCCGGTCGAAGAACACGTCACCAAAGGCGTTGCAGAGGCCTTGGTAGTGTGTCGCCGGATCATGGCCATGGCGCGCGGTGAGTTCGGCGGCGAACAACGCCGGCACGATCCCGTCCTTGTCGGTGGTCCAGACCGTGCCGTCGCGTCGCAGGAAACTCGCGCCCGCACTTTCCTCCCCGCCAAACCCAAGGGACCCGTCGAACAACCCCGTTGCGAACCACTTGAACCCCACTGGCGTCTCGTACAGGCTGCGCCCAAGACGCTTGGCGACCCGGTCGATCATGCTGCTGCTGACCACAGTCTTGCCCACGGCCGCGTTGGCGCCCCACTGCGGACGGTTGTAGAACAGGTCGTCGATCATTGCGGCCAGGTAGTGGTTCGACGGCAACAGTCCGGCCTTGGTCACCACGCCGTGGCGGTCGTGGTCGGTGTCGCAGGCGAAGGCAACGTCGAACCGATCTTTCAACCCGATCAGGCGCTGCATTGCGTAAGCCGACGACGGATCCATCCGGATCTTGCCGTCCCAGTCCAGGGTCATGAACGAAAATGTCGGGTCCACCTGCTCGCTGACCACGTCCAGGTGAAGCCGATAGTGCTCGGCGATTCGTGCCCAGTAGTGCACGCCGGCGCCACCGAGCGGGTCAACGCCCATGTGGATCCCGGAACTCCGGATCAGGTCGAAATCCAGCACGTTGCCGAGTTCCGCAACGTAATGCCCGAGGAAATCGTGCTCGCGCGTGGATGAAGCCTTGCGCGCTTGTTGCAACGTTACCCGGGGCACACCACCCAGGTTGGCCTCGAGCAGCGCGTTGGCGCGGTCCTGCACCTGGCGCGTGATGGCAGTATCGGCCGGGGCGCCGTTGACCGGGTTGTACTTGAACCCGCCATTGTCGGGCGGGTTGTGCGACGGTGTCACTACGATGCCGTCGGCAAGTCCCCACGTGCGGCCTTGGTTATGGACCAGGATCGCGTGCGAGACCGCCGGTGTTGGCGTGAATTCGTCGCCCATTGCGATCCGCACTTCGACCCCGTGGGCAGCCAGTACCTCCAACGCGCTGTCGCGGGCCGGCCCGGACAGGGCGTGGGTATCGATTCCAAGAAACAACGGGCCCTCGATCCCTTGGGTCTTGCGGTACTCACAGATCGCCTGGGTGATGGCAATCACGTGGTGCTCGTTGAAACTGCCATCGAATGAACAACCGCGATGACCGGACGTTCCAAACCCCACGCGCTGCGCGGCAACACCGGGATCTGGCTTGATGTCGAAATAGGCGGCAATGAGCTGGTCGACATCGACCAGCTGCTCCGCCTGTGCGGGCTTTCCTGCCAATGGGCTGACCTGGGTGGCCATCACGAGGCCTCTGTTGGTTGACAATGATTTGCAACGGTAGCATTGGCAGGTGTGACGCCATCGCATGCTGACAAAAACTGGTCTGGCCGCGATCTACCTGTCCTTGGCGCCCCCCCGGCCTTGGCTTGACTGCAGCAACGCGAAGTACAACAACGGGATCACCACCAGGGTCAGCACGGTGCTGACCATGATCCCGAAAATCAGCGATACAGCCAGGCCGTTGAAGATCGGGTCATCAAGGATGAAGAAGGCGCCCATCATCGCCGCCACCGCAGTCAGCGCAATGGGCTTTGCGCGGACTGCACAGGCCTCGATCACCGCTTCGGCCGGTGCCAGGCCCGCATCGAGCGAGTGATTGATGAAGTCCACCAGCAAGATCGAGTTGCGCACGATGATGCCGGCCAGCGCGATCATGCCGATCATGCTGGTGGCGGTGAACTGCGCACCCAGCAGTGCGTGCCCGGGCATCACCCCGATCACGGTCAGCGGGATCGGGGCCATGATGATCAGCGGCACGATGTAGCTGCGGAACTGGGCCACGACCAGCAGGTAGATCAGCAACATGCCGGCAGCGTAGGCGATGCCCATGTCGCGGAAGGTTTCGTAGGTGATCTGCCACTCGCCATCCCACTTGACCGCGAAATTGCTGGTGTCCTGCGGCTGGGCAATGAAGGTCTGCTCCAGCAGTTGTCCATCGACCTTGTGCTCGCGCAACTGGCCGACCACGTCGAACATGCCGTACAGCGGGCTATCAAGCTTGCCAGCCTCATCGGCGGTGACATACACCACCGGCAGCAGGTCCTTGTGGTGGATCGCGCCATCCCACTGCCCGTGTTGCACCCGCACCAACTCGGAGATTGGCACCAACTGCCCCTGCCCTCCGCGCACCCGCAGGGCGAGCAGACGCTCGAGGTCGGCTTGATCAGCAGCCGGCAGGCGCAGGCGCACCGGGCGCGGGTATTTCGAACGACCGTCATGCAGGTAGGTGGCGTCGTAGCCTGACACCGCGGTCGCCAACGCGTCACTGATCGCCGACTGCGGCACGCCCAGGCGTGCGGCACGCGCACGGTCGACCACGATGGTCTCGCGCGGCGCCGGGGTTTCTACGCTGGTGTCGATGTCGACAATGCCTTCGGTTGCTGCAAAGCGCTGCGCCAACGCCAGTGCCACTTGCTGGCTGCGTGCGTAGTCAGGGCCGTAGATTTCTGCCACCAGCGGCGACAGCACCGGCGGTCCGGGTGGAACTTCCACCACCTTGACCGAGGCGCCGTGACGCCGTCCGATCTTGTCCAGCGCCGGTCGCAGCGCACGTGCGATCTCGTGGCTCTGGCGCTTGCGCTCGTGCTTGTCGACCAGGTTGACCTGCAGGTCGCCCACGTTGCTGCCACTGCGCAGGAAGTATTGCCGCACCAGGCCGTTGAAGTTCATCGGCGCCGAGGTGCCCGCATACCCCTGGAAGTCGAGCACTTCGGGTACCCGTGCCACGGTCGCGGCCAGTTCGGCCAGGAGTGCGTTGGTGTCTTCCAGGGTGCGCCCCTCGGGCAGGTCGACCACGACCTGGAACTCGGATTTGTTGTCAAACGGCAACATCTTCAGCACCACCAACTGCACCACCGCGAGCCCTGCGGCCAGCACCACCATTGCCGCCATGCCGCCAAACAGGAGCTTGCGTCGGCGCGGTGCGCGGTCGCCTGCCAGGAACGGCCGCATGACTTTTGCAAACATCCGGTGCAGTCGGGTCTCGGGCGGGCCATCGTCCGTGGCGTCGGAGCTCGCATGCGCCGCGGGCACGTGTCGCGACAGCAGCTTCAACGACAACCACGGCGTCACGATCAGTGCGATCGCCAGCGACAGCAACATGCCGACCGAGGCGTTGATCGGGATCGGCCGCATGTACGGCCCCATCAAACCGGAGACAAAGGCCATCGGCAACAGCGCCGCGATCACGGTGAAAGTCGCCAGGATGGTCGGTCCACCTACTTCGTCGACCGCCGGCGGGATTGCCTCAAACAACGACTTGCCGTCGCGGGTCATGTGGCAATGAATGTTTTCAACCACCACGATTGCATCGTCCACCAGGATGCCGATCGAGAAGATCAGCGCAAACAGTGACACCCGGTTGAGGGTGAAGCCCATTGCCCACGACGCAAACAGGGTCAGTGCCAAAGTCAGCACCACCGCAGATCCAACCACCACGGCTTCGCGCCAGCCCAGCGCAA
>JBDSOZ010000117.1:0-11766 GCA_039914555.1 Luteimonas sp.
CGCGCAAGCTGCTCGACATCCTGCAAACCCAACCCGACGGCACCCAGCGCGTGGTGCTGATCGACTTCCCGCACGACAAGATGAAATCGGTTGGTTTTGTCACCCGCGTCCTCCGCGAACACGGCACCGGCCGCGAACTCGCGGCAGTCTATGTGCCGACCACACCCAACCCAACTTCGGGTTACCTGGAGATCGTGCCGGTGGAAAACATCACTCCCACCGACTGGACCGTCGACCAGGCCATGAGCTTCATCATCTCCGGTGGCGCGGTTTCGCCCGAGACGATTCCATTCTCGGCGCCTGCGGCACTGCGCGCCGCGGCCGGCGAGCCACGCGCTTGACCCCAGCGCCTGGCCATGGGCCGCTGGGCGACCGCAGCACGCGGTTGTTCATCGCACTCGCCGCTTTCTTCTGCGTCAATGCGGTGCTGGCCGAATTCATCGGGGTCAAGATCTTCGCGCTCGAAGACACCCTGGGCCTGCTTCCCTGGGAGTGGGACCTGTTCGGGCAACAAGGCTCGCTCAATTTCACCGCCGGCACTTTGTTGTGGCCGATCGTCTTCATCATGACCGACACGATCAATGAATATTTCGGCAAGGCCGGGGTGCGCTTCATCAGTTGGCTGGCCGCAGGCTTGATCGTCTATGGCTTTGCCTTCGCCTTCGTCGCAATCCATCTCGCGCCTGCCGCGTGGTGGGTGAACGTAGCCCGCGAACAGGGCGTGCCCGACTACCAGGCCGCATTCGCCGCGGTGTTCGGCCAGGGCCTGTGGACCATCTGGGGCTCACTGGTCGCCTTCATCCTCGGCCAGTTCATCGATGTCAGCGTCTTCCACCGCATCCGCCGGCGCACCGGCGAACGCCATGCCTGGCTGCGTGCCACGGGCTCGACCGCAGTGTCGCAATTGGTGGACAGCTTCGTGGTGCTGTACATCGCCTTCGTGATCGGCCCGCAACATTGGCCGACCTCACTGTTCCTGGCGGTGGGTACGCTCAATTACGGCTACAAGATGCTGGCTGCGATCGCGCTGATCCCGTTGCTGTATGCGGCACGCGCCGGCATCCATCGTTATCTCGGCCGTGCCCGCGCAGACGAACTGCGCGCGCACGCCGCCGCCATGTAGCCACCGGAGGACGCGTCGATGGCCGACTTTGAACACAAGCTGCTGAAGCGCTGGGCGTGGACCACGTTCGTCAAGTCCGGGCTGCTGTTGATGGCGATCGGGGCTGGCCCGATCCTGCTTTACTCCCTGTTTGGCCCTGCCGACGGCAACCCGGTTGGCCTGGGGATGCTGATGGTGGTGCTGGTCCCGGTCGGCTTCCTGCTGTTCGGCACTGGCCTGCTCAAGCTGCTGCTCGCTTGGCTGCTGCAGCACCGCGACTGATCCGGCACGTCTACAAGATGGGCGCCGCGATCGCGCCGCCGTACGCAGGACTACGACGACGATGTCCAACGCCGTCAGCAACACCAGCCAGATCGAGTGGGCCTGCGTGTAGCGATGACGCTGATACACGACGAAGGCGACAAACACCCAGAGCGAAGCCGGATACGACCACAGCTTGCTTCGAAGCAAACCGGCACCAACAATATCTTGATCAGCCTGTGCGTGGCGAGGTAAAGGCTGACGAACACTTGCGTGCCCTGGCCGAACTTTTCGGCGGAATGACGAAGGAACCAGGCGATCGCATCGTGAGGGCCCTCGGCCAGTTCAGGCCTGGTCAACAACCCCGCGATCGCCACCAGCCTGCCCTGGCTGACAAGCAGCAGCATCAGCCCGGCCGACCGCTGCATCGCACCAACCACGCCCTTGATCCGGACCGCGGCCAGGAACAGCTCATGCCATGCCCGTTGGCCACATAGCCTGGTCCTTGCGGAAAGCGCACTGTGCCTTGGCTGCAATCTGGACATCGGGTGCGACACCGATCCGGCGTTGGCGTGGGTGGTAGCACGGGACCGGCATCGGCCGAGATGGATCTTCAGGCATCGCGGCGTGGCACCGGCGTGTCGGCGCGCGATATGGCCGAATCCGGGTGGGGTAAGCTGGCCCGCGCGTCCGCCGCGCGACCGAGTCCCAGGAACTGCCGACAACCATGGTCCGATCCCGCCAGGAGCCCGCCGTACGCTGTCGCGGCCTGACCAAGCGTTATGGTTCGGGCGACGCCAGCGTGGTGGCGCTGCGGGGTATCGACCTCGACGTGCACGCTGGGGAACTACTGATGATCGTGGGTCCATCGGGTTGCGGCAAGACCACCCTGGTGTCGATCATCACGGCGATCCTCGATCCGGATAATGGCAGTTGCGAGGTGCTCGGCGCCGACGTGCAGGATATGGACCAAGACGCGCGCGCGCGCTTTCGCGGTGACAACATCGGATTCGTATTCCAAGCGTTCAACCTGCTGCCGGCCCTGTCGGCACTGGACAATGTCGCCGTGCCGCTGCTGCTCAAGGGCATGGCCCGCGAACAAGCCGAGCAGTGCGCCCATGGCGTGCTTGAATCAGTGGGCCTGGATGTGCGCGCCGATGCCCTGCCAACAAAACTCAGTGGGGGCCAGCAACAACGCGTGGCGATCGGCCGTGCGCTAGTCCACGGACCAGCATTGATCGTCTGCGACGAACCGACCAGCAACCTCGATGCCAAGGCGGGGCACGAGATGATGGAGCTGCTGCGCGACGTGGCGCGCACTCCAGACCGCGCCCTGATCGTGGTCACGCACGACCACCGCATCTTCGATTTCGCCGATCGCATCGCGCACATGGAAGACGGCCGCATCGTCGATGTCACCTCAGGCCAGCGACAGGATTCCGCCCCGTGAACCGGATCCACCTGCTCACGGGCATCGCATTGGCCGGGTTGGCGATCGCGGCCATTGTCGTGGTCGACAACAACCGCACGTCGCCGGTGCGCACCCCTGCGGTGGCATCCGTAACCGCTCCATTCGCTTCCTACGTCGCCGGCACCGGCATTACCGAAACCGGTCGCGGTAATGTCTCAATCGGGAGCGCCGTTCCGGGCGTGGTGCGCGAGGTCAACGTGCGGGTAGGCGATCGCGTCAACGCCGGAGATCCCCTGTTTATGATCGACGACCGTGACTTGCAGGCGCGCCTGCTTGTCGCACGCGCCGACACCGGCCAGGCCGAAGCCGCGCTGGAAAAGCCGAGGCACCGACTCGGCTACCTCACCCGCCTGCAACACCTGGACCGCGCGGCGATCAGCGTCGAGACGCTCACCAATGCCCGCGACGATGTCAATACCGCGACCGCCGCGACCGCCTTCGCGAACGCGGTGGCCGCGCAATTGCAGGTCGAGATCGCGCGGCTGGTGGTGCGCGCGCCGACCGCTGGCCGCATCCTGCAGGTCAACACCCGTGCCGGCGAATTCGTCAACAGCAGCGTCGCGACCAAACCGCTGATGTTGCTTGGCGACGATACCCGCCTTTACCTCCGCGTGGACATCGACGAAAACGATGCATGGCGGATCCGCCCCGATGCGCAGGCGCGCGCGTTCGTCCGCGGCAATCCGCTGCTGGCGATCCCACTGCGTTTCGAATACATTGAGCCCTACGTCACCCCGAAGACTTCGCTCACCGGGCAAAGCACCGAGCGTACCGACCTGCGCGTGTTGCAGGTGGTGTACAGCTTCGAACACGACAACCTGCCGGTGTATCTCGGGCAACAGATGGACGCGTTCATCCAGGCGCCCGCAGCCGGCACGGATGCCCGCGACAGGCAGCGTTGATGTATCGCATCGCGCTGAAAATGCTGGTGGCCGATCGCGCCAAGTTCGCCGGGCTGCTGTTCGGAATCGCCTTCACATCGTTCCTGGTCACGTTCGCGGCATCGTATTTCTGCGGCTTCATGACCCGCGGCTTTGCGCTGGTGACGGAGAACGGCGCGGCCGATGTGTGGGTGATGGACCCTGCGGTCCAGTCGGCCGAGCAGACCATCAACCTGCCTGGATCCGCACTGGACCGCGTGCGCAGCGTCGAAGGCGTGCGTTACGCGGTCCCCCTGGCGCTGGGCAACGTCGATGCGCGCTTCGCCAATGGCAGCTTCCAGTCGTTCCAGGTGATCGGCGTGGACGACGCATCGCTAGCCGGGTCGCCGGCCGTTCCGGGGGTCAATCGCAGCGAACTGCGCGCTCGCAGCGCAGTGATCGTCGATCCCGGAGGTACCAGCGGCAAGTTGCAGACGCCTTCGCGCCCGGTTGACCAGTGGCCACACGATGGCGCGCACCTGGAGGTACCCACCCGGGAACTCGCCAGGGGCGACGAACTGCTGATCAACGACCGGCTGGTCCGCGTGCTGGGCAAGTCCGAGGGCTTGCCACGGTTTCCCCCGCGGCCCTTGCTCTATACGACGCTTTCCAACGCCATGCGCATACTGCCAGCGGAGCCGCATACGCTGACTTTCGTCATGGCCACGGCCGCCGGCATCGTCACGCCTCGCGCGCTGGCGACGCGCATCCAGCAGCGCACTGGTTTGCGCGCCCGCTCGGCGCAAGATTTCAAGTCCGACACCGTGCGCTGGTTCCTAGTCAACTCCGAGGACGTCGGCGACATCGCTGCAATGCTGACGCTGGCCATGACCATGGGGTTTGGCGTCACCGGCGTCATGCTCTACATGTTCACTTACGAGAATCAGCGGCAGTACGCCGTGCTGCGGGCCCTGGGCGCCACTTCCAGGACATTGATCGCGATGGTGCTGTTCCAGGCCGCCGTGTGCGCGTTGCTCGGCACCGGCATCGGCCTGGGGCTATGCGGCCTCGCGGGCGAGGCAGTCATCGGGCTTGGATTCCCGTTCCGTATGATGTGGTTCACACCGCTGGTGGGCATCCTCGGCGTGTTGGTCGTGTGCGTAGCGGCGGCGGCGATCAGCGCGCGGCCGTTGTTGAAGTTGCAGCCGGCGGTGGTTTTCGCAGGGCGTTGAGGCGAAGCGGTGGCAGGCTGGATGCGAAAAAACGGCCGGCATTGCCGGCCCTTCGTTTTGCATTGATCGCGCCCCAGGGGCGCTCCTGCTTGATCAGGCGCGGCTGTCGCGGCGTCCTGCCCAGGCAGCCTGGCCACCGGTACGCGGCTTCTTCGGCCCGGCATGCGCAGTGCGCGCGGCCGGTTTGGCATGCGCGCGATGCGCGGGTTTGCCTGCGGCACCACGCCCCGGCGCACGCTGGCCACCGCCGTTCTTCGGGATCGGTGTGTCGAGGCGGATTGGTTTGCTCGGTGCGAAGCCTTCAACCACATCCATCTTCAGGTCGACCTTGAGCATGCGCTGGATCTGGTTCAGCAGGCCACCCTCTTCCGGTGACACCAGCGACAGCGCCTCGCCCGCCAGGCCGGCACGGCCGGTCCGGCCGATGCGATGGATGTAATCCTCCGCAACCATTGGCAGGTCGTGGTTGATCACCAGCGGCAGGTTGGGGATGTCGAGGCCACGGGCCGCGACGTCGGTCGCCACCAGCACCCTGGCCTTGCCAGCCTTGAACAGGTTAAGCGCCTTCTGCCGCTGCGCCTGGCTCTTGTTGCCGTGGATCGCGACGGCCTTGAGACCGGCGGCTTCCAACTGTTCGGCCAGGCGGTTGCAACCATGCTTGGTCTTGCCGAACACCAGCACCTGGTCGGTGTGGCGCTTGGTCAGGATCTCGATCAACAGGTCGCGCTTGCGCGAACCGTCCACCGGATGCACGCGATGCACGATGGTCTCGGCGATCGTGTTGTTGGCGGCAACCTGGACCTCTTGCGGGTTTCGCATGAAGTCCATCGCCAGGGCCTTGACCCGCGGCTCGAACGTTGCAGAGAACAACAGCGTCTGGCGCAGCGCCGGAACCCGGCTGATGATCCGCTTGATCGGCGGCAGGAAGCCCATGTCGAGCATACGGTCGGCTTCGTCCAGCACCAGCACCTCGATCTCGTCGAGCTTGGCACTGCCACGCTCGAGGTGGTCGATCAGGCGGCCCGGGGTGGCCACCAGGATGTCGGTGCCGCGGCGCAGGCTGTCGACCTGGGGACCCATGCCGGCACCGCCGTAGATGGTGGTGACACTCAGGCGCAGATGGCGGCCATAGCCTTTGAGGCTTTCGGCGACCTGCACGGCCAGCTCACGGGTCGGCACCAGCACCAGCGCGCGCGGCTTGCGCGGGCCGTTGGGCGGCGTGGTCTTGGACAGGCGCTGCAACAACGGCAATCCAAACGCGGCAGTCTTGCCGGTGCCGGTCTGGGCCGCGCCGAGTACGTCCTTGCCAGCCAGTGCCAGCGGAATCGCCTGGGCCTGGATCGGGGTTGGAATGGTGATGTTGGTTTCGGCAAGCGCGCGCAGCAAAGCAGGCGACAGACCCAAGCCCTCAAAGGGCAGGTTTTCAGGCGTCATGTAATTGGAACTCCGTACCGGACCCGAAATTTGCGGGCCCTACCCGGAGCGTTCCTTGAACCGCGCTGCGAGTGATGTTTTTGACGGCACCGGATGCTCCGGACCGTGCCTGCGCGACGAAAGGCGTGCGGGGAGAAGGCCGCCAGCACCTTGACGGGCTGGGGCGGCTGGCTTACCAGGAAAACGGATCAGCCGTGCACAGGACCCGGCAAGTCTACGGGAAACAAGCTGAATGGGGAAGATGCGCGGACCAGTCGCCGCGAAGACCCCGCTCTTCAGGCCAGCAAGGCCTCGAACGCAGCAGCCGGTGCTGGTTGCCCGATCCAGTAACCCTGGGCCAGGTCGCAGCCTCGTTCGCGCAGGATCGCGTACTGCCCCTCCATTTCCACGCCTTCGGCCACCACCGTGATGCCAAGCGAGTGGGCCATGGCAATGATCGCCGTGGTCAGGGCGAGATCGTCCGGATCGCGCAACACGTCGGAAATGAAACTACGGTCGATCTTGACGCCGTCAGCCGGCACCCGCCGCAAATGGCTGAGTCCGGAAAAACCGGTGCCGAAATCGTCCAGCCACACCTTGACGCCGGTAGCGCGCAGGCGCGCCAGCAATGCGCAGGCATGCATTTCGTCGCCGAGCACGGCGGTCTCGGTCAACTCGATATGAAGTTGCGAAGCCGGCAGGCCGGTCTCGCGCAGGGTGGTGGCGACCTGGTTCGGCAGTTCCCCGCTGCGCAGCTGGCGGGGCGACACATTCACCGACACGAACAAGCCGTTGCCACGCGCATATTCGGTTTGCCAGCGCATCGCATCGGTACACGCCACACGCAGCACTTCCGGACCGATAACCTCGATCAGGCCACTCTGTTCGGCGACGTCGATGAATACCGACGGTGAAATACTGCCTTGCTCGGGATGTTGCCAGCGCAGCAATGCCTCGGCGCCGACCAGCGCGCCGTCGGCAAGGCGGTAGATCGGCTGGTACGCCAGGCTGAGTTCGCCGCGTTCCCAGGCACCGCGCAGGTCGTGCTCCATGCGCACACTGCGCTCGACTGCCTGGTCCATGCCGCGACTGTAGAAGCGATAGCAGTTCTTGCCGGCGACCTTGGCCTGGTACATGGCGATGTCGCCGTTCTTCATCAGCGTGGTCGCGCCAGCGGCGTCTTCCGGGAACAGGGTGATGCCGACCGAGGTGCCAAGGAACAACTGGCGTCCGTGCACCAGGATCGGCCGCGCCAGTTCCGCAACCAGGGTTTCGGCCAGGGTCGTCGCCAGCTCGTGCACGTTGTCGCGTGGTGCGGGCCCACCTTGCAACAGGATCACGAACTCGTCCCCACCAAATCGGGCCAGCAGGGTCTCCGCGCTACCATACTGTTCGACCACCGCGCAGATGCGATTGGCGAACTGCACCAGAACCTCGTCACCCACGTCGTGGCCGAGGGTGTCGTTGACCCGCTTGAAGTCGTCAATGTCCGCAAACAGCAATGCAAGCGGGCGCCCGGCGCCGCGCAATTGGGTCAGCCGCTGGTCGAGGCTCTCGCGGAAGGCGAGGCGGTTGGCGAGCCCGGTCAGCGCGTCGGTATACGCCATCCGCCGGATGTCCCGGTCGTGGCGGGCGATGCTGTCGCCCATGCGCCCGAATGCACGCGTCAGGTCGCCAACCTCATCGTTGCGGGTACTCGACGCGACCGTGACCTGGAAGTTGCCAGCCTCGATCTCGCGGGCCACGTCAGCCAGTTCGCGGATCGGCCGGACCAATGCGCGCTGCAACACCACGCTGGCCAGCGCTCCGAGCCCCACCAGGCCGAGCAGCGCAAGCGCAATCCACCACAGGTGGCGGGTTCCGATTGCGCCCAGCGTCTCGCCCAGTGCCGCAGTTGCGGTGGTTTCGTCGGCCCGTACCGAATCCAGTGCGTAACCAATGCGGACACCGCCCAGGCGCTGGTCGCCAACCTTGATCGGGCTGGACACGTCCAGCACCCGATCGGTCCACTGGGCGTGCACGCCGCTGGCCGAAACCGCCTCGTATGCCAGCGGATCGCGCATCGCCTGGCCATAGGTGGGAATGTCTCCCGAGCCGTCATGGAGGATGTCGCCCTTGTTGTCGTAGACCAGCACGTAGCGAACGTCCGGCTGCCGCATCGTGTTGCGTGCAATGACCCCAATCGCGTCCAGGTCGAAGTAGTACAAGGGATTGACCAGCGAATCGGCGACCTGTGCCGATTGCGCCTCGCCTTGCTGGCGCAGGCGCTTGAACACCAGCATGTGCATTGCGTCATGGCTTTGACGGACCACCTCCGCCTGCATCGCGCTCTGTCGTTGCAGCATCAAGGCAACCACCACCAGCATCACCAGCAGGGTGGCGCAGGCCAGCATGACGAACTTGGCGTGCAGCCCACGCAGGCGCCAGCGAAGCGTCATTCAACCTCCAAGCGCACGCGCGCGACGCCGGCACGCAGTTCGTGCAATGCGCTATTGGTCGCCGCGTCGATCGGGAGGAACCGGGTGGTGCCGAAAAACCGCAGCATCGCTTCGCGCGCATCCGGGTCGCGCCCAGCCTCCAGCAGCACTTCGCGCAGGCGCTCCCGCACCCGCGGATCAAGGTCGTCGCGGACCATTTCCAGCGCCCGCGGATAACTCTGGCTCTGGTCGACGACCCTGAAGTCCTGGCGGTACGAAGGGGGCATGCGCCGCGGATTGTCCCAGTCCAGGTTGCTGATGGTGCCGGCATCGACCAGGCGCTTGTGCACCCAGGTGGCGATGTTGAGCTCCGAGCGCGCAAAGACATATCCGACCGAGTGCGAATCGGGTCGTTCCATCGGTGACAACAGGATCTGCAGTGGCATCCCGCGCTGCAGGATCTGCATCGCCGGGACAATGTAGGCGCTGGTGGAAGCGGTGTTCTGGAACGCCACGCTGTGCCCGCGCAAATCATCGAGCGAGGCGACGGCACTGTCGCGACGCACGAACAGCAGGGTGCGATAGCTGCCGGTCCCGTCGCGTTCGGTGAGCAGCAACGGCAGGGCGCCGGCGCGATCCTGCAGCCGCATGGCATTGGCCGAGGTTTCGGTGACCCAATCCACGCGCTCGCGCCGCAGGTAGCTGGTCATCTGCTGCAGGTCCCGGGCCATAAGGATCCGGCCCTCGGTAATGCCGACGTCGGCCATGCGCGGGACCACGTAGTCAAGCAGCGGCTTGAGCTGCTCATAGTGTGCCTTGGGGTCGTCGCTGATCCGGCCGAGCACCAGCACGTGCGGGTCAGCGGCACGCGCCGGTCCCAACGCCAGGCACAAAAGCAGGCCAGTCAAACAGGTCAGCAGCCTTGGCGACAGCACGCGCAATAGTCGGATTCCGCAAAGGACAACTGGCCGCGAGCCTACTGGAAATGCGTGCTCCAAGACAGCGACTCGTGGTCAGCAGCGGTCCGGGTCGCGTTCGGCGGCCAAACGGGCCATGCGTTGGGCATCGGCGAGGATACCTCGCAGCAGGCGCACTTCGCGCAGGTCCGGTCGGCCACGCAGGAACAGTCGCCGCAATTTGCGCATCGCCGATTCCGGCGCCCGCCCCTTGTGGAAGTCGATGGCATCAAGCGTCTCGGCCAGTTGCTTGAACAAGCCCTCCATATGCTCGTGGGTGGCCGGCTGCTCGCGTTCGTGCCCAGGGTCTTCATCGCCATCCCGGGCGGATTCCACGGCCAACGTCCCCGCCGATGCAAGCCAGGCCATGCGCAGTTCGTAGGTCATCACCTGGACCGCGGCAGCGAGATTGAGCGAACTGTAGCCAGGGTTCGCGGGAATGTGGACGGCGCCGTGGCACAGCTGCAACTCGTCGTTGTCCAGGCCGGTGCGCTCGCGGCCGAACACCAGCGCCACTTCGGCAACGCCGTTGCCGCCATCCACGCCTGCCTCGGCCAACAAGGTCGCGGCGGCCTCGCGCGGCCACTGCTCGGGCAAGGCGATGCGGCGACTGCGGGCGGTGCAGCCCAGCACCAGGCGGCAGTCGCCGATCGCCTCGGCCAAGGTGTCGTGGAGGCTTGCGGCGGCAAGCACGTCGTCGGCCCCAGCCGCCAATGCATGGGCCTCCGGGTGTGGATAGCGTTCTGGCGCCACCAGCACCAGCCGCGACAGCCCCATGGTCTTCAGTGCCCGCGCCGCCGAGCCGATGTTGCCTGGGTGCTGGGTGCCGACCAGGACCACGCGGATGCGCGCGGCTGGTTCGAACGGGGGCGCGGGCTGGGTGTCCATGGCGTCAATGTTAAACTCCGCGCCCTTCCCCGAGGTCATCCCTTCATGCTCAAGCCCGCCGTCAATGTCATGGTCAAGGCGGCCCGCGCCGGCGGCAGCGTGTTGCTGCGGCACATGAACAAGCTCGACGCGCTGAATATCGTCGAGAAGGATCGGATGGACTATGCCAGCGAGGTTGATGGCCTGGCCGAAGCCGAAATCGTCAAGGAATTGCGTCGCGCCAACCCCGAATACGCGATCCTCGGCGAAGAAGGCGGCGCCCAGAAGGGCAACCGCGGCCCCAGTCGCCACACTTGGGTGATCGACCCGCTCGACGGCACCAGCAACTACCTGCACGGCTGGCCGCATTGGTGCGTCTCGATCGCGCTGGTTGAAAACGGCGAGCCGATCCACGGCGTCATCTTCGATCCACTGCGCAACGAGCTGTTCACCGCCAGCCGTGGCAGCGGCGCGGCACTCAACGAGCGCCGCATCCGGGTCAGTGAGCGCAAGGACCTGCACGGCGCGATGCTCATCACCGGGTTCGCGCCGCGCGAGCGCGCGCGCATTGGCGTGCAGTTGGATTGCCTGCGCGGACTGCTGGACGAGGCTGAAGACGTGCGCCGCACCGGTTCGGCTGCACTTGACCTCGCCTATGTCGCTTGCGGGCGCGCCGATGGTTACTTCGAAGCTGGGGTGCAGCCCTGGGACATCGCCGCCGGCGTGCTGATGGTGCGCGAGGCCGGCGGTCGCGTCTGCGACTATCGCGGCGCGGCCCTGCCAAAACTCGACATCGCAGAATCCCGCGGTCGCCAGGTCGTTGCCGGCAACGTCAAGCTGATCGAGCCGCTGCAGAAGGCGATCGTCGCCTCCGGCTACGCCGCCAGCCTTTAACGCTTCTCGATCGGGACGTAGGCGCGGTCTTCCGGCCCGACATAGGTCGCGCTGGGACGGATTATCTTGCCGTCCTCGCGCTGCTCGATCACATGCGCGCTCCAGCCCGAAGTCCGCGCGATCACGAACAGCGGCGTGAACATCGGCGTCGGGATCCCCAGCATGTGATAGGCACTGGCGCTGTACCAATCCAGGTTCGGGAACATCTTCTTGGTGTCCATCATCAGGGTCTCGATCCGCTCGCTGATGTCGAACAGGGCCTGGTTGCCCCCGTCCTTGCACAGCTTGCGCGA
>JBDSOZ010000125.1:0-13081 GCA_039914555.1 Luteimonas sp.
ATCGGTTGCCCGCGGTTGGGGCGCGGGCGATCAACAACGCCAGCACGAAGTTGGCGACCACCGACAGCGCGACCGTGACGCCGATCGCGCGCAACACCGGAATCGACGACAGCGCCAGCAGCGCGAACACCAGCAGCATGGTGAGGCTGCAAACGATCACCGCGTGCAGGGTACGCAACTGCTCGGCACGATCATCGCCGGCGTGGTCGAAGAACAGGGCGTAATCCAGCCCGAGCCCCGCGCCAAGGATCAACGCCACCAGGTGGAACAGGTTGAGTTCCACCCCGAGCCCGCGCAGCAGCGCCAACACCAGCAACGTCGACATGGCCATCGGCAGCAACACCCGGATGGTCCGGCGGCGGTCGCGCAACGCGATCCATACCGTCGCTGCCAATAGCAGGGCAGCAACCGCCAGCGCCAGCAGCACGCGCCCGCGATAGTCAGCCACCAGCGACTCGGATGCCTGCTTCAGGTCCATCAATTCGGCGCCATTGGCGCGCACCGTGCTGGCGACCTCGTCCGGATGCTCGAGTCCGCGCAACGACACCAGCGCGGTGGCGTGGCCATCGCGGTGCAGCAGCAGGCCATCCACGCCGACCGCCAGTGGGGTGCCGACCAGGTCCTGCGGGCGCAAGGGTGGTGCCTGCCTGGCGGCGGCGACGTCGGCAACGAACGCCTCGAAGGCATCCGCGCGGAATGGACTGTCGACCAGCGCCGAATCCAGGCTTGCCTGCAAGGCCACGGAATCCGGCAGGCGCGCCTGGCGCGCGCGCTGGGTTGCCGCGCTGGGCAGGTAACGCACGGCGCTGTCATAACCGGCAATTGCGCGTCGCTGCACAAGCGCATCCAGCACCGGGCGCAAACGCTCGACAGCTTGCAACGCCTGCTCGCTGTCCGGCGCCTGCAACATGACCAGGTAGCGCACGTCGGGGGCGCCGAGTTCACTGCGCAGCTGGGCGTCGCGCAGCAGCGCAGCGGTCGGCACCGGGGTCAGCTTCGACAGGTCGTTTTGCCAGAATGGCGTCGGCGCGAAAGCAACCACCGCCAGTGCCACCAGCGCGAGCAACGCGAGCGGGACCCGTGGTCGCGGCAGGCGTTCAATCCGGGTCCACAAGCGCGCCAGTCGCGGCGAGGCGGCGGCATCGCGCGGGGCCGGATCCATCAGCGAGGGCAACAGGAATCGCGTGGCCAAGGCGGCAGTGGCCAAGCCAACGATGGTGAACACCGCAAGCTGGCGAAGGCCATCAACGCCCGATGCGAGGAACGTCACGTAAGCGATGCAGGTGGACACCAGGCCAGTGGCCAGGGTCGGCCACAACGTCCGCGCACTGTCGCGTGGCGACAGCCCTGCACGTTGGTGGCTGAAGAGGTGGATTGGATAATCCTGGGCGACGCCAATCAGGGTGAAGCCGAAGGCGACGGTGATGCCATGCACCCCGCCGGGGAAGCCGATGGCGACCGCACCCAGGCCGGCAAGGCCGGCACTGGCCAAGGGCAGTACGCCCAACAGCGGGGCCTTCCAGCTGCCATAAGCGATCCACAGCAGCAGGATCAGGCTGAGCGTATCGACGCTGCCAATCCAGCTGGCTTCGCGCTGGGTGCGGCCGCCGATCTCCACCGAAAATGCGCCGGGTCCGGTGATGTCGAGTCGCGAACTGTCGTTGCCACGCACCGCCGCGAACGCCGTGCGGATCGCGTCGATCGCCGCCTGTTGCCCGCCAGGGTCGAAACCTGCGGCGCTGGTCTGCGCCAGCAGCAAGGCCTGGTTGCCGGCACGATCGAACCAGACGCCGTAGATCTGCTGGGGCGCCGTCGAGGGTTGCCAGGACGCGGCAAGTTTCAGCGTTTCCAGGCTCGGGTCGGCGCCAATCAGCGGTTCAACCAGGGCGGCTGCCGGCGAACCGAGGTCTTGCACCCGCGCCTCGAGTTGTCCTCGCAGGAAGTCGGCATCAAGCGCGGTGGCGTCGAAGCTGTCTGAGAGCAGGTAGCGATAGGGACGCAGGCGCGGCGCGATCGCACCCAACCCGGCATCGCCACCGTTGGCGAACAATTCGAATTGTGGCGCCCCCGCGAGGCGCTCACGCAGCGCCTGCGATTGCCGCGCCAACGTGGCCGGATCTGCACCGGAAATCGACATCAGCAACAGCCGCGAGCCAGGGCCTTCTCCGAGTTCCTCGATCAACAGTTTCTGGGCCGAAGTGCGCGGTTCCGGCATGAACTTGCGCAGGTCGCCGGTCAACTGCAGGCGGCCGCCGAGGGCCCAGCCGGCGAGCAGCAGCAGGCCCAGCCACAGCAGTGCCAGCAGCAAGCGGCTGCGCGCGCTCATCCTGCCGCGGCGCCCCTGCACAACGCGGCCAGCGCCGCCGGGTCAAGCACTTGCCGGGAATCGCGCGCCGCACCCGCGAGCAGCGTGCGTTGCACCTCTCCGCCTTGTGCAGGCTGGGTCTCGATGCAGCGCAATTCTGCCCCGCGCCCGTGCAGGACGATGCCGCGTATGCGGCGGGCAACGGCAACATCCGTCGGGGTCAGTGACAGGCGCCAGTGTTGGCGGGTGCCTTCGCCGTGCAGGCGGTAATGCTGTTCGAGTTGCGCGCGGTCGCCGGTCAGCAACGCGCCGAAGCTCGCCTGCAAAGCGGCCAATTCCGGCACCCGGGCCAGCGACACCCGCCGCGGTGTTTTGCCGGTGCGCTCGACCACGGCTTCTCCGGCACGGATGGTGGTGGTTTCCGCATAGGGGCTGCGCACCTCGCGCACCAACGTGGCCACATCCGGATGACGGTATTCACCGATGATCCGCAGTGGCGCCTTCAGCAGTTTCGACTCGCGCAGTTCAACGAAGTCGGTTCTGCTGGGCACCGGCCGCGCAATCCTTGCCAGGATCCACGCCGGCTCGACAGTGGGCTGCGTCGTGTCAGCCGCGACCGGCAACGTCGCCAGCAACAGCGTCGCCAACAGCAGCGTCGCCAGGAGCATCGCTTTGCGTCCAGAAGTCATAGAAGTTGAACCAGTTATAGGGGGCTTGTCGTGCGTAATGTTCCAGCCGCGCGGCATAACGCTGGATAAGTGCCGCGACATGCCGGGCCCGCTGCGGCCTCGGGACGGCCTCGCCATTGCTGAAGGCCTCGAAGTGCAGATCGTACCGGTTGTCACCGCCATACAGGCCGAAAGCCAGTAGCACCGGGGCGCCCAGCACCGCGGCGATCTGCCAGGGGGCGACCGGGAACGCGGCATCCTTGCCCAGGAACGGCACCACCTGCGCCAGTTCCCCAGGCTGCGGCCGATCGACCAACAGCGCCACGATCTGGCCTTGGGCGATCGCCTGCTGGATCTCCAGCATGATCGTGGTGCCGTGCTGGCCGGCGTCAATCACGGTCGCCGCGACGCCCGGATTGAGTGCATCCAGGAGGTCGGTCATCACCGGATTGTGGCCCTTGTCCAGGACCACCCGCAGGCCGATGTCTGGCCGCTTGCTTGCCAGCACGCGCAGCACCTCGAAGCTGCCCAGGTGCGAGCCGAACAACAGCACGCCGCGTCGCTGGTCCAGGTATTCATCCAGTTGCGGCAGGCCATCGATGCGGATGTCGAAGCGGTGCAGCTGCCCGGACAACAGGAACACCCGATCGAGGATGGTGGCGGCGAACGCATGGATGTGGCGGGCGACTTGAAGCAGCGACGCCGGCCGACCCAGTGCGCGCGTCAGCCATGCCCGCGAGGCGCGTCGCTCGGGCCCACGCCTGGCCAGGAAGTACAGGGTGATCGGAACCAGCAACGCACGCCCCAGGGTGCGTCCGCCATAGCGCCCGATCGAGCGGATCATCCAGATCGAGAGCCGGCTGCCCCCTTCCGGGCGCTGCTTCCATTGCAGGCTCGCGCTCATGCCGCGCTGGCCTCGCCGCGGGCGAGCAAGGTTCCGTCCCCGCGCAATACCGTGAAGCGCCAACGTTGCGCGCCCGCCAGTGCAAACGACACCCGGGCAATTTCGCCGGGCAGCAGCGGCTGCACGAATTTCACCTGTGGAAACCGCAGCCAACACTGTCGCCCGTGCACGGCCTCGATCGCGGCAACGGCATGCGCGAGCAGGAGCACCCCGGGGACGATCGGCCGGTTCGGGAAATGCCCGGCCAGGCACGGATGGTCAGCCGCGATCGAAAACTGCGCGTCTTCGCTCACCGCAACGCCTCGCGCCAGAATGCCGGGCCCAAACCCGCCATGCCGCGCAGGAAGCCGATGAAATCACGACCCGCTTGCGGGAAACGCCGACGTCGCCAGGCAAATTCGCCGAGCATGAAGCCACCGATCACCACGTAGTCGCCAATGTTGGCGAACCACGACCACTGCGCTTCACTGACAGGCCACGGCACCTCAACGCCGAGCCGTGCCAGCAACCCGCCAGGCGTCGCCAGCAACGCCAGCACCAGGTCGGCGCTTGCAAGCGCGGCCAACAGCAACCCCCAGGCCCAGGTCACCGCGCTGGTGTAGCGGCGTACGTCGGGCTCGAGGTCGTCCCAGGCAACGCCGTCGAGGGCGCTGGCGATCTGGCCCACCAGCGGGATCCGTCCGGGCTGCAAGGTGCGGGCAAACGCCCATGCAGCCATCGCCACGAACGCCGGCGGTGCCAGCAGCAACGGCAACAATGCCTGCGGGGTCGTCGCGAGCCAGGCCAACGCCACCGCAACTGCGAGCAAGGCCGACCAGGCCCATGCCCGAGCCAGCAACAATGCCGGCGCCAACACCAGCAACACCAAGTCGAACGCAGCCAGCCCGGCGATCCAGCCAGTGCCGGTGGCGGCGGCAAGGTGCGCGAGCAGCGGATACGCGACTGCGAGCACAATCCGCAGCCAGATCATGCCCACGCCACCCAGCATCCCGACCTCAGGTGACCTTGTGCTGTTGGACATGCGCGGCCAGCGCCCGCAGCGAAGCAAAGATCTGGCGGTTGCCTTCATTGTCCGACCGCAGCGGGAAGCCATAACGCTTGCTGATCGCCAGCGCGAGTTCCAGGGCATCGATCGAATCCAGCCCCAGGCCTGAGTTGAACAGCGGTGCTTCCGGGTCTATGCCGGCGGCATCGACATCTTCCAGGTTCAGGCTTTCGACCAGCAGTTGCGCCAATTCGAGTTCGGGAACGGATTGCGGGGACATCGGGACTTCCACGGGAGCGAGGGCGACAGGTTAAACCACTGCGCACCCTCCTCGCCGCCATCGGTATCATGGCGGTCCTTGCCCGCCGTCGAGCCGCGATGTCTGTCGCTTTCCCCACCCACCCGGGCCTCGCCACCGCCGACTCGTCGGCCCAGGCTGCGCTGGCAGTGGACTACATCCCTTGGGAAAAGGCGCAGGCACTGCTTGGCGACGACGACGTGCTGGCGGTGTTCGGGTTCGGCGATGGCGTGCCGCGCCAGCTGGACGATCCGCGCTACCTGCACATCGCCCTGCAACCGCACGCGGGCGACACCCGCTGCGAAGTGTGGCGCGGCGTCGGCCCGGTGCGCAGTGGCCGCGACGGCGCCATCGCCTGGTCCAGCGATGGCGCGCTGGCATTCGGGGTGATTGAAGTCGACGAGCGTGCGCATGCCAGCGCGGGAGACCCAACCGGGATTACCGGCGCTGCCACGCACGCCTACGCGCGCTTGCTCGATTTCGTTGGCGCCAGCAGCACCCCGCACCTGTTGCGGATCTGGAACTATCTCGACGCGATCAACCGCGGTGACGGCGACAACGAACGCTATCGCCAGTTCTGCATCGGTCGCGCACGCGGCCTTGGCGACACCGACGCGCATTGCCTGCCCGCAGCCACCGCGATCGGGCGCTGCGACGAGGCGCGCACACTGCAGGTCTACTGGCTCTCGGCTGCCGCCCGCGGGGCGCCGGTGGAAAATCCGCGCCAGATCAGCGCCTGGCGTTATCCACGCGCCTACGGTCCGCAACCGCCCAGCTTCGCCCGTGCCATGTTGCCGCCCACCGACACCCAAATGCCACTGCTGTTGTCGGGCACCGCCAGCGTGGTTGGCCACGCCACCCTGCACGCCGGCGCCTTGCTGGCGCAGTTGCAGGAAACCTTCGACAACTTCGACGCCTTGCTCGCCGCCGCACGCGAACGCCAGCCGGCACTGCCGCCCGCGTTTGGATCCGGGACCCGGCTGAAGGTCTACGTGCGCGACCTGGATGACATGGGAATGGTGGCCGAAGCCTTGCACGTTCGGTTCGGTGACCGGGTTCCGCGCGTGCTGCTGCATGCAGCGATCTGCCGTCGCGACCTCGCGGTCGAGATCGACGGTGTCCACGGCTTGTAACCAGTCACCAGCCGGGCCATGCCCGGCGGCGGCGTAGAATCCCACGATGACTTACCCCTTCGTCCGACCACGGCGGATGCGCCGCGATGACTTCTCCCGCCGGCTGATGCGCGAGACGGTCCTGTCCACGAACGACCTGATCTACCCGGTGTTCGTGCACGAACCTGCGGGCCGCGAGGCAATTGCATCGATGCCGGGAGTCGAGCGGCTGTCGATCGACGAGTTGCTGAAGGTCGCCGAGCAAGCCGCGACCCTCGGGATCCCCGCGCTGGCGCTGTTCCCGGTGACCGCAGCGGAAGCCAAGTCACTGGACGCTGCTGCAGCCTACGACGACGGCGGCCTGTGCCAGCGCGCGGTGCGCGCGCTCAAGCAGCGCTTCCCCGACCTCGGCGTGATCACCGACGTGGCCCTGGATCCCTACACCGTGCACGGCCAGGACGGCTTGATCGACGCCAACGGCTATGTCGTCAACGACGAAACGGTCGAGGTGCTGGTGAAGCAGGCGCTGTCGCATGCGCGTGCCGGCGCCGACGTAGTCGCCCCCAGCGACATGATGGACGGCCGCATCGGCGCGGTCCGCGCCGCGCTCGAGCGCGACGGCCACATCCACACCCGGATCCTCGCCTACAGCGCCAAGTACGCGTCGAGTTTCTACGGCCCGTTCCGCGATGCGGTTGGATCGTCCGCTGCGCTCGGCAAAGGCAACAAGTACACCTACCAGATGGACCCGGCCAACGCCGACGAGGCCCTGCGCGAAATCGCGCTGGACATCGAGGAAGGCGCGGACATGGTGATGGTGAAGCCCGGCCTGCCGTACCTGGACATCGTGCGCCAGGCCAAGGATGCGTTCGGGGTACCGACCTTCGTCTACCAGGTCAGTGGCGAGTACGCGATGCTCAAGGCCGCGGCGCTGAACGGCTGGCTCGATGAGCGCGCGTGCGTGCTGGAAGCTCTTACGAGCATCAAGCGCGCCGGTGCCGACGGCATCCTCAGTTACTACGCGCTCGACGCCGCGCGCTGGTTGCGCGCATGAAGCGCTACGCGGTCTTCGGCCATCCGGTCGCGCATTCGCTGTCGCCACGAATCCACGCGGCATTCGCGCGCCAGGCCGGGATCGAGCTGGAATACGTGGCGATCGACGCGCCTGAATTCGAGCTCGAACTGGCTGCATTCAACGGGGACGGCGCCAACGTCACCCTCCCCCACAAGGCACGCGCCGCGGCCGCTTGCGCCACGCTCGATCCGCGCGCAAGCCGCTGTGGCGTGGTCAACACCCTGATCCGTCGCGACGGCGGCTGGCACGGCGACAACACTGACGGGCTCGGCCTGGTGCGCGACCTTACCGGGCGCCAAGGCCTGGACCTGCGCAAACGCCGCACCTTGTTGCTGGGTGCTGGCGGTGGTGCGCGCGGGGTTGCGCCTGCGTTGCTGGATGCCGGCATCGCCGACCTGTTCATCGTCAACCGCACTCCCGAACGCAGCGATGCGCTTGCGGACGCGCTGGGCGAACCCAAGCGCGTGCATCCGCGCTATGTCGAGGACCTGGGAACGTTGGGCGAGTTCGACCTGGTGGTGAACGCAACCTCGGCCAGCCGCCAAGGCAGTGGCGGCGACGCGCCGTTGCCAATGTCACTGGTGGGTCCCCGAAGCAGCGCCGTGGACCTGAGTTACGGCGAAGCCGCGGTGGCTTTCCTCGCCTGGGCGCGCGCCGCTGGCGCGCGCGAAGCCATCGACGGACTGGGCATGCTGGTCGAGCAGGCCGCTGAAAGCTTCCTGCTCTGGCATGGGGTCCGTCCGGACACCGACGCGGCCTATGCCGCCCTGCGTGAGCGTGAGGACGCGCTGGTTTCTGCTGACTGAACAATCCGGGTGACCAATCTGCGTGAAACAGCGCACGGAAGCTGAACATCGCCGGCCTTCAACCGGCAGATCGAGGGCTGGGCTGGCATGATGCCGGTTGCGGTGGGCGCGGTTGCCCTCCGGCCTTCCTTCATTCCGGAGCCATGATGTCCGCTGTCCTGCTGTCTGCCATGCCAATCCCCGTCCTGCCGATCCCTGTTCCGGTTTCCGAGTTCCTCGCTGGCGGCTTGTTGCAGCCCGGCTGGGGTGAGTTGGCGTTGTACCTGTTGGCGGCGACCCAACTCACGATCCTGGCGGTCACCCTGTACCTGCATCGCAGCCAGGCCCATCGCGGCGTGGATTTCCACCCCGTGGTCTCGCACGTGTTCCGGTTCTGGTCGTGGTTGACCACCTCGATGATCACGCGTGAATGGGTTGCAATCCATCGCAAGCACCACGCCAAGTGCGAGACCGAGGAAGATCCGCACAGCCCGGTGGTCAAGGGCATCGGCAACGTGTTCTGGCGCGGCGTCGAGCTGTATCGAGAGGCACGCAGCGACCGCGACTCAATCGAGAAGTACGGCAAGGGTTGCCCGGACGACTGGATCGAGCGCCATCTCTATACGCCACACGCCACCCTGGGCCCGACCCTGCTGCTGTTCCTGAGCTTCGCCCTGGCCGGCTTCGCCGGGATCGCGGTGTGGGCCATCCAGATGTTGTGGATTCCGCTGTGGGCCGCTGGCGTCGTCAATGGCCTCGGCCATTGGTGGGGCTACCGCAATTTCGAAACCGACGACACCGCCACCAACCTCACCCCGTGGGGCCTGTGGATCGGTGGCGAAGAATTGCACAACAACCACCACGCTTTCCCTTCGTCGGCCAAGTTCGCCCTGCGCAAATGGGAAGTGGACATCGGCTGGGGCGTGATCCGCGGACTGGAGTGGATGGGCCTGGCAAACGTGTTGCGTACTGCGCCACGGCTGAACGTGCGGCCGAACATCAAGGTGCCGGACAGCGATACCTTGAAAGCATTGCTCGCGGTCCGCTTCCAGGCGATGACCGACTACCAGCGCAATGTGCTGAAGCCGGCCTTGCGCGAGGAAGCCCGCATCGCCGGCGCCAAGCTGCGCGCATTGCTGCCGCGCAAGCTGCGGCGCGGCCTGGCCGACGACGGTCGCTGGTTGCAGCCGGACGCACGCGAAAAGCTGCAGGCCTTCGTTGCCCAACGCCCGCGGATCGGCACCCTGGTGGAACACCGCCGTCGCCTTGCCGCGGTGCTGGAGTCGCGCAGCCACGATGCAGCCGACCGCCTGCATGCGCTTCAAGCCTGGTGCCATGAAGCCGAAGCTACCGGCATCCGCGCCTTGCAGGATTTCTCCGCGCGCCTCAAGGGTTACTCGCTGCACACCACCCCTGTGTAGGAGCGCACCTTGCGCGCGATCGCGTTGATCCTGCTGCCGCTGTTGTTCGCGCCGCCGCTCGCGGCGCAGCAAGCACGTGCTGGTGCACCCGAGCTTGCGAGCGATTACCTGGCGCGACTGGACACCAACACCGACGGCGAGGTCTCACTGGCCGAGTACCAGGCCTGGATGGGTTACGCCTTTGCCGCCATGGACCAAGACCATGACGGCATCCTGGCCGCCGGCGAACTCCCCGGTGGCCGCGGCAAGCCACTGACCCTTGCCGCACACCGCGAGCGGCTCGCCGCCGCGTTCCGCCGCCAGGACCGAAACGGCGACGGTCACCTCGACGCCCGCGAGCTCTCCGCCCCACCCCGCTAGCCGCACACCTGCGTTATTGTTTCGGCCTGCCCCGCGGAGTATGGCCATGCGCCTGATCGTTTCCCTGCTGCTGCTCGTCGCGAGCACGCCATTGTTTGCGCAAACGCTGGTGGTACCACCCCTGCAATACCACGAGCGCACCCTGGCCAACGGCCTGCAGGTGCTCAGCGTCGAAGACCATGCCAGTCCCACGGTCGCGGTGCAGGTCTGGTACCACGTCGGCGCCAAGGACGACCCGCAGGGGCGTTCGGGCTTTGCCCACCTGTTCGAGCACTTGATGTTCAAGAGCACCAAGCACATGGCGTCGGAGCAGATGGACCGGCTCACTGAAGACGTCGGCGGCGCCAACAATGCCTCGACCAACCCGGACATCACCAACTACTTCGAAGTGGTACCGGCCAACTACCTGCGCACCCTGCTGTGGGCCGAAGCCGAACGCATGTCCAGCCTCACCGTCGACGAAGACAACTTCAAGTCCGAGCGCGCGGTGGTGCAGGAAGAGTATCGCCAGAGCGTGCTCGCGAATCCTTATGGCAAGTTGTTCAATTCGATCGATCCGCATTCGTATGCGGTGCATCCCTACCTGCGGCCAACCATCGGCAACATCGAGGAACTCGCGGCCGCGACCCTGCTCGACGTGATCGACTTCCACAAGACCTTCTATCGTCCCGACAACGCCACCCTGATCGTGGCTGGCGACTTCGACCAGAAGCAGCTCGACGCCTGGATTGACAGCTATTTCGCCTGGATCCCGCAGCCGACCGCACCGATTCCGCGGGTGAGCGTGGATGAGCCCTGGCGCACTGGAGACAAGCGCTATACCGAGACCAGCGAGACCGCGCCGTTGCCGGCGGTCGCTATCACCTGGCTGATCCCGCCCGCGCGCGATCCCGACATGGTGCCGTTGCAGGTTGCGGCGATGCTGTTGTCACAGGGGGAGTCATCGCGCTTGTACCAGTCCCTCGTGTACGCGCACCAGGTGGCACAGGATGTCGGTGCCGAGGCCGACAGCCGCGTCGACAAAGGCCTGTTCACCGCCTACGCGATCCTCGCCAGTGGCCATGCGCCTGCTGAAGCGGAACAATTGTTGCGCGCCGAAATCGAACGCCTGGCCACCCAGCCGATCCCAGCGGCCGAGCTCGACAAGGTCAAGACCCAGTTAGTGACCAGTCGACTTGGACAGCGCCAGACAGCGCAAGGCATTGCCTTCGCACTCGGGCAAGCGACCTTGCTGACCGGCGATCCGTCGCGCGTCAACAGCGACTTCGTCGCGCTGCAGGCAGTGACCGCCGCGGACGTGCAGCGCGTGCTCAAGCAATATGTCACTGGCGCCCACAGCGTCACCATTGATTACCTGCCGCAGGCCAAAGCCGCCAAGAGCGCGGCCGCCAAGGGAGCCGCGCCATGAACACCACCTCACAACAACCGCGCCTGCGCAAACTGACCCTTGCGCTCGCCCTGTGCGGCGCCTGCGCGCTGCCGGCGCATGCGGCTGGCCAAGCCTTCCCGACCGCGCCGCCCGCGCCCGGTCCGGCACCGACGCTGAACATCCCGACGCCTTCGATGCAGGTGCTGGGCAATGGCCTGGAAGTCGTCAGTGCACGCCGCGCCGGGCTGCCGTTGGTGACCGCACAGTTGTTGATCCGCAGCGGCGGCGAAATGGATCCGGCGGGCAAGGCCGGGCTTGCCGACCTCACCGCCGAGCTGCTCACCAAGGGCGCTGCCGGAAAATCCGCGCCCGCGATTGCGGCCGCGGCCGAAGCCATGGGCGGTTCGCTGAACGCATCCAGTGGCTGGGACGGCGGCGGCGTTGCCATCACCGTGACCACGCCCAAGCTGCCCGAGGCACTCGCGTTGCTGTCCGACGTCGTCCGTCATCCCGACTTTGCCGCGGATGAACTGGCGCGCGCGCAAACCCAGGCGCTCGACGACCTGCGCCTGACCCTGAGTCGCCCGACATCATTGGCATCGATTGCCGCGGGACGCGCCGTGTTTGGCAGCGGCGCCTACGGGCATTCCCGCGCGGGCAGCCCGACTTCGCTCGAACATATCGCGCGCAGCGACGTGCAGGCCCTGCACGCCGCGCTGTACCGCCCCGACAACGCGATCCTGGTATTGGCCGGCGACATCACCCCGGAACAGGCGCTGGCACTGGCGCAACAGCAGTTCGGCGATTGGCAGGCGCCGAATTCGCCATTGCCAACCGCCGCCGCTGGTCGCGGTGACGGCAACGTGCCGGCCATCTTGCTGATCGACCAGCACGGCGCCGGCCAGGCGGGCGTCGTCGCCGCCCACGCCGCACCGAGGCGCGACGATCCCGGTTTTTACATCGGCACCGTTGCCAACGCCGTGCTGGGTGGTTCTTACTCAGCGCGCCTCAACCAGGAGATCCGGATCAAGCGCGGCCTGTCCTACGGCGCCAGCAGCAGCCTTGGCGGCCGTCGCGATGCGGGCATCTGGCTGGCATCGGCACAAACCAAGAATCCATCCGCACCGCAGGTTGTGGACCTGATGCTTGGCGAATTCCAGCGCCTGGGAACCACGCCGGTGGCCGCAGACGAACTGTCGGCACGCAAGGCAACCCTGGTCGGCGGCTACGGCCGCAGCCTTGAAACCACTTCGGGCCTGGCCAACCGGATTGCCGACCTGGCCACTTACGGTGTCGATCTGGCTGAAGTCGGCCGCTACATCCAGCGCGTGCAGGCGGTGACACCCGCGCAGATCCAGGCCTACGCCGCGCAGCACTTCAATGCGGATGGCACCCGGGTGGTGGTGGTCGGCGATGCGGCGTTGTTTGCCGCGGCGCTGGCGAAGGCGCATCCGAAAACTGTCGTGCTCGCTTACGACGCCATCGACCTCGACAGCCCAACGCTCAAGGCGACGCCCTGAGACGACACAAACGACAAGGCCCGCAAATGCGGGCCTTGTGCGTTATCGCTGGTCAGGGGTCAAACTCGACTCTGACCCGGGTTTTTCTTTTCTACCAGATGCGGACGCGCTGCTCGGGCGCCAGGTACAGCTTCTGGCCTGGCTTGGCACCGAAGGCGTTGTACCAGGCGTCGATGTTGCGCACGGTCTGGGCGCGGAATGCACCGGGTGCGTGGCCGTCGCCAATGACCTGCGCGCGCAATGCGGCATCGCGGGTCTTGGTGCGCCAGGTCTGGGCAA
>JBDSOZ010000136.1:0-2607 GCA_039914555.1 Luteimonas sp.
CGCATCCTCGAGGCGATCGCGCCGTCCGTCGAGGTTGGCTGAAAAAAGTCGGCAGCCAGGCGATGAAACTGCACATCCTCGGGATCGCCGGCACCTTCATGGGCGGCGTCGCGGCACTGGCCCGCGAACTCGGACACACGGTGGAAGGTAGCGACCAATCGGTTTACCCGCCGATGTCGACCCAACTGGAAACCTTGGGAATCGCCCTGCGCCAGGGCTATGACCCGGGCAACATTGCGCCTGACTGCGACCAGATCGTGGTTGGCAACGCGTTGTCGAGGGGCAACCCGGCGGTGGAACAGGTACTCGACGACGGTCGTGCTTACACCTCTGGCGCGCAATGGTTGAGTGAGCAGGTGCTGCCCGGCCGCGACACGCTTGCAGTCGCCGGCACCCACGGCAAGACCACCACCACCAGCATCCTCGCGTTCCTGCTGCAGGCGGCCGGACGCGAACCCGGTTTCCTGGTCGGTGGGGTGGCCGAGGATTTCGGGGTCTCGGCACGCATCGGCACCGGCCGCGAGTTCGTGGTCGAGGCGGATGAATACGACACGGCATTTTTCGACAAACGCAGCAAGTTCGTGCACTACCGGCCCCTGGTTGCGATCCTCAACAACCTCGAATACGACCACGCCGACATCTTCGCGGACGTTGCCGCGATCCAGCGCCAGTTCCATCACCTGGTCCGCACGGTGCCGCGGCGGGGACGCTTGATCGTCAATGGTGAGGACCGCCACTTGGCGGAAGTGCTGGCGATGGGATGCTGGACACCGGTTGAGCGCTTTGGCCTGGCAGGCGAAAGCCTCGACTGGAGTGCGCGCCTGGTTGCAGCCGACGGCAGCGTCTTCGCCGTGTCGCATGCCGGCCGCGAAATTGGCGAGGTCCACTGGTCGTTGCTTGGTCGGCACAACGTGATGAATGCCTTGGCGGCCCTGGCCGCCGCGCATGCAGTCGGCGTGGATCCCGCATCGGTGCTGCCGGCGCTCGCCCGCTTCAACAGCGTCAAGCGGCGGATGGAAGTGATTGGTGTCCACGACGGCACCACCGTCTATGACGACTTCGCCCACCATCCCACTGCAATCGCAACCACCCTGGCGGGCTTGCGCGCCAGGGTTGGTGCGTCGCGGATCGTGGTAGCGATGGAACCGCGCAGCAATTCAATGCGCATGGGTGCGCATGCGGGTGCGTTGGCGCCTTCGCTTGACCTGGCCGACGTGGTGGTGTTCCTGCAACGGCCGGAACTGGGGTGGGATGCGGGTAAGGTCATTGCGGCGTTAAAAGGCCAGGGCCATGCTGTCGCCAGCATCGATGCGTTGATCGCCACACTGCACGCGCTTGCCGGCCCCGGCGACCACGTCGTGTTCATGTCCAATGGTGGCTTCGACGCCGCACCGCGGCGTTTCCTCGCGGCCATGGAAAATTCCTGACGGAGCGTGTTGTAGGGTACGGCGATGGACCAGGACAGCATCGGTTTGTTTCCATTGCATGCGGTGTTGATGCCGGGCGGCGCACTCGGGTTGCGGGTGTTCGAGGCCCGTTACCTCGACCTGGTGCGCAGCTGTGGTCGTGACGGCAGCGGTTTCGGGGTGTGCCTGATCATCGAAGGCGAGGAAGCAGGCGCGGCAGCGATGCCCGCCGCGTTTGGCACCGAAGCGCGGATCGAAGATTTCGGCAGCGATGAGCGTGGCCTGTTGACCCTGCAGGTGCGCGGCCATCGTCGATTCCATGTGCGCAGGACCCGGATCCGCGACAGCGGCCTGGTGGTCGGGGAAATCGATTGGTGCGACCCTGATCCGGACGACGAGTTGCGTCCCGAACACGCAGTACTGGGCTCCCTGCTGCAGCGCCTGTTCGAGCAGGTCGGCGGCGAACATGCCGCGGCCGGGCCGGCGCAACTCGACAGCGCCTCGTGGATCAGTTGGCGCCTCGCCGAACTGCTGCCACTGTCGGACCTGCAACGCCAGGCCGTCCTCCAGCAACCCGATCCCCACGCCCGCCTGCAAAGCCTGCTCGACTGGATCTCCACGTAGCAGCGCGCCTTGCGCGCGATTAAAGCCAACAACCAACACCCAACAGCCGCATCTTCGGCCGGGGCGCCGCGCAGCGGGGCCATCCATGGCCGCTTCGGGATCCAGGATCCCCGCTGCACGCCGCCACGCGAGATTGAAGCGGCTGTCTCCTGCCACAAGAAGCCCAGGAACCCATCTGCGATAGCCACCGCGAGCGCGGGGGTATCAGCCGGGGGTTCTGGCGACATGGATGTCGCCAAAAAGCCTACATGGACGTATTCACGGCGTCCCCCGACTGGTACCCCCGCACTCGCGGCGGCCCAACACGAAGGAAGTGGCAGTTGGCCATTCGTGCGAAGAGCCATCGCGCGCAAGGCGCGCTCCTACAGGCGCGTGTCTATCCGGATGACATCGACGCCGTCGCGAGGCGCCTCCCGGATGTGCAGCCCTTGGAGCGCATCGCGCACTGCCACATGCGCCGCGCCGTCGTCGGGCAACGGCATCCACAGCCCAAGCATGTTGAACGGCCGCGTGTAATGCATCGACTGCGAACTCCCCAACCACAACGGCACCCCCCCGCCCAACACCGCCGGCGCAC
>JBDSOZ010000154.1:0-6514 GCA_039914555.1 Luteimonas sp.
ATGCAGGCTGATGCGATGGGCGCGGGGGTCGTGCTGGAGGCTATTTCGGGCTACCGCAGCCACGACTATCAGTTGGGGATCTTCGCGCGCAAGCTGGCGCGCGGGATTGCACTGGACGAGATCCTCAGCGTCAACGCGGCACCCGGCTACAGCGAGCATCACGGCGGTCTGGCGCTGGACATCGGCACGCCGGGCGAGCCGCCAGCCGAGGAATCCTTCGAGCGCACGCCGGCCTTCGCTTGGTTGCGCGACAACGCCGCCGGCCATGGTTTCGCGATGAGCTATCCGCGTGACAATCCGCATGGGATTGCTTACGAACCCTGGCATTGGGCTTACGTGTCGGGATCGGCGTAAACAACCACGGGCTTCGTGGTGGGCCGCCGCGTGCATGGGAGTATCGGGCTGGGGACGCCGTGAATACATCCTTGTAGGCTTTTTGGCGACATCCATGTCGCCAGAACCCCAGCCCGATACCCCCACGCCCACGACGGCTGCTGCAAGCGGGTGCTTCCTCTTCGATTATCGAAGCCGGGAACGGCGAGTCGATGTGGCGTCGTGGTTGCGGCAGTCCGGGTCGGGGGCTTTGGCGGCATGGATGCCGCCAATGAGCCTACATGGACGTACTTGCGGCGTCCCCCGATCCGGACTGCCGCAACCGCGGCGCCCCACACGAAGTCGGCGGCTGTTAAACCGCGCTGAGGGGCTAAAATCGGCGGATGAATGAGATCGTCCGACCTGCCTTCCTGGGCTTCGAGCAGATTCCACTGCGCGAGTACGCCGAGCGCGCCTACCTCGACTATTCGATGTATGTGGTGCTTGATCGCGCCTTGCCGTTCCTCGGCGATGGCCTCAAGCCGGTGCAACGCCGGATCATCTTCGCGATGAGCGAACTCGGGCTGGCCGCGAGTGCCAAGCCGAAGAAGTCCGCGCGCACGGTCGGTGACGTCATCGGCAAATACCACCCGCACGGGGACAGCGCCTGTTACGAAGCGCTGGTGCTGATGGCGCAGCCGTTCTCCTACCGTTATCCGCTGATCGACGGCCAGGGCAATTTTGGTTCCAGCGACGATCCCAAGTCGTTTGCGGCGATGCGCTACACCGAGTCGAAGCTGACCCCGATTGCCGAAGTGCTGCTGGGTGAACTGACCCAGGGCACGGTCGACTGGACCCCCAATTTCGACGGCACCCTGGAGGAACCGGCGTTCATGCCGGCGCGCCTGCCGCACCTGCTGCTCAACGGCACCACCGGTATCGCCGTGGGCATGGCGACCGACGTGCCGCCGCACAATTTGGGCGAAGTGGTCAGCGCCTGCATCCGCCTGCTGGACAATCCCGATGCCAGCGTCCGCGACCTGTGCGAGCACGTGCGCGGCCCGGACTATCCGACCCAGGCGGAAATCATCACCCCGGTCGCGGACTTGCGCGCGATGTACGAGACTGGCCTGGGCAGCGTGCGCGCGCGCGCCACTTGGTCGCGCGAGCAGGCCAATATCGTCATCAACGCCCTGCCCTACCAGGTCTCGCCGTCCAAAATCATCGAACAGATTGCGGTGCAAATGCGGGCCAAGAAGTTGCCGTGGCTGGAGGACATCCGCGATGAGTCCGACCATGCCAACCCGACCCGGATCGTGCTGATCCCACGCTCCAACCGGGTGGACGCCGAACAGTTGATGGGCCACCTGTTCGCAACCACCGACCTGGAGAAGAGCTTCCGGGTCAACATGAACGTGATCGGCCTCGACGGCCGCCCACAGGTCAAGAACCTCAAGCAGCTGCTGGCCGAATGGCTGGTATTCCGCACCGACACGGTCACCCGACGCCTGCAACATCGGCTGGCCAAGGTCGAGCGCCGCCTGCACATGCTCGAAGGCCTGCTGGTGGCGTTCCTCAACCTGGACGAGGTGATCCGGATCATCCGCACCGAGGAAGCGCCGAAAGCGGCACTGATGGCGCGCTTCGAACTCGACGACGAACAGACCGATTACATCCTCGACACCAAGTTGCGGCAACTGGCGCGGCTGGAAGAAATGAAGATCCGCGGCGAGCAGGATGAGCTCGACGGCGAACGCGACCGGCTGATGACCACGCTGGGCAGCAAGGCCAAGCTGCGCAAGTTGATCAAGGACGAACTGCTGGCCGATGCGAAGAAATTCGGCGATGAGCGCATGTCCCCGCTGGTCGCACGCGAAGCCGCACAGGCGATCGACGAGAACGAACTGGTAGCCAGCGAACCGGTCACCATCGTGCTCAGCGACAAGGGTTGGGTGCGCGCGGCCAAGGGCCACGACGTGGATGCCACCACCCTGTCCTACCGCGAGGGCGACAGCCTGCTGGCCGCAGCACAGGGGCGCAGTACCCAGCAGGTGGCGTTCATCGATTCCAGCGGACGCAGCTACTCCACGATTGCGCACAGCCTGCCCGGCGCGCGCGGAAATGGCGAACCACTGACCGGACGCTTCTCACCGGCCGCAGGCGCCTCGTTCAGGGCGCTGCTCACGGGCGACAATGACACCCGCTTCGTGCTGGCGTCGTCGCACGGCTATGGCTTCGTCACCCGTTTCGAAAACCTGTTGTCACGGCAGAAAGCCGGCAAGGCGATGAAATCACTGACGCCCGGGGCGAAGGTGTTGCAACCGGCAGCGGTCTCGTCGGTCGACAGCGACCGGGTCGTTGCGGTTACCAGCGCCGGCCACCTGCTGGCCTTCCCGGTGTCGGAATTGCCTGAACTCGACAAGGGCAAGGGCAACAAGATCATCGAGATCCCGAAAGCCAAGCTCGGCACCGAGCAGGTCGTGGCGATCGCGGTGGTGTCGCCAGGCGGCACCCTCGCCGTGCACTCCGGCGCGCGCACGATGACGCTGTCGTTCAAGGACCTCGAACCCTACCTGGGCAAGCGTGCCACGCGCGGTGGGTTGTTGCCGCGGGGATGGCAGAAGGTGGACGACCTCTCCACCCCTTAGGAGCGATCAATTTTATGCATCCGGATTTCTGGCACCAGCGTTGGCAGGACGGTCAAATCGGTTTCCACCAGGACAAGCCGACCCCGCTGATGCTCAAGCATTGGCCGAGCCTCGGGGTCGCGCCCGATGCGCGCGTGTTTGTGCCACTGGCCGGCAAGTCGCTGGACCTGGCGTGGTTTGCCGCGCAGGGATACCGGGTGCTGGGGGTGGAACTGTCGGCGCTGGCGATCCACCAGTTCTTCGACAGCCAAGGCCTGCAACCCGTGCAGCACACATCGCGTCATGGCACCCACTACCAGGCCGGCGCGATCGAAATCATCCAGGGCGACGCGTTCGGGCTGGATGCCGCGGCACTGGCTGATTGCACTGCGGTGTACGACCGCGCCGCGCTGATTGCATTGCCACCGGATCTGCGCCAACGCTACGCGCGCGAGCTTTACGCCAAACTGCCCTCTGGCTGCCGGGGATTGCTGGTGACGCTGGAGTATCCACAGGACCAAAAGCAGGGCCCGCCGTTCAGCGTGCCGGAAGCCGAAGTGGAGGCACTCTACCGGCGGGACTGGGACGTCGAGGTGCTGGAACGCCGCGACATCCTCGCCCAGCAGCCGGGCTTTGTTGCCGAAGGCGTGACCGCGCTTGAAACCGTGGTCTACCTGCTGCGTCGGCGCTGATCATTCAGCCCAGCGCTGCGTGGTGTACCCCTGCCACGGCCCGCCCAGACGGATCGGCCGCGGCCGCAAATGCCGCATCCCATTCGATCGCCGCTGACGATGAGCACGCAATCGACTTGCCGCCTGGCACCGTGCGTGCGCAAGCGTCGCCCGGAAAACGCTGCTCGAACAAACTGCGGTACCAGAATCCTTCCCGGGTTTGCGGCGGATTGACCGGGAAGCGCAGCGATGCGCTTGTCAACTCGGCTTCGCCGACCAAGGTTGCCGCGTGTGCTTTCAGGCCATCGATCCAGCCGTAGCCAACGCCGTCACTGAATTGCTCTTTCTGCCGCCACAGGATTTCTTCCGGCAGGCAACCTTCGAAGGCTTCGCGCAGCACCGACTTTTCGATCCGGCGGGTACCGTCGGCTGCAGTGCCGGCCATCTTGTGCCGGGCATCCATGTGCATGGCGACGTCGATGAACGCCACATCCAGGAACGGGACCCGCGCTTCCACCCCCCAGGCCATCATTGACTTGTTGGCACGCAGGCAGTCGTACAGGTGCAGGCCATCGAGCTTGCGCACCAACTCCTCGTGGAAGGCACGCGCATCGGGCGCCTTGTGGAAGTAGAGGTAGCCGCCAAACAGCTCATCGCTGCCCTCCCCGGACAACACCATCTTGACCCCCATCGCCTTGATCCTGCGCGCAAGCAGGTACATCGGGGTCGACGCCCGGATCGTGGTCACGTCATAGGTTTCGACGTGGCGTATCACTTCCGGGATCGCGTCGATGCCCTCTTCGACGCTGTAAGTGAAACCATGATGCACGGTGCCAAGGGCATCCGCCGCGACCTGGGCCGCAGCAAGGTCTGGTGAACCTGCCAGGCCGATGGCGAACGAATGCAGGCGCGGCCACCAGGCTTCGCCGCGATCATCGTCCTCGATCCGGCTGCGGGCGAAACGCGCGGCACAAGCCGCTACCAGCGATGAATCCAGCCCGCCCGAAAGCAACACGCCGTAAGGCACGTCTGCCATCAGCTGGCGATGCACGGCCGCTTCGAACGCGCTGCGCAACGCGACCTTGTCCGCGTCGACGCCGCGTACCGCATCGTAGTCGCGCCAGGCGCGGTGGTACCACGGCTCCGGCACGTCGCCGCGCGCGCTGTCATAGACATGTCCGGGGGGGAACGCGGCGACGTCATCGCACATCCGTGCAATTGCCTTCATTTCCGAGGCGATCCACAGGCGTCCATCGACATCGTGGCCCCAGTACAACGGGCAAATGCCCATGTGGTCACGCGCCACGACAATCCGGCGCGCGTCACGGTCCCACAGGGCAAACGCGAAGATGCCGTTGAGGCGCGCCAGCCACGCCGCCGGCGCCTCGCCATCGCGATGCAGTGCATTGATCACCTCGCAGTCCGAGCCGGTGGTGAAGGCATACGGCTGCGCCAGCCCGCGCTCGAGTTCGCGGTGGTTGTAAACCTCGCCATTGACCGCCAGCGCCAGGCCGCCGTCTGCCGAACGGATCGGCTGGGCGCCGCCTGCCGGGTCCACGATCGCCAGGCGTTCGTGCACCAGCAGCGCCGATGGTTCGGCATGCACGCCCGACCAGTCCGGGCCGCGATGGCGCTGCGTTGCCGACAGCGACAAGGCCAAGGGCCTGAGCAGGGTCAGGTCCGCGCCGGGGCGGAGGTCGAAGGCACCGAGGATGGAACACATGGGAAAGACCCCTGGAGGTTGAACGATCGAAGTAAAAAAAAGGCCCGCACTTCGCAGTGCGGGCCTTCGGTTTGATTGCGTGGATGACGCGCGCTAATCACCGACCCGCTGCGGGCTGGCGTTATTGCGATTATTGTTGGTGGCAAACGGGCGCATGGAGCGAGTGTGCATGCTCAGGCTCGGGCCGGCAAGTGGTCAGGCCAACAGCCGTTCGAGCAGCGCCAGGTACAGCCCAGGCAGCCGCTCCAGGTCGGCCACGACGACATGCTCGTCGACCTTGTGGATGCTGGCATTGACCGGGCCGATTTCGACGCAGTGCGCGCCCAAGGGGGCGATGAAACGCGCGTCGGAAGTGCCGCCGCCGGTGCTTTCTTCCGGCGCCGCCCCGGCAAATCCTGCCAGTACCGCGCGCGCAGCAGCACGCAGCGGCCCTTCCGGGGTAAAGAAGGGTTCACCACCGCGATGCCAGGCGACGGCAAAGTCCAGGCCGTGCGCGCGCAAGATGGCTTCGCATTCCGACTCCAGCCGTGGTGCATGCCAGTTCGGGTTGTAACGCAGGTTGAACAGCACCTGCAACTCGCCGGGAATCACGTTGTTGGCGCCAGTTCCGGCGTGGATGTTGCTGACCTGCAGACTGGTGGGTGGAAAGGTTTCGTACCCGTCGTCCCAACGCTGCGCCACCAAGGCAGCCAGCGCCGGCAGGGCCTGGTGGATCGGGTTGCGCGCCAAGTCCGGGTACGCGACGTGGCCCTGGATCCCGTGCACCGTGAGCGTCGCCGACAAGGTGCCGCGACGGCCCACCCGCAGCAGGTCGCCCAGCACTGCTTTCGACGAGGGTTCGCCGGTGATGCACCAATCGATGCGCTGGCCGCGCGCCTGCAACACGTCGGCGACCTTGCGGACGCCATCAATGGCATCGCCCTCCTCGTCCGAGGTGAGCAGCAAGCCAACAGTGCCCGGGTGTCGCGGCTGCGCCGCCACGAATTGTTCCAGCGCCACCACGAACGCCGCCACACTGCCTTTCATGTCAGCAGCGCCGCGACCGTAAAGCACGCCGTCGCGCACCGTGGGCACGAACGGATCGCTGGACCAGGCCGCGCGCGGCCCCGGCGGCACCACATCGGTGTGGCCCAACAGCACCAATACCGGACCATCGGCGGCGGCCGAACCATGGGTCGCCC
>JBDSOZ010000001.1:0-3226 GCA_039914555.1 Luteimonas sp.
CCCCTTGGGCGCGATCCAAGGCGAATTCGCGCCCAAGGGGCGCTCCTACGACGACAGGATTTGGGTGAGGCCTTGTAAGGCGGCCGCGACGGTCTGGCGCCGCACCTGGTCACGGTCTCCATCGAAATGGAAGACCTCCGCGCGGGCATATCCCCCCCGTCGCTTCCAGCCGATCCAGATCGTGCCAATCGGCTTGTCGTTGCCGCCGCCGCCGGGCCCGGCAATGCCGGTGACCGCGACCGCAACCCCGGCCCCGGAATGCACCAGCGCCCCCGAGACCATTTCCACCACGGTTTCACGGCTGACGGCGCCACAGCTTTCCAGGGTTTCCGCGCGCACGCCCAGAAAGGCCTGCTTGGCCTCGTAGCTGTAGGCGACCATGCCGCAATCGAACCAATCCGAGGAACCGGCGATATCGGTCACCGTCTTGGCGATCCAGCCGCCGGTGCAGCTCTCGGCGGTCACCAGGCGCTCATGGTCGGCGCGAAGGCGCATGCCGACCGCTTCCGCGACGACGCGAAGGTCGTCGTCGGTAGGCGTGCGGCCGGTCATGCGCGATCGCTCCGGGTCACTCAATAACGCAGGCGCAGGGTCGCTCCAAACATCCTCGGCGCACCCGGGAACGCATTGAAGGTGTTGAACGGGTTGTTGGGCTGCGGCGACACGTTCTGCAGCGGCCCGTCGAACCCGACCTGCACGTAGTCGGTGTTGCTGAGGTTGGTGGCCCACAACTCGAGCATCCAGCTCCCGCTGGCCGCACCGATGCCGACCCGCGCATTGGCCACGGTGTAGGCGTCCTGGTACTTCTCCCCGTCCAGGTCCGAACCGGTGTTGTAGCCGGACATGTACTTGGCGCCAAGGTTGAACCGCGCCTGCAGGCCGTTGGACAGATCCCACTTGTAGGTCATCGAGGCCGAGCTGGACCATTTCGGTGCGAACGGCATGGTCGCGCCCGGCAGCTTGTACAACGCGCCGGTGGGGGCCACGAAGTCGCCACCCGGGATGTGGTCGCCGAAGGTGGTGTCGGCGTACATCACGCCGCCCTGCAACATCAGCCCGCGCATCGAACGCGGTTGCCACAGGATCTCGGCGTCGACGCCCTTCGACGTCACCTTCGGGATCGAACGCACCACGAAGCTGGTGCCGAGGAAGCTGTTGAGCTGGAAGTCCGTGTACTCCTGGTTGAACAGGGTCGCGTTGAGCAACAGCGAACCCTCGGCCCACGTGGTCTTGGCACCCAGCTCGTAGCTGTCGACGAATTCACCGGGGAACGAGGTGTCGTTGACCGGACGGATGCCCGCACCACCGCTGGACAGACCGTCGCTTGATTGCACGCGATCCAGATTGAACCCGCCGCCCTTGTAGCCGCGCGCACCGGACAGGTAGGTCATCACGTTTTCGTTCCAGCGATAGGCCGCCTTCATCGTGCCGGACCATTCTTCATCCGACCGCGCCTGGCTGGTGGTGCCGCCGATCAACGCGCCCGAAGCATCGCGCCGCGCCACGTGCATCGGGTTGGCCCAGGGCAGGCAGCCGTAACCGATCACCTGCGGGATCACTTGCGGCAAGGCGGCCGCAGGCACGCCGCGGGCCATCAACGCCGCCGCGATCCGGCCCTGGCCCTTGACCGGGTCGAGCATGGCCGCGCACCCCGGGCTGCCATTCGGATTGCTGTAAAGGGACGCGAGATTCTTGTTGTCACGGGTGTAACGCAGGCCAAACGTGAGGTCCAGCGCGTCGGTGGCGTGCCAGGTGTTGTTGGTGAACAACGCGGCGCTCCTGGCATCCTGCTTGTACCGGTCCAGCGCGCCAAGGCCGGCAAACACCGTGCCGAACTGGCGGCCGGTGGCATCGGCCAGGAACGTCGCGGCATTGGGCAGCTGCCCCAGCGCGGGATTGACCAGCGAGAGCAAGGCGATCGACAGGTAGGGCTCGTAATGCGGGCCGATGCGATAGGTTTCGGTGCGATGCAGTTCTTCGTTCGAATAGAAGAAGCCGAGCATCCAGTCCACGCTGCCGCTGGTCCCGGTCAGGCGGAATTCCTGGCTAAAGGTCTTGAAGCCGGTAAATGATTCGTCCTTCTGCGGGTTGCGGTACAGGATGTCCGCGGTGCTGAAGTCATAGTCCAGGCCGTTGATGGCCTGCCACTCGCGCACCCCGGTAATCGAGGTCAGCACGGCGTCGCCCTTCCACGGCGTATTCCAGTTGATCTCGGCCGAAATGCCCTTGTCGCGGATGTCCTGTTTGGTCGGGCGATTGCTGTAGGCCACCCGGTTGAAGGGGTCGTCGCCCGGTGCGGCCACGGCCTTGCCACCCACCAGTGCATTGAGGATGCCGGCGGTGGCGCCGACCGTGGTCTGGACCGCGGTGCAGCAGTTTTCCTCGCGGTTGGTGAAATCCCCGGACAACAGGATTTCCACCGTATCGGAGGGTTCGAACAGCATCTTGCCGCGCAACGTGTAGTAATTCTGGTCGTAATCCCGGTCCTGGGTGCGCGGCCCGCTGCCGGTGCGCACGTCCATCCAGCCGTCGCGCTCGCGCTTGGCCGCGTACAGGCTGAAAGCGCCGTTTTCACCCATGGCATCGTTGTAGCTCGCGGCCAGGCCGAGGGCGCCGAAGTTGCCGACGGTGATCTCGGATTCCGCGCTGCGGACATGGTTCGGGCGCTTGGTCACGACGTTGATCACGCCGGCCGAGGTGTTCTTGCCGAACACCGTGCCCTGGGGACCCTTCAACACTTCGATCCGCTCGATTTCGCCCAGGTCACCGAAGCCGACGCTGTTGCGCGGCCGGTAGACGCCGTCGATGACGATGCCTACCGAGGACTCCAGGCCGACGTTGTCGCCCACGGTGCCGATGCCGCGGATGCGTGCGGTGGTAATGGCCTCGCTCTGGGTGCTGGTCACGGTCAATCCGGGCACCAGGGTTTGCAGGTCCTTGATGTCGTGCACGCCGGTGTCCTGGAGCAACTGCTGGTCCAGCACCGTCACCGAAATCGGGACGTCCTGCAGCACTTCCTCGCGCTTTTGCGCGGTCACCGTCATCGTGCCCAGCGTGACCGGCTGGTCGGCGTCCGGTTTCGCGGCAGGTGCCGGGGTCGGGGTCGGGGTCGTCTGTTGCGCCTGCGCGGCAAGCGACATGGTCATGCAGGCCGCGAACACCGCGGCGGCGAGCGTCTGGTGTTGCAGTTTGCGGGTGTTCACTGGGTATTCCCCTATTTGGTTGG
>JBDSOZ010000041.1:0-14019 GCA_039914555.1 Luteimonas sp.
ATCAGGCTGACGGCCACCAGCCAGGAGGCCAGCAACGACACCGAGATGGTGATCGCCAACTGCGACAGGTAGATGGTCAGCATGTTCTTTTCGCCGAACATCATCGGCAGGAACACGATGCAATGGCACAGGGTGCCGGCCGACAAGGCGATCGCAACGTGGCGGGTACCGACGATCGACGCCAGCCGCGGCTGGTCGGGATACTTTTCGCGCTCCTGGTAGATGCTCTCGACCACGACCACGGCGTTGTCGACCAACATGCCGACCGCGAGCAGCAACCCCATCATCGACAGGATGTTGAGGGTCACGCCGGCGAAGTACATGAAGCCCAGGGTCATGACAAAACAGATCGGGATCGCCAGGGTCACCGTCAATGTCGACGGCCAGTGCCGCAGGAAGAAGAACAGCACTGCGATCGAAAGGACCAGGCCGATGCCCCCGGCTTCAGCCAGTGCCGTCAGCGAGCTGGTGACTTCACTGCCCTGGTCGTCGGTCACGTCGATCGTGATCCCGCCCATTGCCGGATCCTTGCGCACCTCCTCGACTTCGGCGCGCACGTCGTGCGAGAGGTCGACCAGGTTGGCGCTGCGCTCCTTGTAGATGTCCACGCCGACCGATGGTTTGCCGTTGACCTGGCGCACGTAGCCCATGCGTTGTGGCCGCAGGTCGACGTCGGCAATGTCGGACAGGTGGGCGCCATTGCCGACCGGCAGGTCGCGCAGTTGTTGCACGTCCACCAGTTCGCCCTTGGGCTGGACGCGCAAGCGGCTACCGGCATCGGTGATCTGGCCTGCGGACACCGAGAAGTTGGCGGCCTGCAGTCGGCCAACCAACTCGTTGAGGTTGATTCCGCGCGCATCCAGGCGCTGCGGATGGATCGCGATCTCGATTTCCTGGGTGGGTACGCCTTCGACCTCGACCCTGGCCACTCCTGGCAATCGTTCCAACCGCCGCTTGAGGATGGTCTCGATCAAATCCCCGCGCACGGTCAAGTCGTCGTCGCTGGTCAGGCGCAGGCTCATCGCTTCCTGGTCGCCGGTGTTCCAGCGATGGACCTGGTAGCGACGGAAGTCATCCGGCAATTGGTCGCGGATTGCATCGATGCGCTCGCGCGCTTCCGAAGCGGCAATCGCGACGTTCCGGCTCCAGTCGCTGAACTGCACGAATATCCCGCCGCTGTCGGCACTGGCAGTGGAATTCATCGACTTGATGCCAGGCATCGTGGCGATGGCTTCCTCCACCGGCCGCACCAGGTTGCGCTCGACTTCCTCGGGCGTGGAGCCGGGGTACGGCAACTGCACGTAGAAAAACGGCGCCGACGCTTCGGGGAAGGATTCCAGCGGCAGCCGCACCGCTGAAATCAGGCCGATCACCAGCATCGACACGAAGAACATGATCGTGGTGACGGGCCGGCGGATGCTGAACTCGGTCACGTTCATGTCAGTGCGTCTTGCTCGTGCGACAGCACCTCGGCGGCCGCGACCGCATCGCGACGGGCACGCAGGCCGCGTTCGACGTAGTCCGAATCCGGCCTGCGATCCAGCAGGTCGTACACCACCGGGATGACGACCAAGGTCAGCAAGGTCGACACCAACAAGCCGCCGATCACGGTGATGGCCATCGGCGAGCGCACTTCCGCGCCCTCGCCCAGTGCCAATGCCAATGGCAGGAAGCCGAATAGCGCGCACAGCGTCGTCATCATGATCGGGCGCAGGCGTGATCGCGCGCCTTCCACCAGTGCCTCGTGCTTGGCCACGCCGGCCTCGCGCAACTGGTTGACCTTGTCGATCAGGATGATCGCGTTCTTGACCACCAACCCCACCAGCAGGATCAAGCCGATGAACACCACCACCGAGACCGCCGATCGGGTCAGCAGCAATGCCGCCACCGCGCCAACCATGGCCAACGGGATGGTGAACAGGATCACGAACGGATGCAGCAGCGACTCGAACTGGGAAGCCATCACCAGGTAAACCAGGAAGATCGCCAACGCGAATGCAAACAGCAACGAGCGCAGGGATTCGTCGAGTTCTTCACCCTGTCCGCCAATGTGGATGCCGACGTCGGTGGCGAGCGGCTGGCGCGCGACCATCGCCTCGACTTCGCGAACCGCGCCGCCCAGGTCGATGTCACGCAGGTTGGCCGAAACGATCGCCACCCGGGTCTGGTCGGCGCGATGGATCTCACTGGGTCCGGTGGTGGCAACAATGTCGGCCACCGAGGCCAGTTCGACCGGCGCGCCGCTGCCGGGATTGACGATGATGTGGCGGATGTCCTCGACCGAACCGCGATCGGATTCGCGCATGCGCACCAGCACGTCGATCTTGCGATCGCGGAAACTGTAACGCGTGGCGACGTCGCCACGCACCTTCTTCACCACCACGTCGGCAACCTGGCGCGTGGTCAGCCCGAGTGCCGCGGCGCGTTCCTGATCGAACACGATCTGGATCTCGGGGAAGCCCTGCTCCACCGAGGACTTGACGTCCGCGTAATGCGGATTGGCGCGAAGCATGGCAATGAGCTTGCGACCGGCCTTTTGCAGCGAGTCCAGGTCCTGGCCCTGGATCTCGATCTCCAGCGGCGGCGACAGGCTGAACAGTTCCGGACGCGCGAAATCGACCTGGGCCGAGGCCTTGCCTTGCATGCTGGCCCGCAGCTTGTCGGTTTCCGCCGCCTCCAGTTCACGGCTACCACCGCCCTCCATCACCACCGTCAACTTGCCGATGTTCTCGCCACTTTCGGTCGGGCTCGCATCCAGGCGGGTACCGGTGCCGCTGACGCCGTACAGCGCGCGGATGCCGTCATCGCCGGCATGCTGCTCCTGCAGCTCGCGCACCAAGGCGTCGGTCTGTGCCAGCGGCGTGCCTGGCGGCAGCTTCACCGTCATTTCAAACCGGTCTTGCGCCAGCTGTGGGATCAGGTCAGCGCCCAGCAGCGGTACCGCCAGCAAGGTCAGTGCGAATGCAGCACCAGCAAATCCAAGCACCAGTGCCGGTCGCTTCAGTGCCGCCGGCAGCAGGCGCATGTAGCCGCCTTCCGCCCGGTGGTACGGCGACATCGCCAGGTCGCTGGCTTTGCGCATCACCGGGCCGACAACGGCCACCAGCCCGCGCCAACCACGTATCACCAACCAGGCCACACCGAAGAAAATGCCGCGGAAGAAGCCGCCAACCCCGCGTCCGCCAATCGAAAGTGGCTTCTGCCAGCGTGACTTCGGTTGCCAGCGCGCATGCGGCGGCTCTTCCGGGAAGCCCAACGGCGCTCGCCCCTTGAGCGAACTCAGCATCGGGATCAGGGTCATCGCCACGGCCAGCGAGATCGCAATCGCCAGGGCCACGGTCAGGGCCTGGTCGCGGAACAACTGGCCGGCGATCCCTTGCACGAATACCAGCGGCAGGAATACCGCAATCGTGGTCAAGGTCGATGCGACCACCGCCATGCTGACCTCGCGGGTGCCGGCAATCGCCGCTTCAAGAATGCCAAGTCCGCGCTCCCGCGCCTTGGCGATCGACTCGAGCACCACGATCGAATCGTCCACCACCAGTCCGGTGGCCAGCGCCAATCCGCCCAGCGACATGACATTGAGGCTCAGTCCAAGCTGGCCCATGAAGAAAAACGTGGTGATGATCGAGACCGGCAGCGACAAGCCGATCACGAACGTGCTCCAGCCATCGCGCAGGAACAGGAAGATGATCAGGATCGACAGCAGGCCGCCGATCACGGCATCCAGCTTGACGTCGAAGATTGCGTGGCGGATGAAGGTTGACTGGTCATCGATGGTGGTCAGCTCGATGTCGGCGGGCATGTGCTTGCGGATGTCGGCAAGCTTGGCCTCGAGCGCATCGGCGGTGGCAACGGTATTGGCGTCGCCTTCCTTGTAGAGCGCAAGCTCGACCGCCTCGCGACCATTGAGGCGGATGATGGCTTCGCGCTCCTTGTAGCCCTGGCGGACATCAGCGACGTCTTTCAGGCGCACCGCCAAGCCTCCGCCTGGTTGCACCGTACTGTTGCCGCGCGCACCCATCGCCGCCGCCATGACCGCGGCATCCCCGGAAGCGGCCGCCACCCGCGAAACCTCATCGGCGGCGCCGTTGCCTGCCTGCGCCGAGCGCGTGGTCAGCAACATGTTGCGGATTTCGTCGATGCTGGCGAACTGGTTGACCGTGCGCACCAGGTAGCGCTGCGAACCTTCTTCCAGGCGACCGCCGGAAATGTTGATGTTCTCCTGCTGCAGTCGGTTGATGACGGTATCGATCGGCAGGTCGAGCTGGGCAAGCTTGCGCTGGTCGATATCGACCTGGATCTCATCCTCGAGGCCACCGCCCACCTTGACCGCGGCCACGCCATCGACCGGTTCGAGTTTCTTTTTCAGGTCTTCATCGGCGTAACGGCGCAACTCCATCAATCGGCGCACGGCATCGGCGTCGTTGGCGGCCTGCTTGGGCGACAGCACCAGGCGCATGATTGGCTGGGTCGATGGATTGAAGCGCAACAACACCGGCGCACTGGCCTCCAACGGGAACTGCAGCGACTCCATCTTGTCGCGCACCTCCAGGCTGGCCTGGTCCATGTCGGTGCCCCACGCGAACTCGAGCACCACGTCGCTTTGTCCGGTACGCGAGACCGACTTCAACTTGCGCAGTCCCTTGACCACGCCAAGCGCTTCTTCAGCCGGCTCGGTGATCAGGGTTTCGATTTCCGCTGGCGCCGCGCCGGTGTATTCGGTGCGCACGGTCAGCGTCGGATAGCTCAGGTCGGGAAGCAGGTTGACCTTGAGGTCGCCCAGCGCAATCAGCCCGAACAACACGAACGTCAACGTAACCATTGCCACGGTTACCCGACGGCGGGTCGCGAAACCGACCAGTCCGCCGCCGGTGGCCGGCCCGATCGGGGAACTCACTTGCCGGCCCCGATCACCTGCACTGCGACGCCGTCACGCACGGCGGTCTTGCCGGCGACCACCACGCTTTCGCCTTCTTTGAGGCCGGCGCGAACTTCCGCCCACTCACCCTCGGTGTAACCCAGGGTGACCTGGACCCGCTGCGCCTTGCCTTCGCGGACCACGAACACCGACGGCTTGGTGTCGTCTTCAAGCAGCGCGGCGCGCGGGATGGCCAGCGCGTTGGCGCGGCGGTCGTAATCGATCTGCAGGCGCCCGAACATGCCCGGCTGCAAGACGCCGGCGTTGTCGAAAGCGCAGATCACGCGGAAGGTGCCGCTGCCGGCATCGACCACCGGTGCCACCCGATCGACGGTGCCCTGGAAGGTCTTTCCAGGCAGTGCATCGACTTTCAATTCCACCGGCAACCCGGCCTTGAGCGTCGCCAGCTCGCGCTCCGGCACGTTGAGCGTGGCCTCGAGCTTGTCAATGTCGACGATGCGGAAAATCGGCGTGTTGATCTGGACGAAGTTGCCAGCCTTGATCGAGCGCATCGCAATCACGCCCGTGATCGGGGCCTTGACGTTGGCGTAGGACAATTCGAGGTTGGCCAGGCGATTGGCAGCCCGCGCATTCTCCAGGTCGTATTTGATCTGGTCGAAGTCGTTGGCACTGATCAACTGCTGCTTGGACAACTGCAGAGAACGGGCGTAATTGGCCTCGAGTTTGCGCATCTGCGCCGAACTCTGTGCTGCCTGCAGCTGCGCGCGCGCCGAATCCAGCCGCACCAGCACCTGGCCGGCGCGCACGTGCTGGCCTTCCTCTGCCATCACTGCCAAGGCGACGCCGGAAGTCTTCGCGACCACTTGCGAGTCGGCGCGTGCCTCAAGTGCCGCGGTGCCCGAATAACTCGCGGCAATAGCATGGCGGTCAACCTTGGCCACCTCGACCGTGACCGCCTCGGGGCCCTTGTCGTCGCCGTTTTTCGCCGCATCCGCGTCCGCACCTTTGTTGCAAGCGGCAAGCGCCAGCACCCCGGCAACCAGCAGGCAAAGCAGCGCCGGAACCACGATAGGCGCACGGGCACGGGCTAGCCGGCCACGGATTGGGTCGGGCGGACAGGTCATGACGGAAGACTCGTTGTGGGGTGTGGTATCAAGGTATATCACCGGACCCCAACGCGATATGCGCCAGAGGTCATGGTGTCGTTTTGCGGTGCCGTCACTGTTGCCCCGCAATTGGGTTGCAGCAGCGAGGTCGCTATACTGACGGAATTGCGTGCCATTAGCGTTGCAGTGGAACGCCACTCTTCCCGTCTCATCATTGCGGACAAGCCGATGATCCGAACGTTGTTGTTTTTCTCCTGCCTGCTGCTCGCCACTGGCGCTGCTGCGCAGGAATCCCCCGAAGCACCCGCCCCGGCTGCTGTCTCCGCGGCCCCGGCAGCCCCGGCAACCCCGGTCGGCAACGCCGCTGCCGGCAAGCAGCTCACCTATACCTGCCAGGGTTGCCATGGAATTCCGGGGTACAAGAACGCCTATCCGAACTATCACGTGCCCAGGATTGGCGGCCAGGCCGCCCCGTACCTGGTCAATGCGATCACCGAATACCAGCAGGGCACCCGCAAGCACCCGACGATGCAGGCCCAGGCCGAGAGTTTCTCCGCCCAGGACATCGCCGACATCGCCGCCTACCTGTCGAGCCTGAAATGAGCCGCCCCATGAAGTCCACATTCATCGCTGCCGCGTTGCTCACCTCCCTCGGCCTGGTCGCCGGCTGCAGCCCGTCAGGGCAGACACCGGCGGAGCATTCGTCGGCCGATCGCGCCGCGGGCCACACCCGCTCATCAGCCGGACTTCCGGTTGGTCACGCCGAGGCTGGCCAGAAACTCGCCAACACCCGCAATGCGAAAACGGGTCAGTCCTGCGTTGACTGCCACGGTGCATCAGGCAATGTGCCGCTCGATCCGAGCTATCCGAAACTCGGTGGCCAATACCACGATTACCTCGCCCATTCGCTACAGATGTACCGCGACGGCGACCGTGGCAACCTGATCATGGCGTCGCAGGCCGCGAATCTCACCGACCAGCAGATCGCCGATCTCGCGGCCTGGTTTGGCTCCCAGCCGACCCAGCTACGCGATCTCAGCCACCTGTAGCCGCCGGTTGGCGTTGCCGGCCCTTGCTGCCTGCCTGGCGATCCTTGCCTGCCTAGCGATCCTGCAGTTCGGGCTTCCACGGAACGTCCGGTGGCGGTCGTGCGCCAGCTTCCTGGTCCTGCATGTCCGGATCGGTCACCCCGCATCCGCCGCCAAGTTGCAGGATCGAAACCACGCACCGGATTTTCTTGGAGGTGCCCGGCACTGGAATCATCACTTCGCGTACGCCACGTCGCACCCACTCCTGCAGCAGGTTTTCGCCGGGCAGCCAATAGCGATCGAACATCGTGGGTGAGTAGTTGTTCGGGGGCCGCTTCAACCAGGTTCCCGCGCGATCCAGGTCCTTGATGTTTTCGGTGACAACCATCGGCGGGATTCGTGGCCGGCCGTTTTCATCAAACAGGCTGGACGCGCCGCGCTGCCCCCCGTCGCGATTTCGATCCGACAGTCCCCAGTCATCGCCCGCCTTGGGCGAAGTCCAGGCACCGGGCTTGGACGTGGATTTCGGCCCTGCGCCGTTGCCTTGGGCCTGGGTCGAGGATGCCCCCGGGGCCACGGCCGCCGCCGCACCGGACACGCCGGATGCAGGTGCGGATCCGGACGCCGCGCCCGGCGAGGATGCCGATGAAGACAGGGAATCGGCCGACGCTTTCAATCCGGGAGCGCTGACCTTGCCTTCGCGTTGTTGCAACTGGCGCTCGGCCACGCGTGGCAACGGTGGACCCGGAGCCGGCAAGGATTCCGCCTCGCGGTTCAAGCCTGGCACGCGCACGTTTTGGGTCTGCAACCGGACCTCACGCATCACAGCTGCCGGCATCGGTGGCGCCGGTGATGGCAGCGCCTCCGGTTGCGTTTGCAAGGTCGGGACTTCGATCGATGCCTGTGGCAGTTGCACGCTGCGTTGCCGGGTTGGTGGCACGACCAGTGCGGCATCCGGCTCGGCCACTTCGGTGACTTGCAAGGGTTGCGATGTTTCGACCGGGACCGGCGGTTGCGGTACGGCCTCCGATTGGGCCAGCGCTGGCTGGGCCGGCGCCGCATCCGACGGTTGCTCGTGTGGCGGCACCGCGGCCGTGGCGCGCGATGCCGCTGGGGACGATGAATCGTCCGCAGGCGACTTCGGCTGCGGACGCGCGCCCGAAGGCTTGCCGCCACCTTCGTCGACCGGGGTGCCATCGCCAATGAATTCCACTTGCACCACGTCCTCGCCCAGCGGCACCGGCTCGCCGCCGTAGCGGGCGTACGCCAGCCAGATCACGAACAACGCAAACAGCAACTGCGACACCACCGCGATTGTCAACGCCATGATCCGTTGCCAACGTGCTTCTGCACCAACGGGGTGCCATTGCTGGCGCCAGAGCGTGTTGAATGCCTGCCACCGGTTGAGTCGCATGCTGCGCCGCGGACGCGCGCGCAACTCGCGCGCCATCAGCAGGGCAACGAACGCCTCCGCTTTTGCGCCACTCACCGACCCGAGGTGGCGGCGCAGGTCTGCGAACCAGGACTGCCAGCCTGGCGGGAATTCACCCGCCGGTGTTTCAGGACGCAGCGACCTGCGCGTGCGCCGGCGCAGGGCTTCGATCAGTTCGGCCGAGGTGAACACTCGTGCCGAAGCCAGGTCAGTCGCTGCCGCGCGGCATGTACGGCGCCTGGCCACTGTCGTGGTCGGTACTGTCGCGAACCGCAGTCACGCCTGGCACGCGCGCCAGCAAGGTCTTCTCGATGCCTTGCTTGAGGGTGACGTCGACCATACCGCAGCCGTGGCAACCGCCACCGAACCGCAGCACCACCACACCTTCGGCGGTCACCACCTGCAATTCAACGTGACCCTTGTGCATCGCCAGTTGTGGATTGATCTCGTGCTCGATCAGCCACTGCACCTGCTCGACGATGGAAGCCGACGCGCCAGGCGCCTCGCCCTTGATTTTCGGGGCGCGGATCTGCAACTGGCCGCCGGTGGGCTTGTGCTCGTAATCAATCTCGGCGCCGTCGAGGAAACGGACACTGGCCGCATCCACCCACAAGGTGAAGCCCTCGCAATCGACCGCCCACTCATCGCCGCCCAGATCGGCAGGTTCAGCGAATTCCAGGCGCACGTCAGCATTGGAAGTGCCCGGTTTGTGCGCCGACAGGCGCACGCCAATCCCGGGCAGGCCTTCTCGATCGAGCAGCTTGCGGAAATGGGACTGCGCAGACTCGGAAATCTGGATCATGGGGCTATTCTAGCGGTCCCCCGCCCCGAGGATGCCCACCATGACCGACTCCACGCCACTGGTTCAGGGTCACTGCAGTGCCCGCAAGGGCAGCGGTGATCGCTTGCCGCAAGTCCGCGTCGATGAACTGTTGCCCCAGGTGCCGGGTTGGGAACTGGCCGAGGACGCCAAAGCCCTGGTGCGCACGTTCGGCTTCAAGGACTACTACCGCACCCTGTCGTTCGTGAACGCGCTGGCGCACATGGCCAATCGAGAGGATCACCATCCCGACCTATCCGTCCACTATGACCGCTGCGTCGTGCGCTACAGCACCCACGACGTGGGTGGGCTTTCGGAGAACGATTTCATCTGCGCCGCGCGCGCCACCGAGCTTTATCCCAGCTGATCGAGGGCGTCGAGCAGCTCAGGTGGCAATGGCGCGCTGAGCACATAGGGGCTCTTGCCCGCATCGAGCGCGAACTCCAGCGACGCGGCGTGCAGGAACAGCCGCTTGAGACCGATATTTCGGCGCAGGCGCGCATTGACTTCGGGGTCGCCGTATTTGTCGTCACCGGCCACGGGGTGGCCGAAGTGCAAGGCGTGCGCGCGAATCTGGTGGGTCCGGCCGGTTTCGATCCTGACTTCGCAGTAGGACTGCCCGCCCCGACGCTCCAGCAGCTTGAAGTGGCTCAGCGACGGTTTACCCTGATCGTGGACCTGGACGTGGCGCTCGCCGCCCTGGCGCAGGCCGACATGCAACGGCGCGTCCACGCTCATGACCCCGTCGGGCATGCGCCCGGTGAGCAGCGCCAGATAGCGTTTGCGCAGGCCGCCGCCGCGACCACCGTCTTCACGCATCAACGCCTGCAATTCCGACAGGGCCGAGCGCTTCTTGGCCACCACCAGCACCCCGGACGTATCCCGGTCCAGCCGGTGCACCAGCTCCAGCGACTCGCGCGGCCGCAGCGCCCGCAAGGTCTCGATGACGCCAAAGGAAATGCCGCTGCCGCCATGGCTGGCGACGCCCGAGGGCTTGTCGACCACCAGCAGGCGCGCGTCTTCGAACACGATGCTGGCCTCCATCGCCGCCAGCAGCCCCTTGGCCGGGCTGCCCTTTTCCCCGGGCGGATCCAGCCGCACGGGTGGAATCCTGATCTCGTCCCCCTCCTCCAGCTTGCGATCGGCACGGACCCGGCCGCCATTGATCCGGACCTGTCCGGAGCGCACCAGCTTGTAGACCAGGCTGCGCGGGGCACCCTTGAGCAGGTTCAACAGGTAATTGTCCAGGCGCTGGCCGGCCCGGTCTTCGGACACAAGTACGTTGCGGGCACTGCCGGGGGCACGTTCCGGGGACGCTGGGAGGGTCATTGGCAAGCCTTGATCTGGTACACTCGCCGGGCGAGATAAGGGTTTGATTTCGCAGGGAGTTGGAGTCCCGACCGCCGCGGCGGACAGGATCCCGAAAATTGGGCCGAAAGCCCGCCTCCCCGCGATTCCGGCAGTAGTGCGCAACCACCGCCCCCGGGGCGGACATGTTAGCGGCTCGTTGGCAAATCCGGACATCGCCCGGCGTGAAGACGCCGGCGCTGAACACGACCCGGGTGTCGCACCATGGTGTGCGACACCGGCCTGGCAACACTGAACATAGAGAACAAGCGCTCCCGCGGCCAGCCGTGGTGTCGCAGCGCTGGAAAACGAGAGGCTCCGGCCGCGCGGCTTGCATCGCCTACAACGGCAGTGCACGCGCAACAGGGGCCTGCGGTATCCAGAGGCGGTACGCCCACGGCGTTGCCGCGAGCTAGTCCTGCAAAGGGCGGAGCGCGCGAGGAACGCCCCAATGAAACGCATGCTGATCAACGCGACGCAGGCAGAAGAACTGCGCGTCGCAATTGTCGATGGCCAGTCGTTGTACGACATCGACATCGAGCAACCTGCCAAAGAGCAGAAGAAGTCCAATATCTACAAGGGCCGCATTACCCGGCTTGAACCTTCGCTGGAAGCAGCGTTCGTCGAGTACGGTGGTGAGCGCCATGGTTTCCTGCCGCTGAAGGAAATCTCCCGCGACTATTTCCAGGCTGGGGTCGACGCCAACCAGGCCAACCTCAAGGAACTGTTGCGTGAAGGCCAGGAAGTCGTGGTCCAGGTGGAGAAAGAAGAGCGCGGCAACAAGGGCGCCGCCCTCACCACCTTCATCTCGCTGGCCGGCCGCTACATGGTGTTGATGCCCAACTCACCCACCGCGGGCGGCGTCTCGCGCCGGATCGAGGGCGAGGATCGGGCCGAGCTCAAGCGCGCGATGGATGCGCTGAACATTCCCGACGAGATGGGCGTGATCATCCGCACCGCCGGCGTGGGCCGCGATGCCGAAGAACTGCAGTGGGACCTTGATTACCTGCTGCAGGTCTGGAAGTCGGTCGCCGAAGCGGCACTGAGCAAACCGGCCCCGTTCCTGATCTACCAGGAGTCGCGCCTGATCATCCGCGCCCTGCGCGATTACATGCGCCCGGACGTCGGCGAGATCCTGGTCGACACCGAAGAGATGTACGAGGAAGCCCGCGAGTTCGTGCAGCAGGTGATGCCGCACAACCTGCGCAAGCTCAAGCACTACACCGACGAGGTGCCGCTGTTCAACCGGTTCCAGATCGAATCCCAGATCGAAGGCGCCTACGAGCGCGAAGTGCGGCTGCCCTCGGGTGGCGCCCTGGTCATCGACCAGACCGAGGCCCTGACTGCTGTCGACGTCAACTCGGCGCGGGCCACCAAGGGCGGCGACATCGAGGAAACCGCGTTCAACACCAACCTGGAGGCGGCCGAAGAAGTCGCGCGCCAGATGCGCCTGCGCGACCTGGGCGGCCTGGTGGTGATCGATTTCATCGACATGGCGTCCAACAAGCACCAGCGCGACGTCGAGAACAAGTTGCAGCATGCACTGCGTTCGGACCGCGCGCGGGTTCAGCTGGGGCGGATCTCACGCTTCGGCCTGCTGGAGATGTCACGCCAGCGCCTGCGTCCGTCACTGGGGGAATCCAGCCAACTGGTATGCCCACGCTGCGAAGGCCACGGCCGCATGCGCAGCATCGAGTCGCTGTCGCTGTCGATCGTGCGCGTGGCTGAAGAGCACGCGATGAAGGACAACACCGGACAGGTACTGGTGCAGGCCCCGGTCGAAATCGCCAACTACCTGCTCAACGAGAAGCGCAGGGCGCTGGCCGAAATCGAACAGCGCCACGGTGCACCGATCGTGATCGTCGCCGACGACCAGTTGCAGTCCCCGCACTACGAAGTCACGCGCCTGCGCGGGAATGAGATGGGCGAGGAAACCGGCAAGCCCAGTTACCAGCGCGGTACCCCGCGCAAACTGGCCACGATTGCCCTGACCAAGTCCAATCTCAACGTCCCGGCGCAAGCTGCCGTGACCAACGTGCGCCCGGCCCAGCCAGCGCCGATCCGCGAGCCGCGCGAGGAAGAAGTCGCGCCAATCACCGCTGCCACCCGCCGCGCTCCGGCGCGCAAGCCCGGCCTGCTGGACCGGATCCTCGGTTTATTCGGGCCTGCCGACTCGACTCCGGCACCACGCGCAAAACCCGCTCAATCGGGCGCGCATGATCGCAACGAACGCGATCCACGCAGCGATCGCAATGATCGAGGCGAGCGCGGTCCGCGTCGCGATGGTCGTGGCGGTGGCGGTGGCGGTGGTGGTCGCAACCGCGATGGCCAGCGTCGCAATGGCGGCAACGCACAAGCACCGCAAGCCGCAGCCCAGCCGAAGCACGACAAGCCGCGCAACGAGCAGGCACCAAAGCAGCAAAAGCAGCCGCGCGCACCGAAGCAACCACAGCCGCCGCGGGCCCCGCGTACGCCAAGGCCAGACCCCACGCGTGATGCCGAGATGGATCCGCTCATCAACAACATTGCGGTAGCGCCCGAGCCAGTTACCTCACTCACCCCCGCCGCCACCGCTGCCGCAGTCATTGCTGCCGCGCCGGCAATGGGCGATGCGACCGATGCGATGCAGGTCGACCAGCAGGGCCAGGGCACGGGCGAAGCCGAAGGCGAAGGCGTCCAGGACGCAGCCGGTGAAGCGGCTGGCCGTCGCCGTCGCGGTCGTCGAGGCGGTCGTCGTCGTCGTCGTGGCAACGGAGAAGCCAGTGCCGCCGACGGCAATGGCCAGGACGACGCGAACGAACACGACCAAGCCATGCCTGGTGACCCGGCGCTGGCCCAGCGCTCGCAACCCGAGTTCGACTTCGAAGACGACGAACCGACGGCGCCAACATCGGCCCCGCCTGCACCTCAGCCGATCGAGCCGCAGGCGTTCGAACCGCAGGCGTTCGAGCCGCAGCCAGTCATCCAGGCACCATTGGCGGTCGAGCCGGCAAACGACGTGGAAATCGCGCAGGTGGAACCGGTCGTGCCCGCCGCGCCGACACCCGGATTGTTCGACACCATGCCGACGCCGGTCTCGCCAAACTATGGGGAAGAACAACACAGCCCTTGACCGGACGCTACATCGGCTCCGCAAGGCCGTAATGGCCGGCCATCCGCGCCAGCGCAATGTTGTCGCGGATGGCGAGCTTGTCGAACAGGCGCGATTTATGGGTATTGATGGTCTTCGCGCTGAGGCTGAGCCGACGCGCGATATCTTCCTGGCGCAGGCCTTGCACCAGTAGCAGCGCAACTTCGAGTTCGCGTGCCGAGAGCGCATCAAATGGCGACTCACGGTCGTTCAACCCCGCCAACGCCATGCCCTGGGCAATGTTGCTAGACAGGTAGCGGCGGCCTTGCGCCAC
>JBDSOZ010000046.1:0-3416 GCA_039914555.1 Luteimonas sp.
GATGAGGGTGACACGGGACAAATTCATGGCGACTCTATTGGGGGAGCACCGGATGACGCATTTAAGCTAATCAACGTTTAAGCTAATCAAGGAGATATCACATACTTCTGCCATTATGCACGACCTAGTACCCTTTGCCAAAACGGGCGTGCCGCCCCGCGACTGCGATGTGGCACTTCCACTGCTGGCAGCTGCGCCGGCGCGACGTCATCGAGGATGCCCTGCGGGCGGGTCAGGACCAGGTGATTGGCGGCTTCCTCGCCGATCCGCGCGATCGCAGCGAGGCGTGCCTCTTCCAGCAATGGCGGTCGGTGACGGGGGTGGTGGGCGTCGGTGGCCAACAGGTGGACCCTGCCCTCGTCCAGCATCCGCTGTCCCCAGTACTGGGGGCGCTCGCCATGGCGCCCGGTCAACGCACCAGCGGTAATCTGCATCCAGGCGCCGCGGTCGGCCAGGCGCTCGAAGACGTCGTAATGCTCCTCGATCCAGCGCAGGCGCTCGGGATGGGTGATCACCGGAACCAGGCCTGCGGCCATCAACCGGAAAACCGACTCCTCGAAACGCGGTGGCGCGACGTGGTGCGGCGGCTCCAGCAGCAAGTAACGCGAGCCGGCCAAGGTGGGTATCAGGCCTTTGTGGATATCGGCCAGCAGGTCCGGGGTCAGGTGGACATCGGCGCCTTCGACAAGGTGCAACGCAATGCCTTCGCGATCGAGGATGGCCTGGAATTCGGCGATCGCAGCCCGGATGCCAGCGGCCGTGTTCTCGTACATGCCCGGATAGATGTGTGGCGTGCAGGCGATGGTGCGGATGCCATCGGCCTGCGCCATGCGCGCCATTTCCAGCGCCATGTCGAGGTCAATGGCGCCATCGTCAATCGCAGGCAATATGTGGCAATGCAGGTCGATCATGCGCGCCATCCAGTCCGTGCACGGGTGCCCGGGGGACAGCAGCGTCCTTTATTTGCTTGGCCCAGCGCCGCGCCACGCGCGGCATGCCAACGCTGGATCTGATGCAAACCCGCCATAAAGCGCCCACCCCTGGGTTGTTGCTACTGGTGCGACTTCACGTTCAATTGGATTGCTGATGCCTGCTTCAGGCACCTAACCAATGCCTAAAAGCATAGAGCCTGCCTGTTCAGTATTGTTTGGGCTATGTTGCAAAGCGCCCTTCGCACCCGACGGAATTGCCATGCGCCTGTTCCATAATCCAGGATGCTCCAAATCACGAGCCGCGTTGTCCTTGCTGCAGGAGCGTGGCATCACACCGGAGATCGTCAACTATCTCGAGCGGCCACCCAGCGCTGATGAGCTGCGCACCGTCCTCGGCATGTTGGGCCTTCCGCCACGCGGCCTGCTGCGTATCAGTGAACCAAAATACGCAAACCTGGGCTTGGCGGATGCAAGCTTGGACGATACTTCGCTGCTCGAAGCGATGGTGACGAACCCTGAACTGATTGAACGACCGATTTTCGTCCATGACGGCCGCGCCGTGATCGGTCGACCGCCCGAACGCGTGCTCGACCTGCTGTAGCCCGCTGGCGGTCTACAGCAGTCAAGCCTACAGCAATTGGCCGCCACGCAGCGTGCGTACCTTGCCAGGAGGCGCGAACGAATCGCTGCGCGCCACGTTCCAGAACTCCCTGAAAACGGCGTGGTCGGTCGAATTGCCATCCAGCAACTCGCCGGCTTCCAGGAACGGGTACAGCGCCGCCAGCGAGCGTACTTCCACCGGCGAGACCCGGCGCAAGATGTGTTCCGGCCCCAGCTGGTCTGGATGCTCCAGCCCTGCCGCTGCCAGCATGTCGCGCAGGGCCAACAGCGTGTTGCGATGGAACTGCTCGACCCGGCTGGATTTGTCGGCGACATCCAGGTGTTTCCAGCGGCGGGGGTTCTGGGTGGTGATGCCGGTGGGACACAGGTCGTTGTGGCAGGTCTGCGCCTGGATGCAGCCCAGCGAGAACATGAAGCCGCGTGCGGAGTTGCACCAGTCCGCCCCCATGGCCAGGGTGCGCGCGATGTCGAAACCGCCAGTGATCTTGCCCGCCGCACCGATCTTGACCTGCTTGCGCAGGTCCAGGCCGACCAGGGTGTTGTGGACCAGCATCAGGCCCTCGTGCATGGGCACCCCGACGAAATTGATGAATTCCGCCGGTGCCGCGCCGGTGCCGCCTTCAGCCCCGTCGACCACGATGAAGTCGGGCAGGATGCCGCTCTCGTGCATGGCCTTGGCGATACCAAACCACTCCCAGGGATGCCCGATCACCAGCTTGAAACCGGTCGGCTTACCGCCGGACTGCTTGCGCAGGCGGTCGACGAACTCGAGCAGGCCCACGGGGGTGTCGAAGGTGGAATGTCGCGCCGGGGAGACGCAGTCCTCGCCCTCCGGTACGCCCCGCGTCCGTGCGATTTCGGCGGTGACCTTGGCGGCCGGCAGGACACCGCCATGGCCTGGCTTGGCGCCCTGCGACAGTTTGATCTCGATCATCCTGACCTGGTCGGTCGTGGCCTGCTCGGCGAACTTTTCTTCATCGAAACCACCTTCGCTGTCACGGCAACCGAAATAACCCGAACCGATTTCCCAGACCAGGTCGCCGCCGTTTTCGCGGTGATAGGAGGAAATCGAACCCTCGCCGGTGTCGTGGTAGAAACCCCCTGCCCTGGCGCCGGCATTGAGCGCCCGGATCGCATTGGCCGATAGCGCGCCGAAACTCATCGCCGAGATGTTGAGCACGCTGGCCATGTACGGCTGGCTGGCCTGCGACCCGATCTGGATGCGGAAATCCGGCGAGACGTGCCGGGTTGGGATCACCGAATGGTTGATCCATTCGTAGCGCGTGCCGTAGACGTCATGTTCGCTGCCGTAAGGAACCACATCGATCTGGCTCTTGGCGCGCTGGTAGATCAAGGTGCGCTGCTCGCGCGAGAACGGCATCTCCTCGGTGTCGCGTTCGATGAAGTACTGTCGGATTTCCGGACCGATCGACTCGAGCCCGTAACGGAAATACGCCAGCAACGGATAGTTGCGCCGCAGGGTGCTGCGACGTTGCAGGATGTCCACGGTACCCAGCAACGCCAGCAGGCCAAAGCCCGCGACACCCCAGTACCACCGCCCGCTGACCGACACCATCAGCAGGCACAACAGGGTCAGCAGGACGCTGGCAGCATAGGCGGCGTAACGCATCTTCGCGGTTTCCGGTCATGGCGGTGCGATGAGGATAACGCGCGACCGATGCAACGTGCCCGGAGTCGGAATCGAACCGACATGGCCTTGCGGCCGAGGGATTTTAAGTCCCTTGCGTCTACCAGTTTCGCCATCCGGGCCAAGGCGCATGGTGCCCCAAGGCGGCAGGAAACGGAAACAGGTGCAGATGGCAGGTGAATGCCGGGCCTTATACTCGACTGACCCAGCCCGGT
>JBDSOZ010000053.1:0-6291 GCA_039914555.1 Luteimonas sp.
CTTGATGCCGATCGGCGTGCGGATACCGGTGGACAGCATGTCGGTGCGCGCCTTGATCGGCATCGTCCAGGAGTTGGCCACGCCCGGGAACTGCAAGGCCTGGTCCATCTCGGCGATCAGCTTGTCAACCGTCATGCCGTCGCGCCATTGCGCCTCGGGCTTGAGGTTGACGACGGTCTCGAACATTTCCAGCGGCGCCGGATCGGTCGCGGTCAGCGCGCGACCGGCCTTGCCGAACACCGACTCGACCTCGGGGAAGCCCTTGATGATGCGGTCCTGCTGCTGCAACAGTTCGGCGGCCGTGGTCACCGACATGCCAGGCAGCGACGCCGGCATGTAGAGGAGGGTCCCTTCGTTGAGGGTCGGCATGAACTCGCTGCCCAACTTCGAAGCCGGCCACAGGCTGACCATCAGCACCAGCGTTGCAACCCCCAGCGTCGCGCCCTTGTGCCGCAGCACGACCGCGATCACCGGCCGGTAGATCGCGATCAGGAAACGGTTCACCGGATTCTTTTGTTCTGGCAGGATCTTGCCGCGGACGAACAGCAGCATCAACACCGGCACCAGCGTGACTGAGAGCAGGGCGCCACCGGCCATCGAGAAGGTCTTGGTGAAGGCCAGCGGATGGAACAGCCGCCCCTCTTGCGCCTCCAGCGCGAACACCGGCAGGAACGACACGGTGATGATCAGCAGGCTGAAAAACAGCGCCGGCCCGACCTCCTTGCACGCATCGATAATCAGCTGGATCCGGGGCTTGCTGCCGTCGGCTCGCTCGATGTGCTTGTGCGCGTTCTCGATCATGACGATCGCCGCATCCACCATCGCGCCGATCGCGATCGCGATCCCGCCCAGGCTCATGATGTTGGAGTTCATCCCCAGCGCCCGCATCGCGATGAACGCGATCAGTACACCTACTGGCAGCATCACGATCGCGACCAAGGCGCTACGTACGTGGAACAGGAACAGGATGCAGACCAGCGCCACGATGAGGCTTTCCTCGAGCAGCGTCTTGCGCAGGGTGGAGATTGCGTGGTTGATCAGGTCAGAGCGGTCATACACGGCCCGGATGGTCACGCCGGCGGGCAGACCGGCCTGGATTTCAGTGATCTTCTGCTTGAGGTTGTTGATGACCGACAGCGCGTTTTCGCCGTAGCGGGCCACGGCGATCCCGGCGACGGTCTCGCCTTCGCCGTTGAGTTCGGCGATGCCGCGGCGCTCATCAGGAACCAGTTCAACGTGGGCGATGTCGCCAATCAGCACCGGGATGCCGGCGTCGGACTTGAGCACCAGGTTCTCGATGTCTTCGATGCCGCGCAAATAGCCGCGTCCGCGCACCATGTACTCTGTTTCGGTCATCTCGATGACCCGGCCGCCGACGTCACGATTGCTCTGCGCGATCACCTCGGAGATGCGCGAGAGCGGCACGCCGTATTGACGCAGCTTGCCCGGGTCCACGGTGACCGAGTACTGCCGCACGAAACCACCGACGCTGGCGACCTCGGCCACGCCGGGCGCCTTGGTCAGCTGGTAGCGCACGTACCAATCCTGGATCGCGCGCAACTCATCAAGCGACTTCTGCTTGCCTTCCAGCACGTACTGGTAGACCCAGCCGACGCCGGTGGCATCCGGGCCCAGCGTGGGCGTTACTCCCGCGGGCAGCTTCTTCGAGGCGAAGTTGAGGTATTCGAGCACGCGCGAACGCGCCCAGTAGATGTCGGTGCCGTCTTCGAAGATCACATAGACAAACGACGCACCGAAGAACGAGAAGCCGCGCACGACCTTGGAGCGCGGTACCGCCAACATCGCGGTGGTGAGCGGGTAGGTGACCTGGTCTTCGACCACCTGTGGCCCTTGGCCTGGCACCTCGGTGAACACGATCACCTGCACGTCTGACAGATCCGGAAGCGCGTCCAGCGGGGTATTCATCACCGCGTAGATGCCGCCGGCCGTCAGCGCGATGGCCATCACCAGCACCAGGAACACGTTGCGAACCGACCATTCGATGAGGCGCGAAAGCACGTCAGTGCTCCATCGCGGAATGGTCGTGTGCCGCGCTGCCAGGCGTCGTCGGTGCCGCGGGCTGCGCGCCGCGGCTGCTCATGCCCTCCAGTGCCGATTGCAGGTTGCTTTCGGCATCGATCAGGAAGTTCGCCGACACCACCACCAGTTCGCCTTCGCTGACGCCCTGGCGAATCTCGACCACATCGCCCGAGCGTTCGCCCACAACCACCGTGCGCGGCTCGAACCGACCTTCTGCAACCTGCACCAGCACCAATTGACGCGTGCCGCTGTCGAGCACGGCCGAGCGCGGTACGGTCAGCACGGCCGCGGATGCATCCTGGGCCAAGCTCAAATCGCCAAACAATCCCGGCCGCAATACGCCGTCGGGATTGGCCAGCGCAACGCGTACCCCGAGGCTGCGTGTCGCCGCATCGATTACGGGCTGCACGAACGTGACCTGTCCGGAAAATGTCTCACCCGGCAGGGTGGGTGACTGGAAGGTGGCGTGTTGGCCCACCGTCACACGACCGGCGCTCGAGGCCGGCACGTCGGCGATCACCCATACCGTGGACAGGTCGGCCAGGCGCAGGATGGTTTCACCGGGAGCAAAGCGGGCTCCCTGCACGATGGGCTTGTCGACGACCACCGCATTGGCCGGCGAGGTCAGGATCAGGTTGCCGCGAGTCTGGTCGTGCCCGACATGCTCTTGATTGAGCTTGGCGAGCTGCGCATCGCTGATATCCCAATTTTTCAGGCGCGCGCGGGAGGCATCGCGCAGGCGACGCATCGTGGCTGCGCTGTCGGGATCACTGTCCTGCAGCTTGCGGGCAGCACTGTCGGCGATGCGATATTCGTTCTGTGCAGCCACCAGTTCCGGACTGTAGACCGACAGCAACGGCTGGCCGCGACGGACCGACATCCCCGTCTGGTTGGCAAACAAGCGTTCGACCCAGCCTTCGAACTTGGGCGCGATCACGTATTGACGGGTTTCGTCCACCTGGACGGTCGCGCTGGCACGGATGCTCGGCGAGAGGCCCTGCCGTCGCACCGGCGCGGTGCGGACGCCGAGCTTCTGGACCTTTTCCGGCGACAACACCACGGTGCCAGGTTTTGCCGGTGCTTCGCCGCCTTCGTAGACAGCGATGTAGTCCATCCCCATCGAGTCCTTCTTCGGCACCGGCGAGGTGTCGGCCAGGCCCATCGGGTTGCGGTAATAAAGCACCTTGCGCGGCTGCGCGGCGGTTGCGTCCGTGGTTCCGGTGTCTGCCCCAGATTCAGTACCGCGGCCGATGAACCAGCCTGCGAGCACAGCCAAGAGGAGAGCAACGATTGCTCCAGCCCAGTAGTAGGAACGTTTCATCGGATATCTCCATCGATGGCGCGCATGGCGGCGGCGCCGAGAAGTTCGTCACGTTGCGCATCCAGTCGCGCCAGATCCGCGCCTTGCCACCCGCTCAAGGCGGCAAGCAGGGTGCCGAAATCGACCGCGCCGACCTGATAACTGGCCATGGCCGACTTGAAGTTCGCCTCGGACTGGGGCAGCAGGGTCTTTTCGGTGAGTTGACGTCGTTCGCGGGCGCTGCTCCAGCGCGCCCAGGCTGCGCCAAGGCGACCCTCCAGGTCATCGCGCGTGGCGTCGCTGCGGGCGAGGGCGGCATCTTCGCGCAGACGCGCTTCGCGCTCGCGCTCGCGGCGGGCGCGCTGCTGAAACGGGATTTCGACTTCAAGCATCATTTCGTATCCTTCGACCCGGTTGCCACGTTGCATCGAACCGACACCCACGGTGATGTCGGGATAGCGGTTGCGCCGCTCCAGTGTCACGTTGCGGTTGGCAGCGGCCGCCATCGAAGCACTGGCTTTCAGCTCGGGATGCGAGCCGCGCTCCACGCGGGCCAGGGCCTCCGTCAATGAAGACGCGTCGGCCACCGTGAGTGTCGGCGCCGCGGCGGGCTCGGCAAGCGGTGCATCGGCGCGGCGGCCAAGCACCGCATTGAGCGCGGCCATCGCTTCACTGCGCGCGGCAAGGCGCTCGATGCGTGCCTGCTGCAGGGTGGTCTGCTCGACCTGTGCGCGGATTGAATCCTGCTGTGCAGCCATGCCCAGCGCATAGCGCACACCTGCGATCTCCTCGACCTGCCTGACCAGCCCGATCATGCGGTCGATGACGACGACCGCCTCGCGCGCATGCCAATAACGCACGTAGGCGTCCTCGGCGCGCGCCAGGAGCTCCAGTTCCACGGCGTCGCGCTCGTATCCGGTGGCCTGCGCCTGCTCGCGGGCGACATCGCGCGCCAGCGCACGCTTGCCCCACAACGGGAAGGTTTGCCTCACGGCATAGGTCGTCGAGTCGACATTGGCCGGCGCCAGTGATGGATGATCCGGATCAATCCCGCGCAGGTTCAACGAGAACATCGGGTCAGGCAGTGCGCCTGCCGGCAGGACCCGCGCCTCGGCCGCTTCGCGCTCGGCCTGCAGCGCGCGAAGCTGGGGGTTGTGGACGACGAGCCAGGCGCGGATCGAAGCGAGATCCTGGCCTGGTATCGGGTCTGCGGCACGTACGGTTGCCTGTCCGAGGATTACCCAGGCCAAGGCCAGTCCAAGGGTCAGTCCGGGCAGGGCCGAACGCCGATGGGGGCTTGAAGCGCGGCCGCTGGGCCGCATCAGGAAAAATGCCATGTTCATTGCCTTGCGGGATCCGCACGCGGTGAAGCGTGCGGCACTGCCCAAGGGGGACACGCCGTCAATGGACGGTCGGATCGATGCGAAAAGCTACGGACGCAGGTTGCGACCGCCAGGCATCAACCGGGCATCAGATCAATAGAATGCTGGCGGGATTCGCCGTAGGTCGATTCCATGACGCATGTGGCCATGGTCGATCCAGCGGGAGGTGCTGCTGCCGAATCGGCACGAAAGCCCAGAGTGTCGGCATGATCGCCGGTGGCATTGGCGCTACCGGTGGAATGCGTGAGCTGTCGTTGTTGAGGTCACCCTGGGCGCAGTGCGCGTCGCACATGGCTTTTTCTGATGGTTCTGAAGTCGGGCATTCATGATCGCCGTGGGCGCTGGCTGACACAGCCTGCGTTGCCATTGCCGTCATCACGCAGAGCGGATGTGCCGCGAGCGCCACCTGGGACCACAGCATCGCCACTAACGCCAGCAGCGCGAGGCGGGTCCGTAAACGGCGGTGTCGGAACCGGTTCATGATCGCCAATACTATAGCCTGCGGATTCGGTGGAATTGATCTGAATCAAGATTATCGTGACAACGAGCGTATGCGTAGTCGACCCACCGGGAGCTGGAGACCAGGCTTGCCGGGACCCTCGGTATTGATGAGGTTTGAAGCGCTGTCATCGCGCGAACCTGGCAAGGTCATTCCCTTCCGTCCGGTTCGGCGCGAGCAGGTGCGTTGCCAGGGGCGTTTTTCGACTGAACATAAACCGGTGCGAAGCCACCGCCCGGGGTCCGGAAATTGGTGGTCTGGCCCTGATAAAGCCGCGCAGCCAGCCATTGCACCTCGCCGTCGTAGACGTAGTTGCGCACATCGAACTTCAGCGTCTGCAGCGACGACTGGCTGGCAATGACGCGTTCGCCCGGCGCGACGATCGCCTGGGCCACATAGTCACCCGCAAGAATTTCCTGCCACACCCGGTGGGTGAGCTTGTCTCCGCGATAGGCGGCACGACTGCCGAAGCCGGTTGCGGGCTTGAAGAACAGGCCGCGCCGCGCGGACCATAATCGCTCGGCGTGTTTCGGGTCGATGCGCTCAGTAGCCGGAATTCCGGCCAGCAGGATATCGCGGCTGGACGCCGGTACGCCAAGCGCCTGCAGTTGTCGGTCGTCGCTCAGTAGCGCCAGGTTGCGTTTGTTGGCGTAGAGCGCGTGCGCCCGGGGGTGCGGGGTCAATACCATGGCGTGCTGGAGGTAGGCTTCGCGCAGGACCGCGTTGGCAGGCTCTTCCAGCGAGAAATCCGTCAGCCGGTTGTAGACCAGGTCAACGGTCGTCTGACCATGCCGAAGTACACCATCGTGCAGTGACAACTCCGAGGGATCGGCGATGATGACGTTGAAGCCACGGCGTCGGAAGAGATCCTGGAAGAGCAGGACATCCGGATACAGATATTGCTCATGCGGTGCCTCGTCGACGATCACGATGGAACGCAGCGCTCCGCGGCGCTTGCTTGACCGCCATTCGCTGCGAAACATTTCAACAATGGCGTCTTCCATCACCGCCGCCGCAGGGATCATCTCTTGCAGCGGGCCGCAACAGGCGCGTTGTGCACGCGCCAGCGC
>JBDSOZ010000129.1:0-13120 GCA_039914555.1 Luteimonas sp.
CGACATCAACGCGGATCGTGGTCCCGCCGGGGAACTCACCGGCGAGGATTTTCTGCGCCAGTGGATTCTCCAGCTGCGCCTGGATCGCGCGCTTGAGTGGACGGGCGCCGTAGACCGGGTCGAAGCCTGCATCGCCAAGCAGCGCAAGCGCCGCATCCGAGACTTCCAGGCCGATGTTGCGTTCGGCCAATCGCTTCTCCAGACCGCGCAGCTGGATTCCCGCGATCTGCTTGATCTGCGGCTTGCTCAATGGATGGAACACCACGATGTCGTCGAGCCGGTTTATGAACTCCGGGCGGAAATGCGCCTGCACCACGGCCATCACCGCCGCCTTCATCTGGGTATAGGCCTCGGCCGAGCCATCACCGTCCAGCTCCTGGATTTGATGCGAACCCAGGTTGCTGGTCATCACGATGACCGTGTTGCGGAAATCCACGGTGCGGCCTTGCCCGTCGGTGAGGCGGCCATCGTCGAGGACCTGCAACAGGATGTTGAACACGTCGGGGTGCGCCTTCTCGATCTCGTCGAGCAGGATCACGCTGTACGGACGCCGGCGCACGGCTTCGGTGAGGTACCCGCCCTCTTCATAGCCGACGTAGCCTGGCGGCGCACCGATCAGTCGCGCCACCGAGTGTTTCTCCATGAACTCGCTCATGTCGATCCGCACCATCGCGTCGCTGCTGTCGAACAGGAATTCGGCCAAGGCCTTGGTCAGCTCGGTCTTGCCGACGCCGGTCGGCCCCAGGAACAGGAACGAGCCCGAGGGTCGCGCCGGATCCGACAGGCCGGCACGCGTGCGCCGCACCGCATCGGACACGACCTTGATCGCTTCCTCCTGGCCCACCACCCGCGTATGCAGCTGGTCTTCCATCCGCAGCAACTTGTCGCGTTCGCCCTCGAGCATCTTGCTGACCGGGATCCCGGTCCAGCGCGCCACCACCTGTGCGATCTCTTCGGCGGAGACCTGGTCATGCAGCAAGGTGAAGCCCTTGCTTTCGGCTTCCTGCGCGACCGCGAGCTGTTTCTCCAGCTCCGGGATGCGTCCGTACTGGATCTCGCTCATCGCCGCGTAGTCCTGGCGGCGCTGCGCCGCTTCCAGGTCCAGGCGCGCCTGCTCGAGCTGCTCTTTCACCCGGGTGGCGGCTTGCAAGGTGGCCTTTTCCGCCTTCCACACTTCTTCAAGGTCGTTGAACTCGCGTTCGAGCACGGAAATCTCCGATTCGAGGTCGGCCAGGCGCTTCTTCGATTCGGCGTCGGTCTCCTTCTTCAAGGCTTCGCGCTGGATCTTGAGCTGGATCAGGCGGCGTTCCTTGCGGTCCATTTCCTCGGGCTTGGAGTCGATCTCCATGCGGATCCGGGACGCGGCTTCGTCCATCAGGTCGATGGCCTTGTCCGGCAACTGGCGATCGGCGATGTAACGGTTTGACAGCGTGGCCGCGGCGACGATGGCCGGGTCGGTGATTTCCACGCCATGGTGGACCGCGTAGCGCTCCTTGAGGCCGCGCAGGATCGCGATCGTGTCCTCGACGCTCGGCTCACCAACAAACACCTTCTGGAAGCGCCGCTCCAGCGCCGCGTCCTTCTCGATGTACTTGCGGTATTCGTCCAGCGTGGTGGCGCCAATGCAGTGCAGCTCGCCGCGGGCGAGCGCCGGCTTGAGCATGTTGCCGGCATCCATCGAACCTTCGGCCTTGCCGGCACCAACCACGGTGTGCAATTCGTCGATGAACAGGATCACCTGGCCTTCCTGCTTGGCCAGGTCGTTGAGCACGCCTTTCAAGCGCTCCTCGAACTCACCGCGGAACTTGGCACCCGCGATCAATGCGCCCATGTCCAGCGACAACACGCGCCTGCCGCGCAGGCCCTCGGGCACTTCGTCGTTGATGATGCGCTGGGCGAGACCTTCGACGATCGCGGTCTTGCCGACACCAGGCTCGCCGATCAGGACCGGATTGTTCTTGGTCCGGCGTTGCAACACCTGGATCGTGCGCCGGATTTCCTCATCCCGGCCGATCACCGGGTCCAGTTTGCCCGACTCGGCCCGCGCGGTCAGGTCGATCGTGTATTTCTCCAGCGCCTGGCGCGCTTCTTCGGCATTCTCATCCTGGACCTTCTGTCCGCCGCGCATCGCGTCGATCGCGGCTTCCAGTTTCGGCTTGGTGGCGCCCGCGGCCTTCAGCGCGCGTCCGGCCTCACCACTGTCATCCAACGCCGCAAGCAGGAACAGTTCGCTGGCAATAAAGTCGTCGCCCCGCTGCTGCGCCAGTTTGTCGGCGACGTTGAGCAGGCGTCCAAGGTCGTTGCCCAGCGAGATGTTGCCGTCCTGGCCCGACACCTTCGGCAGCTGATCGAGTGCTGCGCCAAGTCGCTCGCGCAACAGCGGCACGTTGACCCCGGCCTGGGCCAGCAGCGGCCGGCTGCCGCCACCGGATTCGTCGAGCAACGCCACCAGCAGGTGGGCCGGTTCGATCAGGTTGTGGTCGCGGCCGACGGCCAACGATTGGGCATCCGCCAGCGCCTGCTGGAAGCGGGATGTGAGCTTGTCCATGCGCATTGGACGGATCTCCGGAACTGGGCCGGCCTGGCCGGCGATAACATGAAGATGCGGGCGCGCCGGACCGATGCAAGGGGCTTGCTGCCACGCTTGCTGCAGCTGGAGGCTGGCGCTAGCGTTGGCGCCAGACCAGCGTGGCCATGCGCCCGCTGCGCTGGTCACGTCGATGCGAATAGAAGCGCGACGGATCGGAAATCGTGCACAAGCCGCCGCCATGCACTGCGGCCACGCCCGCGCCAGCCAAACGTTGGCGGGCTAGCGCGTAAAGATCAAGGTTCCAATGGCCGTGCCGGGTAGGCACGAATGCAGCGGCAGCGCGCGGATCGTGCGCCATGAAGGCGTCACGCACCTCCGATCCGACTTCGTACGCCGCCGGTCCCGCCGCTGGCCCGAGCCACGCGATGATCGTGCCGGGTGCGCCCTGCATTGCCGCCACCGTTGCCTCCAGCACGCCAGCAGCCAGCCCGCGCCAGCCTGCGTGGGCGACGGCCACTTCGCTGCCATCGCGCGCGGCAAGCACCACCGGCAGGCAATCGGCGGTAAGGACCGCGAGCACCACGCCACTGGCGCCAGTCACCGCCGCATCCGCTTCGGGTTCGGGTTCGAGTTCGGCCCCGATCCCATCGCCCGTTCCTGCCGACGGATCCCGATTGACGACCCGGTGCACGGTTGTGCCATGCACTTGCCGTAACCAGTGTGGCGCAGCGGGAAGTTCGAGGCCGCGTTGCAGCAACGCCCGGTTGTCGGCCACGATCGTGGCATCGTCGCCATTGCGCAGGCCCAGGTCGAACTTGTCGAAGGGCGCCACCGAAGTCCCGGCTGGGCCGCGCATGGTGTTCAAGGCGTGGACCCCAGGCGGCGCCGGCCAATCCGCGCGCAACACACTTGCCGTGACCAACGCGGGCACGCCTGGCATCAACGCGACGCCGCCAGGTGTGCCGCAGTGTCCCCGCGCAAGGCCACCAGCAAGGCCTGCAGATCGGCAGGCACTGGCGCACTGACCCGGATCGGCTGGCCGCTGGTGGGATGCACGAATTCCAGGGTCTCCGCATGCAAGGCCTGGCGCTTGAATCCACGCAAGGCAGCCACCAGCCCTTCGCTGGCGGCGCGCGGCAATTTGAGCGCACCGCCATACATCGGATCGCCGACGATCGGATGCTTGAGGTGGGCCATGTGCACCCGGATCTGGTGGGTGCGCCCGGTTTCGAGCCTGCATTCCAACAACGTGTGCGCACGGAATCGTTCACGCAGCCGGAAATGCGTGACCGCATCCCGGCCTTCGTCCCGCACGGCCATCCGGATGCGATCGCGCGGATGCCGGTCGATCGCGCCTTTGGCGGTGCCGCCAGACACCAGCGCCCCGACCACGACGGCCAGGTACTGCCGGTGCACGTCGCGCGCAGACAGCTGCGCCACCAACGAGGTGTGCGCCGGCAGCGTGCGCGCGACCACCATCACCCCCGAGGTGTCCTTGTCGAGTCGATGGACGATGCCGGCGCGCGGCAGCGCAACCAGCCGCGGATCGAAGTACAGCAGCGCGTTGACCAGAGTCCCGTCCGGATTGCCGGCGCCGGGGTGCACCACCAGTCCGGCTGGCTTGTCCAGCACCAACACGTCGGCGTCCTCGTACAACACGTGGAGCGGGATGTCCTCAGGCTCGGCCGTGGTCTGGTCGTCCAGCACCACCTGCAGCGACACCAACTCGCCGCCGCGCACCGGGTCGCGCGGACGCACGGTCTCGCCGTCCAGCAGGGCGTCGCCCGAGCGGATCCAGCCGGCCAGGCGCGAACGCGAGTATTCAGGGAACAATCCGGCCAGCACCGCATCAAAACGGCGCCCGGCCTCGCTGTCGGGGATCCGGGCTTGGCGCGGTGCGGCAGGGTCGTTACGAACTTCGGGCATGCGCCGGGGTCTGCTTGGGGAAGAAAGGCGCCGCTGCGTTTGCAACGGCGCTGCTATTATCCGACCTTCGTGCCCCCGGCGCCTTGATCCGACCCCATGACTCCACGATTGCCAGCAATTTCGCGCCCCCTCCTGGTCCTGCTCCTGCTGGCCGTGTTCACCGTCTCGGGCTGCGCCCGGGTCAAGGGCATGTTCAAGGCCAAGGATCCGCTCGAGGGCGTCCCGGTCGCCGAGCTCTACCAGAAGGGCCACCAGGAAATGGTCAAGGGTGGCTGGTCCATGGCGATCCTGGCCTACAAGCGGCTGGTCGCGCAGTACCCGTATGGCCCCTACACCGAGCAGGCCCTGCTTGAAACCGCGTATGCCCAATTCAAGTCCGGCAGCAACGACGACGCCATTTCAAGCATTGACCGGTTCATCCGCACCTATCCAACCCACCGCAACATCGCCTATCTCTATTACCTGCGCGGGCTGGTCAATGCCAATCGCGACACCGTTTTCCTGCAGCGCGTGTGGACCCTGGATGCAAGTCGCCGCGACCTGGCGACACCAATGCAGGCCTACGACGATTTCAAGATCGTGACCGATCGCTATCCGAACAGCCGTTATGCCGCCGATGCCCGTGAGCGCATGGTTGCATTGCACGACATGTTTGCACGACACGAGTTGGATGTTGCGCTGTACTACCTGCGCCGTGGGGCATGGGTGGGCGCGGCGGATCGCGCGATCCACATGCTCGATACCTATCCGGAATCCAGGTACAAGAACGATGCGGTCGCGATCATGGCCGAGTCCTACACGCGCCTTGGCAACACCACGCTGGCGATGGATGCACGCAAGGAACTGGAGAAGAACGACCCGTCGCATCCGTGGCTGCAGGGCAATTGGCCGAATTTCTCGTCGAAATTCCGACGCATCAACCCGTTTGCCGGCGACAAGTCAGCGCTCGACCGTTGATCGCTTCGAGCAGCCGCGACATTGATCAGCTGCGATATCCGTTACTGATCGGATAGCGGCGCTCGCGGCCGAACGCATGTCGCGACACCTTGGGGCCGGGCGCCGCCTGGTGGCGCTTCCATTCGCTGGTGCGCACCAGCCGTAACACCCGTTCGACCGTTGCCGCATCAAAGCCCGCGGCGATGATTTCAGCGCCGGACTGTTCCTGGTCCACATGGCGCAACAGGATCGCATCCAGGACGTCGTAAGGCGGCAGTGAATCCTGGTCAAGCTGGTTTTCGCGCAATTCCGCCGATGGCGCGCGCGCGATCACCGCGGACGGAATCGCTTCACCACCGTGCTCGGCACTGCCTCCCACCGTGTTGCGCCAGCGCGCCAGCGCGAATACCTCCGTCTTGTACAAGTCCTTGATCGGCGCGTAGCCACCGCACATGTCGCCATAGATGGTGGCGTAGCCCACCGCGTACTCACTTTTGTTGCCGGTGGTGAGCAGCAGGCCGCCGAACTTGTTCGACAACGCCATCAGCAACGCACCGCGGCTCCGCGACTGCAGGTTCTCCTCGGTGGTGTCCGCGGCCTGGCCTTCGAACGCCTCGGCAAGCGCCTCCAGGTACCCCTGGAATGGCTTCTCCACCGGAATCGTCAGCAGGCGCACGCCCAGGGACGCGCACTGGATTGCCGCAAGATCATTGGACAGATCGGCGGTATAGCGCGAAGGCATCCTTACCGCGGTGACGTTGTCGGCACCCAGGGCGTCGACCGCAATCGCCAGCACCACGGCCGAATCGATCCCTCCAGACAACCCCAGCCAAGCCTTGCTGAAGCCGTTCTTGGCGCAGTAATCACGGGTCCCCCGGACCACCGCGCGCCACGCCAATGCATCCCGGCTCTCGTCGCCGTCCACCACCCAGCGCACCGGCCGGAACTGGCGCGTCTCCGGATCGAAGTCGGCCACCAGCCAGTCATCGAGGAATGCGGCTGCGGCGGGGTGGACGATGCCGTCGCCGTCGGCGAGCACGGAAGCACCATCGAATACCAGCGAATCCTGCCCGCCCACCGCGTTGAGATAGGCCAGGCCAACGCCGCCGCCGACCTGGGTTTCGCTGCCGCGTTGCGCCAGCAGGGCATCGCGCTGGGCATGCTTGTCGCGTTCGAATGGCGAGGCATTCGGCACCAGCACCAACTGCGCCCCGGCTGCACAGGTTTCAGCCAAGGGTTCGGGGAACCAGAGATCCTCGCAGATCAAAACCCCAACGCGCACGCCATCGACCTCGAACACGCAGGCCTCGCCGTCCGGATCGACGTCGAAGTAGCGACGCTCATCGAACACCGCGTAGTTGGGCAATTCGCGCTTGCGATAGGTGCATTCGATGGCGCCATCGCGGAGCACGCTGGCCGCGTTGTAGACCACGGCACCGGCGGACTGTGGCCAGCCGACCACCGCAACAATGCCGTGGGTCGTTGCCGCGATCCGCTGCAGCGCGGCCGCGCAATCGAACAGGAACGTCGGCCGCAGCAACAGGTCTTCCGGCGGATAGCCGGAGAGCGCCATCTCGGGGAACAACACCACGGCGGCACCAAATTCGTCGCGCGCCTGGTCGATCAGCGCCGAAATGCGCGCGGCATTGCCATCGACGTCGCCGACCATGAAGTCAAATTGCGCCAACGCGACCCGCAATGCCATGGTTGCCCCCGCGGGCCGGCACGTGCCGGCCCCAAGCTGCGCAGTCTAGTCGACCACGTAGCGGATCCGCGTTGCAGCGACTCCGGGAAGCGGGCGAGCACGGCCACCCGCTGGTAGCATCCTCGCCCATGGATGGCGCAGCAAACCTGGTACTGGTTGGACCCATGGGATCGGGCAAGAGCGTGCTGGGAAAGCGCCTGGCCGCCAGCCTGGGCTTGCGGTTTGCCGACGCCGACGAAGAACTGGAACGGCAGGCCGGCAGCCGTATCGACTTGATCTTCGAAACCGAAGGGGAATCCGGCTTCCGGCTGCGCGAACGCGAAGTGTTGGAACGGCTGCTTGCCGATGGAGACCAGGTCATCGCCACCGGTGGTGGCGCCGTGCTCGACCCAGGCAACCGCGAGCGCATCGGCAAGCACGGTTTCGTGGTCTGGCTGCAAGCAGGGGTCGAGTCCCAATTGCAGCGACTGGCAGCCGACCTCGATCGGCCGCTCCTGCGCGACGTCGACCGCCGTGCCACCCTGCTGCGGCTCACGGCCGAGCGCGCGCCGTTCTATGCCGAGGTCGCCGACCTCGCGTTCGACACCGACCTTCATTCCGAACGCGCGGCCGGTGACGCGTTGCTCGCGCTGGTGCAGTCGCGTTGGCACCGGGCCACGGCATGAACGCCCGCGTGCGCAACATTTCCGTCGGTGGCACCCAGCCTTATAGCGTCTGCATCGGTCGCGGGTTGCTCGACGATGGTGCGACGCTTGCGGGCCACGTCCGTGGTCGCCACGTGCTGCTGGTGAGCGACGACAACGTCGCGCCACTGTATGCCGGGCGCGTGGTTGCAGCGCTCGCCAACCACACTTCGGCGCAGGTCCTGGTCAGCAGCATCGCGTCTGGCGAGGCAACCAAATCGCTGGCCGGGTTCGGCGAGTTGATGCGGCAGCTGGCCGAATTCGGTGCCACCCGCGACGCCTGCGTGTTCGCACTCGGCGGTGGCGTAGTCGGCGACCTCGCCGGATTTGCCGCGGCCTGCTGGATGCGCGGCATCGATGTCGTGCAACTTCCGACCACCCTGTTGGCGATGGTTGATTCCTCGGTCGGAGGCAAGACCGCGATCGACCTGGCCCAGGGCAAGAACCTGGTTGGTGCCTTCCATTCGCCGCGTGCCGTGTTTGCCGACATCGACACCCTGCGCACGCTGCCACCGCGCGAGCTGCGCGCTGGCCTGGCCGAGGTGGTGAAGTACGCTGCGATCATCGACGCTGCGTTCCTTGATTGGCTGGAGGCGAACGCCAGCGCCTTGTTGTCGCTCGATGAGGGCGCCCTTGCCGAAGCGGTCGCACGCAGCTGCGCGCACAAGGCGGCAATCGTCGCCCGCGACCCACGCGAACATGGCGAACGCGCCCTGCTCAATTTTGGCCACACCTTTGCCCATGCAATCGAAGCCGAACAGGGTTATGCGAGTCTCGACGGCCGGTTGAACCATGGCGAAGCGGTCGCCGTGGGGATGGTCCTGGCAGCGCAGCTGTCGGCCGGCCTTGAGATGGCGCCGCGGGTGGACGCCCAGCGCCTCGAATCAGTACTTCAGCGCTTCGGCCTGGCCACGGAGTTGCCGCCCGGACTCGAGCCGCAGGCGCTGCTTGAACGGATGCGCCTGGACAAGAAAGCTTCGGCCTCCGGCCTTCGGTTCGTGCTCTGGGGCGGCCTCGGCCGGGCGCGCGTGGCCAGCGAGGTCCCCGAAGCCGCCGTGCTCGGGATACTGGCGCGCCACGCCCAGTAGAATGGCGCCCATGCGCCTGCTGCTGCAGCAACACCCCGATGGCCGCGAAGCCCCGCGCTTCGTCCAGCTGATGCTCGAGAGCGACCTGCTCGGCGGCTGGACCCTGGTGCGCGAAACCGGCCAAGCGGGAGGCCGCAGCAGCGTGCGCCGCGAACAGTTCCTGCAACAGGCCGAGGCATTGGCCGCGTTCGAGCGCGCCCGCGACGTGCAGCTGAAGAAAGGTTTCCAGCTGATGTTCGCGCAGGGCGCAGAAGCCCCGAAATGATGGAGTCCAGCGTGCCTGCCCCCCTGAAGAACGATCGTTTCCTGCGCGCGTTGCGACGCGAACCCGTTGATGTCACCCCGGTCTGGCTGATGCGCCAAGCCGGGCGCTACCTGCCGGAATACCGTGCAACCCGGGCCCAGGCCGGCAACTTCCTGGCCCTGGCGAAGAATCCGGAACTGGCTTGCGAGGTCACCTTGCAACCGCTGCGGCGTTTTCCGCTGGACGCGGCGATCTTGTTTTCCGACATCCTCACCATTCCTGACGCGATGGGCCTGGGCCTGTATTTCGCCGATGGCGAGGGCCCGAAATTCGAGCGCCCGGTACGCGATGCCGCGGCAATCGCACGACTTGGCGTGCCGGACATGGAAACCGACCTGCGCTATGTGATGGACGCGGTCCGCACCATTCGCCGCGAACTCGATGGCAGCGTTCCGCTCATCGGCTTCTCCGGCAGCCCCTGGACCCTGGCCTGTTACATGGTCGAGGGTGGCGGCAGCAGCAACTACTCCCGGGTCAAGGCACTGGCACTCAATGACCCCAAGGCCCTGCATGCGCTGCTCTCGGTGAATACCGACGCGGTGATCGCGTACCTGTCGGCGCAACGCGCCGCTGGGGCCCAGGCCTTGCAGGTGTTCGATACCTGGGGCGGGGTGCTGTCACCGGCGATGTACCGCGAGTTCTCCCTGCCCTACCTGGTACGGATCGCGCGCGAGCTGCAACGTGGCGACGGTGCGGAGCGCACCCCGTTGATCCTGTTCGGCAAGGGCAACGCGCCCTACCTCGAGGAGCTTGCCGCCAGTGGTTGCGAAGGCCTGGGTGTCGACTGGACGGTGACGCTCGAGGAAGCCGCGCGGCGCACAGCCGGCCAGGTCGCGCTGCAGGGCAACCTGGACCCGGCAATGTTGTACGCCTCGCCCGATGCCATCAGGACCCAAGTGCGCGCGACCCAGGACAGCTACGCAGCCGGCAATGGCGGATCGCACGAGGGCCACGTCTTCAACCTCGGTCACGGCCTGTCGCCGGACATGGATCCCGAGCACGTCGCTGTCTTGGTGGATGCCGTCCACGCCCTTGCGCATTAGTTGGCCGCGGCTGCCCGTGCCTTCGCGATGATCGCCGCGGGCAACGGCAATTCGACGCTGAAACGCGTGCCCGCACCCGGTGCGCTGTCGACCACGATCCGTCCACCCATTGCCATCGCGAGCTCCTGGCTGATTGCAAGGCCAAGGCCGCTGCCGCGATGGTCTCCGCCCGCGCAGGCGGAGTGGCACTGTTCGAAGCGACGGAACAGGCGTGCCTGCTGCGCGGCGTCCAGTCCCGGGCCGGTGTCGTGGACCACGATGCGTACACCGGCAGCAGCGGTCGAAAGTGATTCAACCCGCATCCCCACTTCACCTTGCTCGGTAAACTTGATCGCGTTGCCGAGCAGGTTGAACAGGATCTGCTTGACCCTGAGCGCATCGCCTGACAATGCCACCGGCACGTCCGCGGCAATGCCCCCGACGAAACGCAGGCCGCGCCGACGGGCCAGTGGGGCCTGCAGTTCCGCGACTTCGCGCAGCAGTACCCGCAACTCGAAGGGCCGGATTTCGAGTGGTAGCCGGCCGGCTTCGATCCGTGCCAGGTCGAGCGCATCGTCGACCAGCCGCAACAAATGGTGGCCAGCGTGATTGATCGCTGCCACATGCCGTCGCTGGCGCGGATCAAGCACGCTGTCCAGCAACAGCTCGCTCATGCCCAGGACCCCGGTCATCGCGGTTCGCACTTCATGGCCAAGGGTCGCGAAAAAGTCGCTCCTGTCCAGCAAGGCCTGGCGCGCGTGCGCGCGTTGGCGCTGCCGCGCGCGCCAGTAGCCGCAGGCCCAACAGCCAAGCAAAATAGCGAACGCCAGTTCGCCGATGGGCATCCATGCGATCGGTGACATGGGTCCATCCTGTCCAGCAGGGGCGGCTTGCGCAAGCCGCGCTACCCGGAATCGACGGCATTCAGCCGAACCATCCTAGAATCGGCCGATGACCTCGTCGCCCTGCGCGCTACCCCACCCGCTACCCCAGTCGCTCGCCGTTGCCTGTGTCCTGGCTGCCGCAGCACTGTTGGCGGCGTTTCCGGGCAATGCCCAGGTCCATGAATACCGGATCGACCCGATCCATACCCGGATCGTTTTCGGACTCGACCATGCCGGCTTCTCGACGGCGATGGGCTCCGTGTCAGGCAGTACCGGTTGGCTCGCGTTCGATCCGGCCGACTGGAGCAGTGCGCGGGTCGACGTTGAAATCCCGCTGGATCAGCTCGATCTTGGCAACGACGACTGGAACCGTGCGGCAAAACGCATGCTCGATGTGGATCGCTATCCGAGCGCACGATTCGTTTCAACTTCGGTCGAACCAGTGGATGCCGTCCATGCCTCGCTCTGCGGCACCTTGACGCTGCACGGTGTTTCGCGACCCGCATGCCTGCAGGCAACGTTCAACCAGCTCAAGCGTGCGCCGATGCCGCCGTTCCGCCGTACCGTCGGCTTTTCTGCCACGACCACCTTGCTGCGCGCTGATTTCGGCATCGACGCCTGGCAAAGCATGGTCGGCAACTCGGTTGATTTGCGGATCGAAGTTGAAGCGGTTCGCGATGGATCCACCCCGCAAACAGAACCACATCCAGAACCGGAGCCGGCGCCATGAACTGGAAGAATCCGCGCGATCATTGGGGCGCCGTCAGCCAGACATTGCACTGGTTGATCGTGGGATTGATCGTCGTGATGGCCTGGCTCGGCCTGACCATGACCGACCTGCCCAACACGCCGCGCAAGGTCGAGATTTTCGCGCTGCATAAATCCATCGGCCTGACCATCCTGGCGCTGGTGTTGTTGCGGTTGGCTTGGCGCGCCTATGCGGGTGCACCCGATCCATTGGCATCCATACCACGCTGGCAGCATCGCCTCGCCGTGGTCACCCACGCAGGAATGTACGTGTTGCTGCTGGCGATGCCGATCAGCGGGTGGGTGATCCACTCGGCCTCGGGATTTCCATTGCGCTGGTTCGGCCTGTTCCGCGTGCCGCCACTCACGGGCCATGACGAGGCCCTGCAGGAGCTGGCCGCGACCTGGCACGAATGGATTTTCTGGACGCTCGTGGTCATGGTGCTTGCGCATGCCACGGCGGCGTTCTGGCATCACCTGTTCCAGAACGACGCGACCCTGCGACGGATGCTGCCGGGTCGACGTGCGCCGGATGCAGCAGCCAAATCCAGCCACGAGGGTAGCAACAATGCGTAACCTGCCGATCAGCGCCGCGCTGGTACTTGCGTTTGCAATCTCTCCAGCGTTGGCCGCGGACTACGTGCAGGCGCCGGGCTCTTCCCTGGCTTTCGCAGGCAAGTACCAAGGCGAAGTCTTCACCGGCAGTTTCCCGGCATTCACCAGTACTTTGTCATTTGATCCTGCGGACCTGGCATCGGCCCGGCTTGACGTCGTCATTCCACTGATGGGCGCAACAACGGGCAATACCGATTACGACGCGCAGATGCTGGGCGATGGGTTCCTGGCGATCACGAAGTTCCCGCAAGCTCGCTACACGGCGACCACGTTCCGCAATCTCGGCAACCAGCAGTACGCCGCCGTCGGCATGCTGTCGCTGCACGGGTTCCAGAAGCCGGTCACCCTGACCTTTACCTGGACCCCTGGCGCCAGTCCGCTGCTGGTGGGCAGTGCCACCGTGCGGCGCCTGGATTTCGGCGTCGGTGCCGGCGACTGGGCCGACACCAGCCTCATCCCCGACGACATCGCCGTCAGCACCCGCCTCCGCCTCACCCCCGCCACTCCGTAGTAGCAGCGGCGCCGCGCGCGCGCTAAACGCCAACAGCCGCATCTCCGGCCGGGGCGCCGCGCATCGGGGACCATGGCCCCGCCGCTCCCTCCAGTCATCCTGACTGAGGTCGCGGCCGCGGCCATCCATGGCCGCTTCGGGATCCAGGATCCCCGCTGCACGCCGCCAA
>JBDSOZ010000096.1:0-6036 GCA_039914555.1 Luteimonas sp.
CGACGGCATGCTGGCGGGATCGGCAACGGCTGCCTCACAGGCGGCGAGCGCCACTTCGAGCGCCACGGCAACCGTGTCCGGCGCGCGCCGGCGTTCATTGGCGGGCAGCATTCGCGGCGATGGGCGCACGGGGGCAGCGTCTGGCAACACGCCGGTACTGGCGAAATCGCGCGCAGCCTGCCACGACGGTAATCCCCCGGCCCAGAAGCCGATGCCTTCGAGCCCGGCCACCAGGCCATGTCCAGCCTGGCGATGTGCGGTGCTCATCGTGCGCTCCCGAACAGCAATGAACAGTTGTTGCCGCCGAAGCCGAAGGAATTGGTCATCGCCCGTTGCACGGCTCGTTCGGCATGGTCGAAGTGGATCTGGGGACCACAGGCCGGATCTGGTTGGCTGCAGTTGAGCGTGCCAGGCAATAGCCCGTGTTGCAGTGCCAGCAGGGTGAAGACTGATTCGACGATGCCGGCGGCACCGAGGGTGTGCCCGGTCCAACCCTTGGTGGAACCGGCATGCAGTCCAGCTGGGAATACCGCTGCCACGGCGCGCGCTTCAATCGCGTCGTTCGCCGGGGTGGCAGTGCCGTGCAGGTTGAGATAATCGACGTCCCCGGCATCGACCCCAGCCATTGCCAACGCCTGGCGCATCGCCAGTTTCGCGCCGAGCCCATCGGGGTGCGGCGCGGACATGTGGTGGGCATCACTGGATTCGCCATAGCCATGCAGTTGCAACGCGTCGTCATCGGCGTCGGCGCGCTCGACCACCGCGAAGCCGCCGGCCTCGCCCAATGACAGGCCATCGCGGGCGACATCGAAGGGCCGGCAAGGCGTCGTCGAAACCAGGCCGAGCGAGTTGAAGCCGAACAGCACGCTGCCACACAGCGTGTCGACGCCACCCACCAGGGCCGCATCGACGATGCCGGCATGGATCAGGCGCGCAGCCTGCGCGAATACCTTGGCGCTGGATGAACACGCTGTCGCCACGGTGACGCAGGGTCCGCGCAGCCCGGTCGCTTCCTGCACGAATCCGCCGAGGGAATGCGGCGTATGCACCCAGGCGCGACCCAGGTCGGCGGGGAAACTGCCATCGTCACCCAATCGCGCATAGGCTTCCTCGGTCGCACCAATGCTTGAGGTAGAGGTGCCGAGCACGATGGCGATCCGACTCGCGCCCAATCGATGGCGCAATCGGGCAACCACCTCGAGCACGCCATCCTGCTGCAGTGCCAGCCAGGCCAGCCGGTTGTTGCGGCATTCCCAGCGCGCAAGCTGCGCGGGCAACGGGGCAACTTCGAGGTCATCCACGCGCCCGATCCAGGTGTCCAGTGGCGCCGCGGCGGTGAAATCGTTGTGGCGCAGGCCGCTGCGACGCATCCGCAGCGCATCGAGTTGCGCCACGCGACCGACGCCCAAGGCAGTCGTGGCGGTATAGGCGCGGATCGCCAGCGGTGGCGGGGACTGCGACGGTAACGCTGGCGGCACGCAGGTCTCCGGGTTCTGGCGCCGTTATCGGCAAGCTGACCCGCAAGTATAGCCAGCGCCCCCGGGGGTGCCGTCGTGAAGATGGGTGGCAAAAGCACGACCAATTGCACAGGCCGAGCCGCCGCTGCCGCTGCTAGCATGGCTTGCGGTGCTCCGTCCGCATCGTGGGGAAATCCAATGGTTTCGAAGCTTGAATCGCGCTTGCTGTGCGCCCTGGCAGTGGGACTGCTAGCGGCAATCGGGTTGCCGTCCGTCGCCGCGGCCCAGGGGCGCACGCTGACGACCCAGGATTACGCCCAAGCCGAGCACTTCGCCAGTTACAACATGAACCCGCTGCTCGACCACGCAGTGAGCAAGGTGACCTGGCTGGACGACGGCCACTTCTGGTACCGCGACCACGACGTCAACGGTGATCGCTTGCTGATGGTCGACGCCACCGCGGCGGACGTGCAGCCTGTTGCCGCCTTCGACCAGGCCCGCCTCGCGGCGGCGCTGTCGAAGACCGCCGGCAAGCCGGTGGATGCGAACAAACTGCCGGTCACCGACTTCAGCCTCCGCGAGGGTGGTGGCTACATCATCCAGGCGCGAGGCAAGCGCTTGTCCTGCGATGAAAACTTCGACGATTGCACCCCCGTCGTCGCCCAGGGTGGCGCGGAACCCGGCGTGCGCTCGCCCGACGGCAAGTCCGAAGCCTTCATCCGCGACTGGAACCTGTGGCTGCGGGATGTTGCCAGCGGCAAGCAGACCCAACTCACCCGCGACGGCGTCCAGGATTATGGCTACGCCACCAACAACGCCGGTTGGGTCCACAACGACAACGCGATCCTGGTGTGGTCGCCGGATTCAAGGTCGATTGCCACCTTCCAGCAGGACCAGCGCAAGACCGGAACGATGACCCTGGTCTCGACCCGGGTGGGTCACCCGGAGGTGCAGTCGTGGAAATATCCGCTGGTGGGCGACAAGGACATCACCATGATCGAGCGCGTCGTCATCGACGTGGGCTCGATCAACGCGGGCCCGGCCAAAGTCGTGCGGCTGAAGATGCCGCCGGACCAGCACCGTTCCACCCAGTGCGACGACGTCAGCTGCTTTGGCGGTTGGGAAGACGTGCAATGGTCGGCTGACGGCAACAGCCTGGCCTTTGTTTCCAGCTCGCGCGACCACAAGGATGCCTGGCTGCGGATCGCCGATCCCGCGACCGGCGTGGTCCGCGAAGTCATGCACGAACACGTGCCGACCTGGTTCGAGAGTGGCATCAACGCCATCAACTGGCGTTACCTGTCCGCCAGCAACGAAATCCTGTGGTGGAGCCAGCGCAACGACTGGGGCAACCTCTACCTGTACGACGCCGGCAACGGCAAGCTCAAGCGCGCGGTCACCACCGGCACCGGCAACGTCACCGAAGTCCTGCGGGTGGATCCCAGGTCACGCACCGTCTGGTTCCGCGGGGTGGGCCGCACTGCCGGCGTTGATCCTTACTACCAGCAGTTCTTCAAGGTCTCCCTCGACGGCGGCGCACCGACGCTGCTGAGCCCCGAGGCGGCCGACCACAGCATCACCTTGTCGCCCGGCGGAACCTATTTCGTCGACGCCTGGTCGACCCCGGTGGCGCCGCCGGTGACGGTGCTGCGCCGCGCCAGCGACGGCAGCAATGTCACCAGGTTGGCCACGGCCGATATCTCCCGACTCAAGGCCGCTGGTTGGGTGCCGCCGATCCCGTTCACGGTCAAGGCCCGCGATGGCAAGACCGAGCTGTACGGAATGATGTTCAAGCCCACCAACTTCGACCCGAAGAAAAAATATCCGGTCGTCGATTACGTGTATCCGGGACCGCAAACCGGCTCGGTGCGCGGTCGCAGCTTCTCGGCGACGCGCGGCGACAACCAGGCCCTGGCCGAGCTGGGTTTCATCGTGGTCGCGATCGATGGCATGGGCAGCCAGCCCTGGCGCAACAAGGCATTCCATGACGCCTACGCCGGCAACGTCGCCGACAACACCCTGCCCGACCAGGTTGCCGGCTTGAAGCAGCTTGGCGCGCGTTATCCATGGATCGATCTTTCACGCGTTGGCATCTGGGGCCACTCCGGCGGCGGCAATGCCACCGCAGGGGCGATGTTTGCTTACCCGGACTTCTTCAAGGTTGGCTGGGCCGAGAGTGGCAACCACGACAACCGCCTGTATGAAGACGATTGGGCGGAAAAGTGGCAGGGCCTGTTGACCACCGACAAGGACGGCAAGTCCAACTATGACTCCCAGGCCAACCAGTCGCAGGCGAAAAACCTGAAGGGCAAGCTGATGCTGGTGCACGGCATGATGGACGACAACGTGCCGCCCTACAGCACGCTGCTGGTGGTGGATGCACTGGTCAAGGCCAACAAGGATTTCGACCTGATCATGTTGCCGCATGCGCGCCATGGTTACGGCGCAGATACGTTGTACATCACCCGGCGCCGCTGGGATTATTTCGTGCACAACCTTGCCGGCAACACCCCGCCTGCGCAGTACCAGATGCAGATGCCGAAGGACTGAAGAAGTCCGCGATTGATGGCATAACCAGTCCATCGCCCTAGAATGGGGCGATGGATGTCTCCCACCTGCTCGACGGCCTCAATCCCGCGCAACGCGAAGCGGTGACGGCACCTGCGGGGCATTACCTGGTATTGGCGGGCGCGGGTTCCGGCAAAACCCGGGTCCTGACCCATCGCATTGCCTGGCTCAACGAAGTCCATGGCGTGCCGACCCACGGCATCCTCGCGGTCACGTTCACCAACAAGGCGGCGGCGGAAATGCGCCAACGCACCGAGGCGTTGTTGCAACGCACCCGCCCCGGTGCCGGTGCGCGCGGCATGTGGATCGGCACCTTCCATGGCCTTGCCCATCGCCTGTTGCGCCTGCATTGGCAGGAAGCGAAGTTGCCGCAAGCGTTCCAGGTACTCGACAGCGATGACCAGCTACGCATGGTCAAACGCGTCGTCCAGCAACTGGAAGTGGACGATGCGCGCTACCCGCCGCGCCAGATCGCGTGGTGGATCAATGCACAGAAAGACGAGGGCAAGCGGCCGCAGCACTTGCAGCCGGCCCCGGGTGATGCCTGGCTGGACGTGATGCAACGCAGCTACGCGCTATACCAGGAGCGCTGCGACCGCGCCGGCCTGGTTGACTTCGCCGAGCTGTTGTTGCGCGCGCACGAGGTGTTGCGCGACACCCCGGCGCTGCTGGCGCATTACCGGCGTCGTTTCGGCGAACTGCTGGTCGACGAATTCCAGGACACCAATGCGATCCAGTACGGCTTCATCCGCCTGCTGGCCGGCAGCAGTACCGATGCCAGCAGTGGCCACGTGCTGGTGGTCGGCGACGACGACCAGGCGATCTACGGCTGGCGCGGCGCGAAAGTCGAAAACGTGCAGCGTTTCCTCGCTGACTTCCCCGGCGCGACCACCCTGCGGCTGGAACAGAACTACCGTTCCAGTGCCAACATCCTCTCTGCCGCCAACGCCGTGATCGTGCATAACCCGGACCGGCTCGGCAAGCAGTTGTGGACCGACAGCGGCGAAGGCGACCCGATCGACCTGTACGCGGCCTACAACGAGATCGACGAGGCCCGTTTCGTGGTCGAGCGCATCCGCCAGTGGATGCGCGACGGCGGCTCCTACGGCGATGCCGCCATCCTGTATCGCAGCAACGCCCAGTCGCGTGCATTCGAAGAGGCCTTGCTGGCCGAGCAGGTCCCCTATCGCGTGTATGGCGGCCAGCGCTTCTTCGAGCGGGCCGAAATCAAGGACACCCTGGCCTACCTGCGGCTGGTGTCCAATCGCGACGATGACGCGGCGTTCGAACGTGCGGTCAACACCCCGACCCGCGGCATTGGCGAGCGCACCCTGGCCGAAGTCCGCCAGTGCGCACGCGCCGAAGCGCTGTCGCTGTGGCAGGCTGCGAGGCATTGCGCCGCAGGCGGTGCACTCACGGCGCGTGCGCGCAACGCCTTGTCCGGGTTCATGGCCCTGATCGAACAACTGGCCAGCGAAATCGCCGAGTTGCCGCTGCAGGAAAAGATCGACCACGTGCTCGCCCGCAGTGGCCTGCGGGTGCATTACGCCGCCGAGTCCAAGGGCAGCCTGGATTCACGCACCGACAACCTCGACGAACTGGTTTCGGTGGCCTCGCGCTTTGTCCAGCGCGACGACGACGACGAATCCGCGGCGCTCAGCGAACTGGTGGCGTTCCTGTCCTATGCCGCGCTCGAGGCCGGTGAGGGCCAGGCCCAGGCGGGCGAGGACGGGGTCCAATTGATGACCTTGCACAGCGCAAAAGGACTGGAATTTCCGATTGTGTTCCTGGCCGGGTTGGAAGAGGGGCTGTTTCCCAGCGGCAAGTCGCTGGAAGAAAGCGGACGGCTGGAAGAGGAGCGGCGCCTGGCCTACGTCGGCATTACCCGTGCGCGGCAGAAACTGGTGCTCAGCTATGCCGAGGCGCGCCGCATCCACGGCATGGAGATGTACGGGATCCCGTCACGCTTCCTGCGCGAGATCCCGGCGACGTTGCTGCAGGAGTTGCGGCC
>JBDSOZ010000149.1:0-5519 GCA_039914555.1 Luteimonas sp.
CGATCGCGGTGCCGGGCCATACCAGCGACAGCACCGCCTACCTGGTTGGCGACGCACTGTTCACTGGCGATTCGCTGTTCATGCCCGATAGCGGCTCTGCGCGTTGTGATTTCCCCGGCGCTGACGCAGCGACGCTGTACCGCTCGATCCGGCGACTGTTTGAGTTGCCCGGCGCGACCCGGGTTTTCGTCTGCCACGACTATGGCGCCGGTGGCCGCGCAGTGGCCTGCGAAAGCACCCTTGATGCCCAGCGTCGCGACAATATCCACGTGCGGGACGGCATCGACGAGGGCGCCTTCGTTGCGATGCGCACAGCGCGTGATGCCACGTTGTCGATGCCGACGCTGTTGCTGCCGGCAATCCAGGTCAACATCCGCGCGGGTGCCTTGCCGGAACCGGAAAACAACGGCGTTCGCTACCTCAAGCTGCCGCTGGACACGCTTTGACCACGGCCGACCTGCTGCTCGCCGCGCTGTTCCTGGCGGTAGCGACAATCTATGCCTCGGTCGGCCATGCCGGGGCGAGCGGCTACATCGCCGCGATGGCGCTGATGGGTTTTGCCCCCGAGCAGGTGCGCCCAACCGCGCTGGCATTGAACCTGCTGGTCGGCGGCATCGGCCTGTTCCGCTGGTGGCGCGGTGGCCATGTGCGCTGGCGCAACGTCCTTCCATTCGTGCTGGCTTCGGCGCCGGCGGCATTTTTTGCCGCGCAGGTGCAGTTGCCGCGCGAAAGTTTCTCGGTGTTGCTCGGCATCGTATTGCTGGTTGCGGCGATCGGGGTGTTCCGGCACGCCGCACGCGCCGAGCAGGAAGATATCGACACTGCAGGACGCAAAGTGCCGTGGTTGCCAGGGCTGGTGGTAGGCGCTGCAATTGGCGTGCTGTCGGGGCTCACCGGCACCGGCGGCGCGATTTTCCTCACTCCACTGCTGCTGTTTGCACGCTGGATGCCGACGCGCGAGGCCAGCGGCACGTCGGTGGCCTTCGTCTGGATCAATTCGCTCACCGGCCTGGCCGGCCTGCTGCACGCCACCGGCTCGCTACCGACGATGCTGCCGCTGTGGCTGGGCGTGGTAGCTGTCGGCGCGCTGCTTGGCAGTCAACTCGGGCTGCACTGGTTACCGGTGCGCGGCCTGCGGCGGATGCTCGGCGTGGTGTTGCTGGTCGCCGCGGCCAAGCTGTTGATCGCCTGAGTCGCGACGCCGCAACATCTCCTTTACAGGCCTGTCGCCGTGTCCGGATTGCGCAGTTCCGACGGACGGAACTCGACCGGAATCCGGATGCGACTGGCCACCGGCTTACCGTCCTTGACCGCCGGCTCGAACTTCCATTTGGCTGCTGCTTCGAGCGCTGCGCTGTCGAAGATCCCTGGCGGAGTGGATTTCTCGACAACAGCCTTGGCGAAGTTGCCGTGTTCGTCAATGTCGACCAGCAGCATCACCTTGCCACTGATTCCCCCCTTGCGTGCTGCAACCGGGTACGCCGGCGGTATCAAAGCAGCCCGGGCGCCAGTGTTCGTCGCCGCATCTGGCGCCGTGGTATCTGCCCTCATCGGCAGGGAAACCCGATCCGGAGCCGCAGAAGCGTCAACCGTCAACGCCATCGCAACCAGCTTGCCGTCGGCGCCTGGCACCGAGAAGCGATAGGTGGCGGGTTTGGCGTCTTCCTGCGTGCCTTTCACTGCATCGAGCCGGCGCTCGCCCTGGTAGACGGTCCCTGCCAGCGCGATCGTGCCATTGCCTTGCACCGTAGCGACCATTTCCAGCTGGAATCGGCCATCACTGATCGAGAAAGGATCACCACTGCGGGTCATGACGGTGGGTGTCGATGCGGTCTTGCCGTCGAGGTCCACGCGCATGCGCAGGTTTACGAGCTGGGCGGCGCCTGCCGCGACGACGGGCGCGGGATTTCCCGGTTGCGCTGCCCACGCCGCCATCCCGGCGCCAAGTGCAAGCACGATCACCACACTGCTACCGAGCAACCACCGCGACACTGAGGGAACCGGTTTTGCAAGCATGGAAACTCTCTCCTTGAGTGGATGGCCGAAGCCGAAATGGCAGCCCAGGGGTGCGCCCTGCGCTGCGAACTGCGCTTGCAACAGTGCTTCGCCGTACGCGCGGCGGGCACCGGGATGACGCGCGACCACGCTGGCATCACAGGCCAGTTCCTGGTCATGGCGCAGCCGATGTGCGGCAAAGTGCAGCAAGGGGTTGAACCAGAACACGCAGCGCAAGGCCGCGGCAAAGGCGTTGACATGCAGGTCGCCGCGGGCGATGTGGGTGCGCTCATGCGCCAGCACCAAGGCGCGTTGGTCGACGCTATAGCGGGTGTCGAAGTCCGCCGGCAAGATGATTTCTGGATGCCACCAACCCATGACGGCAGGCAACCCATCGCGTGCGTCGGCCTGGAGACCATCGCCATGCGTACGCAACCGGCCGAGCCCAGCATGGAAGCGGCGTTGTCGCTGCACGAACACCGTCAGGGTGAGCGCCAGCCCAAGCAGCCAGCCGACCAGCAGCGACGCGTGCAGGTTTGGCGTTGCCGTGCTCGCGAGTTCGGAAAGCGCCGGTGCCGCCGCTGCAGTGGCCGGGACCAGTATCGTAATCGCGGTGGGCTGGGCGGGTGCCGGCAGCAGTACGGCAACCAGCGCCACCGGAACCAGGATCCATGCAGCGTAGGCAACACGTGCGCCGAATGCCGAGCGCAAGGGCCGTCGCACACCCAGTACCAGCGCGATCGCCACGCTGCTGGCCAGGGTCGCTTCCAGCAATGCGTTGATGAGGTCAGCTGTGTCCATCATCAATCTCCTCGAGCAATTTGCGCAGCGCGGCGATGTCGGCGGTGTCGAGCTTGTGGTGCTCGCTGAATTGCGCGACCAATGGCGCCACCCGGCCGCCGAACAGGCGCCCGATCAGGCCTTCGCTCTCGCCCAGCAGCCAAGCCTCCCGTTTCAGCACCGCGGAATACAGGTAGCGACGACCATCGCGCGTGGCGGCGATGGCGCCTTTGTTCAGCAGCCGGTTGAGCAGGGTCTTGATGGTGGCTTCCTGCCATTGCTGGCGCGAGGCCAGTGCGGCGACCACATCTTCGGCAGTGAGCGGCCCGGAGGCCTCCCACAACACCTGCATGACGGCTGATTCTGCTTCGCTGACCTGCATTCGATTACATCCGTAAACCTTCCAGAGATGGAGATTACGCTTGTAATCGATATTGTCAAGGCATTTGCGGCATCGCGGCTTCCATCGCTCCTACAAGAGCGGCTCTACAGGGACTTGGCGGCTGCGACGACGTTGTCGACGGTGAAGCCGAAGTGCGGCATCAGCGCCTCGATCGGGGCTGAGGCGCCAAAGCTGTCCATGCCAATCACCGCGCCGTCGAGGCCGACGTACTTGCGCCAGAAATCGGCGATGCCGGCCTCGATCGCCACCCGCTTGCGACAGCCGTTCGGCAGCACCGACTCGCGGTACTCGCGCGACTGGCGATCAAATACCTCGGTCGATGGCATCGACACCACCCGAACCTTGTCACCCAGTTGCGCGGCAGCGTCCATCGCCAGGCCAACTTCGGAACCGGTAGCGATGAGGATGATTTCAGGTGCGCCGGTCGACTCCTTCAACACGTAACCCCCGCGCGCAATGGCAGCCACCTGCGCGGCGTCGCGGGCCTGGTGCGCCAGGTTCTGGCGCGAGAACACCAGGCAGCTGGGGCCGTCGCAGCGCTCGATCGCGGCTTTCCACGCCACCGCAGACTCGACCGCATCACAGGGACGCCAGACATCGTTGTGCGGGATGTAGCGCAGCGATGCCAGGTGCTCGACCGGCTGGTGGGTCGGGCCGTCTTCGCCCAGGCCGATGGAATCGTGGGTGTAAACATGGATCGCGCGCGCGCCCATCAGTGCGCTCATGCGCACCGCGTTGCGGGCGTAGTCGCTGAACACCAGGAAGGTCGCGTCATAGGGAATGAAGCAGCCATGCAGGGCCAGGCCGTTGGAGATCGCGGTCATCGCGAACTCGCGCACCCCGTAATAGACGTAGTTGGCATCCGGATCATCGCCGGCCACCGACTTGCTGCCTTTCCACAAGGTCAGGTTGGAATGGGCCAAGTCGGCCGAGCCGCCGACCAGCTCCGGCAGCAGCGGCGCGTACGCCTCGATGGACAGCTGCGAGGCCTTGCGCGAGGCGATCACCGGGCCATCGGTCTGCAGTTTCGCGATGAACGCATCGGCATCGGCGCCGAAGTCGCCAGGAAGATCCCCGCGCGAGCGTCGGATCAACTCGTCGGCTTGCTGTGGGTAGCGTGCGGCGTAAGCGTCGAACAACTGTCCCCACTGATGCTCGCGCACCAGCCCGGCGTTGCCCGCGCGCCAGGCGTCGCGGATGTCCTGCGGGATTTCGAACGGCGCATGCGGCCAACCCAGCGCGGCGCGGGTGGCCGCCACTTCGTCCTTGCCCAGTGGTGAGCCATGCGCGGATTCCTTGCCCGACTTGTTCGGTGACCCGAATCCGATCGTGGTGCGGCAGCACACCAGGCTTGGTTTGCCCTGCACCCGCATCGTCGCTTCGATCGCTGCCTTGATCGCATCGGCGTCGTGTCCGTCAACGTCGCGGATCACGTTCCAGCCGTAGGCTTCGAAGCGGGCGGGGGTGTCGTCGGTGAACCAGCCCTGGACGTTGCCGTCGATGGAGATGTGGTTGTCGTCCCAGAACGCCACCAGCTTCTCCAGCCCCCAGGTTCCTGCCAGCGACGCGGCCTCGTGCGAGATGCCTTCCATCAGGCAGCCATCGCCCATGAACACCCAGGTGCGATGGTCGACGATTTCGAATTCCGGCCGGTTGAAGCGCTGCGCCAGCAACTTCTCGGCCAGCGCAAAGCCAACCGCGTTCGCAAATCCTTGTCCGAGCGGACCCGTGGTGGTCTCGACGCCCGGAGTCATGAAATTTTCGGGATGGCCTGGCGTTTTCGATTCCAGTTGGCGGAAGTGCTTCAGCTCCTCGAGCGGCAAGTCATAGCCTGACAGGTGCAGCAGGGCGTACTGCAGCATTGAACCGTGGCCGTTGGAGAGCACGAAGCGGTCGCGGTTGAACCACTTCGGGTTGTTGGGGTTGTGCTGCAGGAAGTCGTTCCAGAGCACCTCGGCAATGTCGGCCATGCCCATCGGCATGCCCGGATGCCCGGACTTGGCGGCTTCGACCGCGTCAATGGCGAGGAAGCGGATGGCATTGGCGCGGTCGCGTCGGCTGGGCGTCGTCATGGCTCGATTGGGCGGCACCCGGCGGACTGCGGGCACCCCATTCTCCCATATGCCCACGCGCCTTCCCCCGTAGGAGCGCGCCTAGCGCGCGATGGCCCTTGTCTCTTTGCCATCTGCGCCGACAGCAAACGCCAACAGCCGTATCTTCGGCCGGGGCGCCGCGCAGCGGGGACCATGGCCCCGCCGCTCCCTCCAGTCATCCTGACTGAGGTCGCGGCCGCGGCCATCCATGGCCGCTTCGGGATCCAGGATCCCCGCTGCACGCCGCC
>JBDSOZ010000151.1:0-6615 GCA_039914555.1 Luteimonas sp.
TTGGTTGGTCACTGGACCTTCCCGGGCAGCCCGCAGGTCACCGTGCGCGTGCTCTACACGCCTGAATACGAAAACAACGCCAAGCCGGCGCTGGATGCGACCATCGAGTCGCTGGAATTCTTCTCGCGAACGCTGGGCGCGTATCCCTATCGCACCGTGACCGTGGTGATCCCACCGCACAATGCCGCCGAAGCTGGCGGCATGGAATACCCCACGTTCTTTACCGCGTCGAGTTTCGACGCGGTGCCAGCGGGCACCATGACCCGCGACCTGCTTGATTTCGTGACCATCCACGAGTTTGGCCACGGCTACTTCTACGGCATCCTCGGTTCCAACGAGTTCGAGGAACCGATGCTCGACGAAGGCCTCAACGAGTACTGGGACCAGCGCATGCTGCGTGCCGCCAAGCGCGACATGCATTTGGGTACCACCGGGATGAAGAAGCTCGGGATCGACCTGCGCTTGCCGGTGTTCGCCTACGAGCGCCTGGGCGCGATGAACGAAAATCCGGCCGATCCGCTTGGCCAGAATTCCTGGAACCGCATGTCCGGCGGCAGCTACGGCACCGTTTACTCGCGTACCGCAACCACCATGCGCGACCTCGAGGCGGCGGTTGGTACCCCGGCGCTTGAGCGCGCTTTCAAGCTGTACTACCAACGCTGGAAGTTCCGCCATCCCAGCGTTGCCGACCTGCGCGAAGCCCTGATCGAGGGCACCGGCCAGCGTGAAACCGTCGAACGTTTCTTTGACCACCAGGTGTACGCGGTCAATCCGGTGGACGACAGCATTGCGTCATTTGCAAGCAACGAAGTGCTGCCACAGCCTGGTTACACCATGTACAAGGGCCAGCGCGTCGAACTGACGTCCAAGGCGATCGACAAGGCGGTCTCCAACAAGCGCGAGGCATGGAAGAAGGCCAATCCGAAAGCCAAGCAGGGCATGGGCGCATTCCCGTACCGCACGGTCGTGCTGGTGCGCCGAAAGGGTGCCGACATGCCGCAGACGCTGGTGGTGAAATTCGCCGATGGCAGCACTGAGACCGCGCACTTCAGCGGCAACCAGCCTTGGCAGCGCTTTACCTGGACCCGACAGGCCAAGGCGGTGTCGGTTGAACTCGATCCGAAAGGCATGCATTACCTGGATGCCAGCAAGCTTGACGACAGCCGCACCCTCAAGGGCGATGCGTCCGTGGCTCGCCGCGTCGGTGGCCAGTTCGGTTCGGCGATACAGACCTTCTTCTCCTTCCTGGTGGGCCTATGAACCGCTCCTCCCGACGTAGCGGCCTCGGCGCCGCCTTCGCCGCGCTGGCGGCGTCCCTGCAGTGGCGGATGTTGCTGCTGTGGATCATCGCCACGCTGATTCCGACACTGCTGGTCGCGACCCCGATTGGGATGTCGCTGCAGGCACAGTTCGGTCACTCCGTGCATGCGGCTGAAATCGCTGCCGGCCGCGACCTTCCGTTACTGCTGCAGGGCCTCATGTCGGCCGCCGAACACATGGGCTGGCTTGGGGTGGGCATGGGGATGAGCACGTTGCTCATGTTGCTGCTGTCGCCATGGCTGAGTGGAATGGTGGTGGCATCGTTGCGTGCGGGCCGGCGACTGGGCTTCGGCGAACTCATCCACGGTGGCTTGACCGAATACGGGCGGATGCTGCGGATGTTGCTGTGGTCGGTGCTTCCAGTCGGAATCGCGCTGGCAATCGGCGGCGGGGTCATGGGCGCGATGCGCAAGAGCGTCGAGGATGCGATCCTGGCATCCGACGTCGATACGGCCACCCGCACCGGCTTGATCGTGGCAGCCATCGTCTTTGTCCTGGCGCACGCCACGGTCGAAGCCGGACGCGGCTGGTTTGGCGCTGATCCCGGCCTGCGCTCGGCGATCCGTGCGTGGTGGCGCGGGCTGAAGCTGCTGGTCCGGCGGCCGTTGGCGACCCTGCTCGTCTACCTGGTTGCCAGCCTCGTCGGCTATGGCTTTGCCCTGCTGTTCGCATGGCTGCGGGTGCGGGTTGACGGGGTCGGCACGGGCGCCTTCCTGCTGTCGTTGCTGTGCGGCCAGGGCATCGTGGCCATGTTGGCCTGGGGTCGCATCGCACGCCTGTACGGGATGGCGGACCTGGCGGCCCAGCGCGTGACCGTAACCGCGAACGCGACGCACGTCTCCCCCTGAGGGGCCCGGGCAGGTTACCCTCCGCCGTCAGGGGGTAACCATGCAACCAGACACCGGGCCGGGTAACGGCTCCGGCGGCGAACCCGGCCAATACCAGGGTTCCAGCACGCCAGCCGATGACGGCACGTTCGCCGTTGCGTTGCTGCGCGCGGCCACCCCGGAAGCGGTTTTCGATGCGCTGGCTGCGCGGCTGCCTGCCGGGATCGTGGCTGGGGTTCTCTGGTCGCCCAACTGGCCGCAAGCGATCACCGGCGATCCCACGCCCGACGACCGCCAGATTGCGCGCGCGGTCCGCGAAGTCGCGGCATTGCGCGCGGGTGGTCGCCCGGACCCCCGCTACCTGCTGGTCTGCGATGACACTGGCGGCGGCACGGCCGTGTTGCGGCTGGAAACGTCAATCCCGCATGGCCCTGGGGTCAAGTCGCTGTGTGCCGCAGCAGGCACCCGCATGGCGGAAATCCTGACCCTGGAGCGGCTGCGCAATACGGTGTCGCAGCTGGAGAAATCCGAACAACTGCAGCGCGCGCTGTACGCGATCACCGACCTCGCCGGTTCCGACCTCGACATGCCCGATATGTTGCGCGGCCTGCACCGCATCATCTCGGAACTGATGTACGCCGAGAATTTCTATATCGCGCTTTATGACGAGGCCAAGGATAGCCTGCGTTTTGCTTACTTCGCCGACACAGCCGACAACAACGGCCCGCCCGCCGGTGACGTCGTACCGATGGCGCGGATCGCGCACGGCCTGACCTGGTACCTGGTCAAGGACGCCAGGCCGATGATGGGCAGCACCGAGGAACTGCGTGCGCAGATGTCCGGTCCGCTGCAGCTGCACGGCGCGGCCAGTACCGACTGGCTCGGGGTGCCGATGTTGCGCGAAGGCCGGGTGATGGGCGCACTGGTGGTCCAGAGCTATCTGCAAGGCACCCGCTACACCCAAGCCGACATGGCCCTGCTTTCGTTCGTCGCCGAACACGTGCTCACGGCACTGGAGCGCAAGGGTGCACAGGAGCAACTCGAGCAGCACGTGGAAGAACGCACGCGGTTACTGGCCGAAGCCAACCGCGACCTCAGCCGTGAAGTTGCAGAACGCCAGCGCGGCGAACGGCTGCATGCGGCGCTGTACCGGCTTGCCGCGTTGGCAGGCAGTGAGGAAGGCATCGAGGCGTTTTACCGCCAGGTCCACACCGTGGTCGGCGGCCTGATCAAAGCGCGCAACTTCTACATCGCACTGGTGTCTGCAGACCATACCGAAGTCAGCTTCCCCTATGCGGTTGATGCCTGCGAAGCTGACTGGTCCACCCGCTCATCCGGCCGCGGCATGACCGAATACGTGCTGCGCACCGGCCAACCGCAGGTCGTCGACACGGCACGGATGATCGAACTGGCTCGCGATGGCGAGATTGATCCTCGCTTCGTCGACAGCGAGGTGAACAGTTGGCTGGGTGCGCCGCTGTTCGGCATTGACGGGGTGATGGGCGCGATCGTGGTGCAGTCCTATTCGCAGGGCCCAGGGTACGATGCGCGCGACGCCGACCTGCTGGTATTCGCCGCGCAGCAGGTAGCCAGCAGCCTGCAGTTGCGGATTGCAGCCGAGCGCCTGCGCGAATCACACCTGCAGCTTGAGGAGCGGGTCGCAGAACGCACCAGCGAACTGAGCGAGCAGGTCATGCACCGCGAACAGGCCGAGGCGCAGCTCCGGCACCAGGTATTGCATGACCCTTTGACCGGCTTGCCCAACCGGGTGTTGCTGCGTGACCGGCTCGAAAATGCCATCGGCCGCAGCAATCCTGCAAATCCAGGCAGTTTCGGCCTGTTGTACATCGACGTGGACCGTTTCAAGCAGATCAACGACAGCCTTGGCCACCAGGCCGGCGATGACGTGCTCAAGGAAGTCGCCGATCGACTCACGCGGGTCGCGCCGGCACCCAACCTGGTCGCGCGGCTGTCGGGAGACGAGTTCGCGATCCTGCTGGAACACATCGACCACGCCGATGCGGCAATCCAACTCGCCGAGGGCGTGATCGCCGCGATCCAGCAGCCGCTGGTGGCGGCCGGTCGCGAGTTGCGCGCCAGCGCCAGTGTCGGCATCACCCATGGTGCACGTGGCTACAGCGGGGTCGACGCGGCCCTGCTCGACGCCGACCTCGCCCTGTATCGCGCCAAGGAGCAAGGCCGTAACCGCCATGTCCTGTTCGATGACACCCTGCAAGACGTGGCACGCGATGCAGCCGCGCTCGAACAACAGATGCGCGCGGGGCTGGCATCGGATGAATTCCTGCCCTGGTTCGAGCCGCAGGTGCGGATGAACGACGGCGAGGTCATCGGCTTCGAGGCCTTGATGCGCTGGCAACATCCACAGCGCGGAATCCTGCCGCCAGCGGAATTCCTGCGGGTGGCCAGCGCCTGCGGCCAACTTGAATCCATTGACTGGCGCATCTACCAGCGCGCTTGCGAAGTGGCATCCGGGCTTGCCTGCGGGATGTTCGTCTCGATCAACGTTTCCGCTCGGCTGCTCCAGCCCGGATTCGAAACCCGCCTGCTGGCGCTGGCGGCCAAAGCCGGAGTGGCCCCCGGCCGGCTACGCATCGAACTGGATGAAAACGCGCTGCTGCAGGACCCGGTGGCCATCGGCGCGATCCTGGGGCGCCTGCGCGAAGGTGGCATCGAGGCAGCGCTCGACAACTTTGGCACCGGCCATTCATCGCTCGCCATCCTCGACCAGTTGCCGCTGCGGATGATCAAGGTCGATCGCTCCTTCATTGCCGGCTGCGGTCCTGAAGGCTCCGAGCGCAGTCGCGCCGTGCTCGCCGCGTTCATTGCACTGGCACGCTCGCTCGACCTCGAGGTATTGGCCGAAGGCGTGGAAACCGCCGCCCAGCGCGAGGCCTTGTTGGCAATGGGCTGCCTGCACGGCCAGGGCTTCCTGTTCGGGCGCGCGCAACCGTTGTAGCAGCACCGCGGCTCCGCACGACCCGGCCCCAACTACAATGCGGCAATGCCGATGACCGACTCCCGCAAGGCGTTCCTGCAGATCCACGCCTGCGTGCTGCTGTGGGGCTTCACCGCGATCCTCGGCAAGATGATTTCGCTGCCGGCATTACCGCTGGTGTGGTGGCGCATGCTGCTGGTGGTCGCAGCATTGGCCTGCGTACCACGGGTCTGGCGCGGACTGGCGGCAATGCCATTGCGACTGTGGCTGGCTTACGCCGGTGCCGGGGTCTTGGTGGCACTGCACTGGCTGACGTTCTACGGTGCGATCAAGCTCGCCAATGCTTCGGTCGGTGCAACCTGCATGGCGTTGGCAACCGTGTTCACTGCCCTGGTCGAACCAAAACTCGCGCACCGCAATTTTTCCCGTCGCGAACTTTTGTTGGGTCTCGCCGTGCTGCCCGGGGTCGCGCTGGTGGTAGGTGGGGTGCCGCACGGCATGCGCCTGGGGATCCTGGTGGGCACCCTGTCGGCGTTGTTCGTGGCCTTGTTCAGTTCGCTCAACAAACGCCTGGTCGATCGCGCCGATCCATTGACCATCACCGCGCTGGAACTGGGCGCAGGAACCCTGGCCTTGACCGCATTGGCGCCGCTGATGCCGCTGTTGTTCCCGGCGTTCGCCGGCAGCCTGATGGTATTGCCAAGCGCACATGACGCAATCCTGCTCTTGGTGCTGTCCATGGCCTGCACCTTGTTGCCGTTCGCGCTGTCGCTGGTGGCGCTGCGGCACATGAGCGCATTCGCCGCGCAACTGGCGGTGAACCTGGAGCCGGTGTACGCCATCGTGCTGGCAATCCTGCTGCTCGGCGAACAACACGAGATGAGCCTGGCGTTCTACGCCGGCGTGGCCATCATCCTCGGGGTGGTGCTGGCCTACCCCTTGCTGGTGCGGCCCCAGCGGATCGAGCACGTCGAGATCCTTGCCACCGCCGAGGCCAGGGACATCACCAGCGCGTGAGGAACGATACCGGCCCCGCGTGGTCCAATTCGACATGGCCAAACCCTACCCGCTCCAGTCAGCCCTGAGAGGTCCCGCCCCCGCCCGCACCCTTGGCGCGCGCCGAGGGTTCATGGCGGGCTCGGCCTTGGCACTTGCCGGATTGGCACTGGGCTGCAGCCGCCAAAGCGCGGCGGCGGCGCAGACTGGCGTGGCTTCCGCTGGTAAGCCGGCGTCAACGGTGACCGCGGCAATCGCGCTGGTGCCAATCGCGGTGTTTTCCAACAGTGGCAAGCGTCTGCGCAGTGAGCGCGTCGCCAAGATCGTCAAGACCGACGCGCAATGGCAGCGACAGTTGCCGCCATTGTCCTACCAGGTGGCCCGCCGCAATGGGACCGAACGCGCATTCACCGGGCCGTTGCTTGGCGAGCATCGCAAGGGCGTGTTCGGCTGCCTGTGCTGCAACACTGCGCTTTATGATTCAGCCACCAAGTTCGAGTCGGGCACTGGCTGGCC
>JBDSOZ010000184.1:0-13287 GCA_039914555.1 Luteimonas sp.
CTCGATCAATTTCGCGGTCGAGCAGCTGCGCAGCCTGGTGCAGACGATCACCGACACCTCGGTGCAGGTTGCTTCCAGCGCGCAGGAAACGCAGGCCACCGCCATGCATCTGGCCGAGGCGGCGGAACACCAGGCGCAGGAGATCTCCTCCGCATCCACCCGCATCAGTGAAATCGCCAGCAGCATTGACCAGGTGTCGAAGAACTCCGCCGAGTCGGCCGACGTGGCAGAGCGATCCGTGCAGATCGCCACCAAGGGTGCCGGCGTGGTGCGCCAGACGATCCAGGGCATGGACAACATCCGCGACCAGATCCAGGAGACCTCCAAGCGCATCAAGCGCCTCGGTGAGTCCTCCCAGGAAATTGGCTCGATCGTTGAACTGATCAACGACATCTCCGAACAGACCAACATCCTGGCGCTGAACGCAGCCATCCAGGCGGCGTCCGCTGGTGAAGCCGGCCGCGGGTTCGCGGTGGTGGCCGACGAAGTGCAGCGACTGGCCGAACGTTCGTCCAACGCGACCAAGCGCATCGAATCGCTGGTCCAGGCGATCCAGGCCGATACCAACGAAGCCGTGAGTTCGATGGAACAGACGACTTCGGAAGTGGTCGCGGGTGCCCGCCTGGCCGAGGATGCAGGTACTGCACTGGGCGAGATCGAAAACGTGTCGACCAACCTCGCCGACCTCATCCAGGGCATCTCCAGTGCGGCGCAACAGCAGACCGCGGCTGCCTCGAACATCACCCAGGCGATGAACACGATCCAGTCCATTACCGCGCAGACCTCGCAAGGTGCGAGCCAGACGGCGCAATCGATTGGCAACCTCGCCCAGCTCGCAGCCGACCTGCGTCGTTCGGTGGCCGACTTCAAGTTGCCGGCCTGAGCTGGACGGGACTGACAGGCCGGACTGGACGAGAGCCGCACGATGACGACTGCGCTGCGCGACGCGATCGACTACACCACGCTCGGCTGGATCAAGCCTGAGCTGGATGAAACCATGCGCCTGGCGCGGGTCGAGATCGAGGCATTCGCCGACGACTTGTCCGATGCCAGCCACATGGACAAGTGCGTACAACGCCTGCATGAAGTGCAGGGCACCCTGCGCATGGTGGAACTGTATGCACCGGCGAAGGTCGCCGAGGAAATGGAGCACTTGGCCCAGGCGCTTCGCGATGGCGGCGTGGCCGCCCGCGAAGAGGCGTGCGCCACCTTGATGCGCGGCGTGGTTTTGCTGCCGGACTACCTCGAGCGACTTCAGGGCGGTCACAGGGACATCCCGGTTGTGTTGCTGCCGTTGTTGAACGACCTGCGCACGGCGCGCGGCGAATCGATGTTGGACGAGGCCGTGCTGTTTTCCCCGAGCCTGCAACGACCGGTGCCCGATGCAGTGGCACCCGTGTCGACTGCGGGCAATGACGTGTTCTCTTGGCTGGGCCGCTTCGAGGCCGCGCTGGGCGCATGGCCGCAACAACTCGCGGAACTTGCGGACGCCAGCGAAGGCTTGCGTGCCCACTTCGGCAACGACGAGGGCGCGCGCCGCATGTTCTTCGTGGCCTCCGCGGTAGCGGCGGCCCTGCGTGACGGTGCGATGGAAGCGGATGCGTCGTTGCACCAGATCTTTACACTGGTCGGGTCCGAGGCGCGGCGTGGGAGTGATGCCAACCCGGCTGCGCTGGGTCGCGCGGAAGCCGCGCTTGAACCCACCCGGCAACTGCTCTACCAGGTTGCGCGCAGTGGTGCCGACCATCCCGCGCTGCACGGGCTTCGAGAAACCTTCGATCTCGACCTGGAAACCAGCGAGTTGGAGTTGGCGCACGCCCAGGGCAGCCTGTCCGGTCACAACCGTGCCCTGCTCGACACGGTTTCCCAGGCGATCAAGGAAGACTTGTTGCGGGTCAAGGACGCGCTCGACCTGTTCCTGCGTAGCGGCCAGGCAGACATGGCAGGGCTGCTGCCCCAGGTTGCCGCGCTGGGTACGATCGCCGATACCCTGGGCATGCTTGGCCTTGACGCTGCGCGCAGCCTGGTACAGCAACAGCGCGACACCATGGCGTCGATCCTGTCGGGTGATCACCCTGCCGACGAAGGCTCGCTATTGGATATCGCTTCGGCATTGCTGTACGTGGATGTGTCGCTGGACGAACAGGTCGCGCGCCTGGGCGGCCCCGATGTCTCCGGCGCCGACGATCTGCTTGCAAACGAGTCGCGCAAGGTCACTGAAGTGCTCGCGCGCGAAGCGATCGTCAATTTCGGTGATGCCCGCCACGCGTTCGTCGCCTTTGTCGAAACCGGCTGGCACCATGAGGAACTGGTCGAAGTCCCGCGGCTGCTGGGTGAAGTCGCCGGCGCCTTGCAGATGCTCGACCTGCCGCAACCTGCGCAGTACCTGGCGGGTGTGCGCGCGTACACCGAACGTGAACTGATTGGCCGCCGCCGGATCCCGGGTGGGCGCCAGCTCGACACCTTGGCCGACGCGTTGGCCAGCTTGGAATATTACCTGGAGGCCTTGCGCGAACAGCGCGGTAATCGCGACGACATCCTCGAGATTGCGCGCAACAGCCTCGAGTCGCTCGGTTACTGGCCGATACCGGCTGCGCCGGAAAGCGCGGCAGCAATGCCCACGGTGGACGCCACCGATGTCGAGTTCGATCCATCGGCAGCCATCGGTTTCGCCGAAGAAGCACCGGACGCAACGGCGGCGTTCCTGCCACCGGTGCCAGCGCCAGCGGCGCCGCCGGCAGCAACAGCGGCACCGCCGGCAGCAACAGCTGGACATGCACCGGCGCCCGTTGGCACTGGCAGCGCTGGCGCCTTCGAGGCTACCGGCGACGAAATCGACGACGAGATTCGCGATATTTTCCTGGAGGAGTTCGAGGAGGAAATCGCCAACCTGGGCATCCTCCTGGCGCAGTGGCGAGAGGCGCCGGAAGACCGGGACCACTTGCGCCAGATTCGGCGCGTGTTCCACACGCTCAAGGGCAGTGGCCGATTGGTCGGCGCGCGCACCCTTGGCGAGTTCGCGTGGAAGACCGAGAACATGCTCAACCGCGTGCTCGATGGCTCGCGTGCAGCGAGTCCCGCGGTGTTGGCACTGGTGGAAACTAGCCATGCGACGCTGCCACAATTGTTGGCGGCGCTGCGCGGCGAAGGCAGTATCAACGCCGACCTCGAGGCCATCCAGCTCGTCGCCGACCGCATCGGCGCGGGTGAGGAAGTGGTCCTGCAAGGCGCCACCCAGCCTGAAGTGCCGGCGGCACCGATCGAAGTGCCAGATGATTCGGCAATGGTCGGGATCGGTGCCGAGGTAGCAGCCGATGCCACGCTCGAAGCGGGCGTCCCGGCCAGGGTTGACCAGGTGTTGCTCGAGATCCTTGATGTCGAGATCAACGGACACCTGCGGACCGTCGATGCCTGGCTGCTCACCGCGCGCGAAGCTCCGTCACTGGCCGACGATGGACTGTTGCGCGCCATCCACACCATGAACGGTGCGTTTGCGATGACCGAAGTTCCGGCCATCACCGATGCAATGACGCCGGCGGAAGCCTACGTCAAGCGCATGGTGGGTGCCCATGCCATCGCTACGCCCGAAGGCGTGGCGGCGTTGGCGCAGTTGGTAGCCGCCGCGCGATCAACCATGGCGGCGTTGCACGCGGAATCACCGCTGGTCCCAGGTTGCGATTCATTGGCTAAACGCCTGGCTGGGTTACGCGACAGCCTGCCGGACATCGCGCCTGCGGACCAATACGCCGCAATGGGCGTCATTGTGGATGCCGACACCGATATTGCAGCGGATGGGGATCTGGCATCCGCGATTGACCTCGACGCGATGGATCTCAGCGGCTTTGATGAGCTGATCGTGTCGATGGACGTTGAAGCCGAGCAAGCGCCGGCCAGGGTCGAGGACAGCGCCGCCGAATTGGAATCCGCGTTGCTGGAACAGGAGCGGATCGAAGCCGAGCGGGCCGAATCAGAGCGGGCCGCAGCCGAACGTGCAGAAGCCGAACATGCCGAAGCCGAACGTGCAGAAGCCGAATGTGCCGCAGCGGAACGGGCCGAAGCCGAGCGTGCCGCAGCCGAACGGGCCGAAGCCGAACATGCCGAAGCCGAACGAGCCGCAGCCGAACGAGCCGCAGCCGAACGAGCCGCAGCGGAACGCGTCGAAGTCGAGCGTGCCGAAGCCGAACGCGCCGCAGCGGAACGGGCCGAAGCCGAGCGGGCCGAAGCCGAACGGGCCGAAGCCGAGGAATACGCGAGGCTGGAAGTGGAATACGCCGAGCAGGCGCGCGTTGCCCTGGATCTTGCGGCAGCTGCCGAGGCAGCGAACCAGATGCAGGCCGCGGTCGAACTGCCCGTGGAGCCGGAGCCTGTGGAGCCATCCCAGCCGCATCCTGCGCCGTCGTTTATTGACCACAGTGTCGAAGATCCGGATGAAGCGCTGGACATCAGCGATCTTGATCCGGAGCTCGTTGACATCTTCGTCGAGGAAGGCGTCGACCTGCTCGATCACTCCGACGCGCTGCTCGCGCAATTGCATGCCGCCCCAGGCGAAGGTGATGCCTTGATCGGCATTCAGCGCGACCTGCATACCCTCAAGGGTGGCGCGCGGATGGCCGGGATCATGGCTGTAGGCGAACTTGGCCACGCGATGGAATCGTTGCTGGAAGCGGTGGTCGAACAGCGGATCGATCTCGGTCGCGAAGGCGTCCCACTGCTCGAGCGTGGCCTGGATCGCTTGCACGCGATGATCACCCGGGTTGGTGCGCGCCGCGCGATCGGCATGCCCGACCAACTGATTGCCGAATTCGATGCCCATTCGCGCGGCGAAGTGCTCTCGCCCGAACAGGCAGCGACACGTCCGGCGACAGTGCCGGTGCCCGCGCCAAAGGTCGAGCTCAAGCCGCTGTCGGCTCCGATCGGCGATGCCGACCATGACGATGACGACGTCAGCGTGCGCGCGCCACAAGAGCAGGTTCGCATCCGCGCCGACCTGCTGGACCGCCTGGTCAACTACGCGGGCGAAGTTGCGATCTATCGCGCCCGCCTGGAGCAGCAACTCGCCGGCTTCCGCACGGCGATGGGCGAAATGGAGCAGACCAACGCCCGTCTTCGCGACCAGCTCCGACGCCTCGACAGCGAGACGGAGGCCCAGATCATCGCGCGCTACCAGCGCGAGAATGAATCAGCTGACGAAACATTCGATCCGTTGGAGCTCGATCGCTTCTCGACACTGCAGCAGCTTTCGCGCGCGTTGGCCGAGTCCGCAGCCGACTTGAGCAGCCTGCAGGGGTCGATGGACGACCAGGTGCGCCAGTACGAAACCTTGTTGCTGCAACAATCACGCGTCAGTTCCGACTTGCAGGAAGGCCTCATGCGCACGCGCATGGTGCCGTTCGATGCACTCGTGCCTCGCCTGCGACGGGTGCTGCGCCAGGCCGCCACCGATACCGGCAAGCAGGTGCAGCTGAAGCTCGAAGGTGCCCAGGGCGAACTTGATCGCAACGTACTGGAACGCATGACTGCGCCGCTCGAGCACATGCTGCGCAATGCCGTCGCCCATGGCCTGGAATTGCCGGGCGACCGGATCAAGGCGAAGAAGGACGAGGAAGGCACGGTCCGGATCTCGGTGCGTCGCGAAGGTTCGGAAGTGGTGCTGGAAGTCAGCGACGATGGCGCTGGCCTCAACCGCAAGGCGATCCGCAAGCGCGCTGAACAACGCGGCCTGGTGCAGCCGGGCGCAGTGTTGAGCGACAGCGCGCTGGACACGCTGATTTTCGAGCCTGGCTTCTCGACGGTCGACGAAGTCAGTCGCCTGGCTGGCCGAGGCGTTGGCATGGACGTGGTCGCCAGCGAAGTGCGCCAGCTTGGCGGCACCTTCGACATCACCACCCGCCACGGCCAAGGCACGACGTTCACCCTGCACCTGCCGCAAACGCTGGCCGTGACCCAGGCAGTGTTCGTGCGCATCGGCGAGATCACCTTTGCGGTGCCGATTGCATCGGTACGCGGCGTTGGCCGGATCTCGCGCGAGGACAGGGAGAAGGAAGGCGCCAGCTATGCCTATGGCGGCGAAGACTACACGCTGCACGATCTCGGCCTGCTGCTCGGCCACGCTGCCGCCAGGGCGGAAGGCCAGCTACAGATGCCTTTGCTGCTGATCCGCTCCGGCGACCTGCGTGCGGCGGTCTGCATCGACCAGGTGATGGGCAACCGCGAAATCGTGGTCAAGCCAGTCGGGCCACAGGTGGCCTCGCTGCCCGGGATCTTCGGCGCGACCATCATGGGCGACGGTAGCGTGGTCGTGATCCTGGACATCGCGCCGCTGGTGCGGCGCCAGTCTGCAGCGCCACGCGGCGTCGCGCATGCGCTGTCGGCAGAAGCACGCAAGGTCCCGCTGGTGATGGTGGTCGACGATTCAGTGACGATGCGCAAGGTGACCGGACGCGTGCTCGAGCGCAACAACTTCGAGGTCGGAACCGCGAAGGACGGCGTCGATGCATTGGAGCGCATGGTTGATCGGGTGCCCGACTTGATGCTGCTGGACATCGAAATGCCGCGGATGGACGGTTACGAATTGGCAACGGCGATGAAGGCCGATCCACGCTTGCGCGACGTGCCGATCATCATGATCACCTCGCGTACGGGTGAGAAGCATCGCCAACGCGCGATGGAAATTGGCGTCAACCGCTACCTGGGCAAGCCGTACCAGGAAAACGAGTTGCTTCGCAACGTGTTCGAGTTGCTGGCGCAGGAGCAACCAAGTGGCTGATCCGGCGGTGCGGGTCGCATTGCTTGCGCGACCTGGCGCTGCCTGCGACAACCTGCAGGCGGCATTGCGCCAGGCAGGCGCGGACGTCGTACTGGTCGTGGACCCGACCGGAAGCGACGCAGGCAGCGTCAAGGCAACATCGCCGCAGGCCGTGCTGGTGGCATTGGAGCCCAGTGTCGAAGAAGTCCTCGACCGTTACGAGCAGATCCTGCACGACCCGGCAACGACGGTGATCTACGACGAGGTCGCGGTCGCAGCACGGCGCGAAGGCTGGGATGCCGCGCGTTGGTCGCGCCACCTGGCGGCCAAGCTTGGCGGGCACCATGACGTGCTGCCACCAGGCGCGGACATCGAGATCGAAGTGCCGGCAGTTGCGCCAGCCTGGCATTCGCTGGCCGTCGATTGCGGCGAGATTTCCTTGGGGATGGATGCGGGCGAATCCGATCGCCCGGCACAGGCCAGTGACAACATCGATTTTGGCGGCCTCACCTCCGAGATGGCGGCCGTGATGGCAGCCGATCCCGTCCAGCCAGAAGCTGCAATCGTGGTTGACGAGCTGCCCGCGCTGGAATGGGAGTCGCACACCATCGATGCGCCCGCGCCACCGGCGCCCGTTACGCCAAGGCCAGCGACGCGGCTCCTTTCGCACGACGAAATGGCGCTCGTCGATACCGAGATTTCGCAAACGCCAGCGATCACGCCTGCCGTGGACGAACAGGGTGCGGTGATCGTGCTTGCAGGCATTGGTGGGCCCGATGCGGTGCGCCACTTCCTGGCCGCGCTGCGGGTCGGCTTCGCCCGGCCCATCATCGTCAGGCAGCGCCTGGACGGCGGCCGCCATGATCGACTGGTGCGGCAGATGCAGCGCGCGACCTCGTTGCCGGTTGAGCTTGCGGAAGCGGGTTCCAACCTGGCCGACGGTCACGTCTACATCCTTCCGGACGGGATGACCACGACCCAGGCCGCCGATGTGGTTACTTTCATCGCCACCGACGCCGCGGTTCCCGTGCTTGCCGGCTTGCCCGCATCGGACTGTGCCATCCTGATGCTCAGCGGTAGTGACGTGGCGGTCGTGCCCGAGGTGCTTGCCGCGGTGGGCGCGGGTGCGCTTGCGGTGGCACAGGCGCCGGAAGACTGTTTCGACAGCGCCGCGCCAATGGCGTTGATTGCCGCCGGCGGCGAAGCCTGCCCACCGGACGAACTTGCCCAACGCCTGACGACGCGCTGGCTTTCACTAAAGGACTGAACGATGAGCAAGCCGACTGTCCAGGCCGATATTCGCGGCGTCTTGATCCAGGTCGCAGGTGCGCGCCTGCTGCTGCCCAACGCGACCATTGCCGAGGTGCTGTCGTTCGCCGATCCGGAACCGATCGTCGATGCGCCGCCGTGGCTGCTGGGCCGGATCCGCTGGCGCGGCTGGCAATTGCCATTGGTCGCGTTCTCGCGCCTGGCCGACATCGGGGACGAAAAGGGCGGACTGGGCAGCAAGGTGATCGTGCTCAAGGCCTTGGGCGGCGACGCCCAGGCACCGTTCTTCGCCGTGCTGACCCAGGGCTTCCCGCGCCTTGTGACCGTGTCCGAGGCGACATTGGTGACCGAAGAGACCGAACGCTCGCTGTTGCCCCATGGCGTGCAGGCTCGGGTCATGCTCAACCAGGATGAAGCATTGGTGCCGGATCTGGAGATGGTCGAGCGCATGATTGGCGAGAGCCTGCAGCAAGCCGCCTGACCGCGCCATCGCGCGCAAGGCGCGCTTCTACGCCAGGTCACCAAATCGGGCCTGCAGGGCGGCGATCGCGGCAATGCCCGCGGTCTCCGTGCGCAGGACCCGTGGACCCAGGCGTAGACCGTTGAATCCCGCCGCATGCAGTTGCTCGCGGTCGCGCGCCGACCAGCCGCCTTCCGGCCCCACCGCCAACACGCAGCCTTGATCGAGCGTCGCCAGCGTGGTGATGGAATCCGTGGCAGCCGGATCCAGCAGGAATCGTGGCACGGCCTCGACCAGCAGCGCGAGCGCTGCGCCCAGCGCTTGTGGCGCCTGGATTGCAGGGACGCATGCGCGTCCGCCCTGGCCACAGGCCGAGGCCACCACGCTGCGCCAGTGGGCAAGCCGCTTGCCAGCGCGGATGGCGTCCAATCGCACTTCACTGCGTTCGCTTTCCACCGGGACGAACGCGGCAACCCCAAGTTCGGTTGCCTTCTGCAGGATCCAGTCCATCTTGTCGCCGCGGGCGATGCCCTGCAGCAGCACGATACGCAATGGCGATTCGGTATCCACGGCGTGCACGCCCACGACTTCCGCTTCGGCGCCGCGCTTGTCCACCGCCAGCAGTCGGGCTTGATAGTCGTGGCCGTCGCCATTGAACAGGGTGCAGGTGTCGCCAGGTTGCTGGCGCAACACCCGGACCAGGTGCGCGGCGGCTTCATCTGGCAGCATGAATTTGTCGCCGATGGCGAGCAGGCGATCGACGTGGACCCGGGTCACGCGCATGCGGTTGCCTCGTCGATCGCTTCACGGGTCACCTGTGCCAAAAGTTGCAGCTGGTCGTCATCGATGCAGTACGGCGGCATCCAGTAGAGGATGTCGCCGAGTGGACGCAGCACCACGCCGCGTTCCAGTGCAGCGCGGTAGGCGCGCAAGCCCACGCGCAAACCAGGATCGAATGGGGTGCGGCGGTCGCCGCCACGGGTGAGTTCGAACGCCACGATCATCCCCGATTGGCGCAGGTCAGCCATGTGCGGGTGTTGCGCCAACGGTGCGGCAAGTTCGGCCATGCGCGTGGCGATGGCCCGATTGCGGGTGAGGACATCGTCGCTGTTGAAGATCGCGAGCGAGGCCAGTGCCGCCGCGCATGCCAGTGGATTGCCGGTGTAGCTGTGCGAATGCAGGAACGCACGCTCGCGCGAGTCATCCAGGAACCCGTCGTAGATTGATTGGGTCGCAAGGACCGCGGCCAGCGGCAGGAAGCCACCGGTCAGGCCCTTGGATAGGCACAGCAGGTCCGGTTGGATGCCGGCAGTGGGCGCCTGTTCGCAGGCAAACAGGGTTCCGGTGCGGCCAAAGCCGACCGCGATTTCGTCGGCGATCATCAGCACGCCATGGCTGTCGCACAATTCACGCACCAGTCGCAGGTACAAGGGGTGGTGCATGCGCATGCCGCCGGCGCATTGCACCAGCGGCTCCAGGATCATCGCGCACACTTCCCCCGCGTTGGCATCAAGCAAGGCGCCCAGGGCCGCGGCGGCGCGCCTTGCGCAGGCTTCAGCCGACTCGCCGGATTCGCCAAGGTAGCTGTCGGGGCTGGGGGCGAACAGGCATTCGAGCAGCAATGGCGCGTACACGCGTCGGTACAACGGCACGTCACCGACCGCCAGCGCGCCCAGGGTTTCGCCGTGATAGCCGTTCTCCAGCGCCACGAACCTGGTGCGGCGGGTGTCGCCACGATTGCGGAACCAATGGAATGCCATCTTCAGCGCGACTTCGACGCCCGCGGAACCGTTGTCGGCGTAGAACACCTTGGTCAAGCCGGGGCGGCCGCATTCGCGCGGTGCAATTGCCAGCAGTTGCTCCGCCAGTTCGACCGCCGGCGCGTGCGAGAAACCGGCCAGGATGACCTGTTCCAGCGATTGCGCCTGGGCGGCAATGGCCGCACCAATGCGTGGCTCGGCATGGCCGAACAGGTTGGTCCACCAACTGGCCACGGCATCCAGGTAACGGCGGCCATCGCGACCGATCAACCAGGCTCCTTCGCCACGCTCGATCGGAACCAGCGGCAGGGTGTCGCCAACCAGGTGCTCGCGCATCTGCGTGCATGGGTGCCAGAGTACGGCCAGGTCGCGCTCGCGCCAGCGCCCGGCGGCGCTTGCCCTTATCATGTCGGAATGGCCGGAGTCCTCGTTCATCCACCCATTATCGCTCCGTCGAAGGGGGCGTGATGGCAGCGCACCGATTGCCCACCATCCATGGCGTTACCGCGGAGGAATCGGGTCCGTACCGGGTCGAGCACCTGGACCTGGAGTTCTCCAATGGCGAACGGCGTTTGTTCCGACGCTTGCACGGCCACGGCCATGGCGCGGTCTACGTGGTGCCGATGCTGGATGCGGAAACGGTGTTGCTGGTGCGCGAATATGCCGCCGGTCTCCATCGCTACGAGCTCGGCCTGGTCTCGGGTCGCATCGATCAAGGTGAAACGCCGATTGAAGCGGCCAACCGCGAATTGCAGGAAGAAGCCGGTTACGCGTCGCGCGACCTGCATGACTTGCGCATGCTCAGCCTTGCACCACGCTACATGAGCCAGCAAGCGCATCTGATCCTGGCCCGGGATCTCTACCTGCAGCGATTGCCAGGCGACGAGCCCGAAGAGCTGGAACTGGTGCCGTGGAAGCTGGATGCCTTGCACGAGCTGGTGCTGCGCGAGGACTTTTCGGAAGGCCGCGCGATCGCTGCGTTGTTCATGGCGCGGGAGTGGTTGCTGCATGCGGACCGATGAGCTCGAACGCCTGCGCGAAGGCATCATCGCGCTGGCGCGGGACGCTGCCGCGGCAATCCTCCGGGTCTATGGCGGCGAGTTCACGGTCGAACGCAAGCACGACAATTCACCGCTGACCGCCGCCGATCTCGCTTCCCACCGGTGCATCCTCGAAGGCCTGGCCCAGGTTTCGCCCGATATCCCGGTGTTGTCGGAGGAGTCGGCAATCGAAGTGCCCGCGCAACTGCGCCGCCAATGGCCGCGGATGTGGTTGGTCGATCCGCTCGATGGCACCCGCGAGTTCGTCAAGCGCAATGGCGAGTTCACCGTCAACATTGCCCTGATTGAACACGGCGTGGCAGTCCTTGGCGTGGTCCAGGCCCCGGTGACAGGCACCTTGTGGCACGGCCAGCGCGGACGCGGTGCATTCAAGCGCGAAGGCGACGTCGACGTCGCGATCCGATCCCGGGTTCCAGCGGTGTCGCCACTGCGGGTCGCCGCCAGCCGTTCGCATCCCGATCCACGGTCGACCGCGGCCCTGCAGCGGATGGGGGACATCGAGGTGATGGCTGTTGGCTCTTCGCTCAAGTTCTGCCGCCTGGCAGAAGGCAGCATGGACGTGTATCCGCGTTTCGGGCCCACCAGCGAATGGGATACCGGCGCTGGTCAATGCGTGCTCGAGGCTGCTGGCGGCGCGGTCCTGGATCCGCGCGGACGCCCTTTGCGCTACAACCAGCGCGACACCATCCTCAACGGTGATTTCATCGCGTTGGGCGATCCATCGTTAGCGTGGCGGGAGTGGTTGGCATGAGCAACGAATCCGGGGATGTCGGCGTGTTGCTTGGGGTCATGGCGCGGTTGCGCGACCCGCAAGGTGGTTGTCCGTGGGATGTGCAGCAGACCTTTGCCAGCATCGCGCCCTACACCATCGAAGAGGCGTATGAAGTAGCCGATGCCATTGACCGCAACGACATGGCCGATCTGCGCGATGAGCTCGGCGACCTGTTGCTGCAGGTCGTGTTCCATTCGCGCATGGCGCAGGAGCAGGGCGCTTTTGCATTTGCCGACGTGGTCACTGCGATCTGCGACAAGATGCTGCGGCGACATCCGCATGTGTTTGCCGGTACCAGCGTCGAAGATGCCGACGACCAATTGCGCCAATGGGACCAACACAAGCGCCGCGAACGCGATGCGGCCGGTGACAAGGATCCGTCGGCGCTGGCCGGAATCGCTCGCGGAATGCCGGAGTGGCAGCGCGCGGTCAAGCTGCAGAAGCGGGCGGCCACCGTCGGTTTCGACTGGCCCGGCCCGGCGCCGGTGATCGCAAAGCTGCAGGAAGAAATCGTCGAGGTCGAGGTCGAATTCGACGCAGTCGCGTCGGCACCCAGCGATCCGCAAGCGCGCGATCGCCTCGAAGACGAAATCGGCGATGTGCTGTTCGTGTGCGCCAACCTGGCGCGACACGCAAAGGTCGACCCGGGCTCGGCATTGCGCCGCGCCAACGCCAAGTTCGAGCGCCGCTTCCGGGCGATGGAAGCGCTGGCAATGATGGACGGTGTGCAGCTGGGTACCTTGTCGTTGCCGGAACAGGACGAATATTGGAATCGCGCCAAGGCCGCCGAGCGCCTCGCGCGATGAGGCGGAAGTTGGCGCGACGATCGCCTTCTTCACACGATGTCCACGTGTCTCCCGGCAGCCTTTCACAAAGCTGAAGACATGGAGATTACCGATGCGTGCCGTTCAAGACACAGCCGGTCTGGTCCTGATTGTCGAGGACAACCGCAATATTTCGGAAATGGTCGGGGAATACCTCGAAAGCAAGGGATTCGAGGTGGACTACGCGTCCGATGGCCTCGATGGCTATCGACTGGCCGCGGAAAACAACTACGACGTGGTGGTGCTGGACCTGATGCTGCCTCGCCTGGACGGTGTCGAGGTGTGCAAGCGACTGCGCGAAGAAGCACGCAAGTCCACCCCGGTGTTGATGCTGACCGCGCGCGACACCCTGGACGAAAAGCTCACGGGGTTGTCAGTCGGCGCCGATGATTACCT
>JBDSOZ010000077.1:0-7053 GCA_039914555.1 Luteimonas sp.
GTCAGCGGCGCGCAGCAGTCGGTCGAGCGCACGCAAGGCCTCGACCTTGTCCTCGTTGCCGAGACTGTCGATCGGGTCGAGTGCGGGGTAAAGGCTGGTGGCTGCGAGGTCACCGCCACCGCGACGCACCAGCGGGCGTGGCGCATGTTCGCTGCCAGCGCGGGCAATCGCACGCGCAGACCTGGCCGCGTCTGCCAACGCCAACGCATCAATGTCGTCGGAATAGGCAAAGCCGGTCTTCTCAGCGGAAATCGCGCGCACGCCAACGCCCTGTTCAATCGAATGCGCACCGTCCTTGACGATGCCATCCTCGACCGTCCAGCTTTCGCGACGCCCATGCTGGAAGTACAAGTCGCCAAAATCGATGCCCGGGCCCAACAGCTGCCCGAATGCACGCTCCAGGCCATGGATGTCGAGGCCGGCGGGCAGCAGCAAACGCGATTCGGCAATTTCAAGCGGCAAGGTCATGCGCACGTCCAGGGAAGTGACCGGAATGATCTGCGGGCGGAGCAGCCAGGGATCAACCCTTTGCGGGTTCCGGCAGCGCCATCGGTGCCGTGGCTGGTGGTTCGGCAATCGGCGGTGCGGTTGCTGGTGGCATGGCAGGTGCTGGAACAGCTGGATGGCGCTCGAGCACTTCAACGATGGGTTCTTTCCACGGGCCGGTCACCCGATAGGATTTTGACGCCATCTGGCCCAGTGGCTTGCGCAGCATGGCGTTGGCGGCGGCACCAATCGCGGCCCCGACCGGGCCGGCGGCAATCGCACCCACTGCCGTCAACAGGTTGCCAGCGCGCGGCAGCACGTCGATGGATTGATCGAATGTCTGCTGGCGCAGGTCCGCGGTGCCACGAATGTGGATTTCCGCCGCCGGACCCGCCATCACCAGATCCTCGCTGGACGCTTTGCCCGAGCCAATGCGGACGTGGCCTTCAAGCTTGTCAAAAGCAAATCCCTTGTTGAAGAAGTCGCGGAAATCCAGGGTCAGTCGGCGCGGCAACTGGGCAACGCTGAGCAGGCCGAGCACCCGACCGGCCCCGGGTTCGAGTTCAACCAGCTGGCCGTCACGGATGTCCAGCGCCAGGTTGCCGTCCAGCGACAGCAACGAGAAATCAGCGGGTCCGCCGGCCCAACCCAGGGTGAGCTTGGCCTGGCCGCGGCCATGGCCGAGCTGGCCGCCATAGCCCAGTCCTGCGAGCAGCGCGCCGAAATCGTCGCTGTCGACGCCCACGTCCAGGCGTGTCCGAGTATTGTCGCCGCGACCCAGCCAATCACCGCTGGCATCGATCCTCTGTTGCCTGGATCGTGACTGCAACCGGGTAATGCGCATGCCGGCCGGCACTGGTTGGGTGCGCAGGCTGGCCACGCCAAGTGACGCATCGGACACCTTCAAATCGGCGATGTCGAACGCGATCGGTGGCAGCTTCGAAGGATCGGTGGCAGGGCCTGCGGTGTTGGCAGTTGTGACTGCAATGCCGGGCAACGCGCGCCAGTGCACGCGTTCGAAGCGACCGCTGACCAGTGCATCGGCGGCATCCGGGATACGCACGTTGCCAGCAATCGCGTCGCCTTGCAGTTGCAACTGCATCGCATCTGTCGTCCGCACAAGTTGCATGCGAGTGTCTGCAAAACTTGCGCCGAGCAGGTTGAGGCGAGCAGCGACGATGTCAATCCGGCGCAATGGCAATGTCGCGCCACTGGCACCGGCGCGACCCGGTGCCGGTGTCCCGCCGCGCGCGACCGTGGCCCAGTCCAGGGCATCGAAGACATCGGTCCGGCCGGTAACGATCAGTCCCGAGGCTGGTGGTGGTTCGGTTACGGTGTCGCTGCCCAACACCACGCGCACACCGGTGCTGGTGTTGCTGCGTGCGCGCAGTGCCAATCGTCGCCCCAGCACGACCCGCACCTCGCCCTCACCCAGCGGCAAGGTCGTTTCGATCGTCGTCGGCAAGGACGCATTCGCGGGCTTGCGCAGCGGCGCCGGCAAATCCAGCGCGGTTCCCAGCAGGCTCGAGCGCAACTGCAGCCTCGCAGGCGCAGCGCGGCCCGCTGCCGCGCCCGGAATCGTGACCAGCGCATTCCACGGTGAGCGTCCGCTGGCACGACCTTGCAGCCAAGACAGTTCGGGCACCCGTTGCAACAGTCGTTCGGCCTGCAGGTTGCCGTCCAGTTCTGCTTCGAATGCCTGTCGACGATCGCGGGTGTTGTCGCCAGCGCGCAAGGTCAGTCGCGCCGGGCTTCCTTCCAGCCGCACGGCCAGGCCTTCCGCCGCAAAACCGCTGCCGTCGTAATGGGCGCGCCCGCGGACATCGTCGAACGCAAGTTTCCAACGCCGCTCGGAGAGCGTGGCACCGACCAGGACCACATCGCCATCCAGTTTCGCCGCTGCGTGGTCATGGTGCAGCGGCAGGTCGAGCCGGAAAGTCACGGACGCCAAGCCCTTGGCGACCAGGTTGTCGAGGGTCTCGGCATATTTTTTCTGCAGCGGGCTCTGTCGCAACAGTTGCAGCAACTGCGAGGCATCACCGCCGCCTTGCGCCGCCACGGTTAGCGGGGCGTGGCCGAAACGTTCGATACCGGCGTCAAAATGACGGATACCCACGCCTGCAAGCACGCCTTTTCCCGCCACCTTGAATCCATCGGCGACAAACTCGATATCCCCATCCACGTGCTCGATCGCGGGCCAATCGGGCTGGAATTTCAAGGTCCCATCGACGATCCGCGCGTTGGCCTGGAACCGACCTTTCGCCGGCGCGTGGTCCCCGGCCCGAAACGGCCAGTCGTCAAGATCGCCCGATATCAGTGCGCGACCCTGCTCGAGCCTGCCGGCCACCAGCGCAGTGTCGAGCCAGTGCAACGCCGCCGGCGCCATCTTGTGGTGGATCCAGAACCCCTTGGCGGTGGCGAGCTGGGTGGGTGATACCTGGGTCGCAAGATCGATCCAGGGCAAGGTGCCGTCGCCCTGGAACCACAAACCCCCACGCACGTCGAGGCCGAAGTCGGGGCCGCGTACGCGAAGTTCCCGCGTGTCGATGCGCCATCCGGCACCTTCGCGCCAGCCGGCCACGATGCCGGTCAGGCTTGCCGGATGGGCGACGCCAAAGCCGCGTGGCCAGTCAAACCGGAACGGCGCATCCGGATCGAGCTCGAAGGCAAAGCCGTGGGAGTCCGCGTGCAAGGTCCCTGCCAATCCGGTGAGGCCGGGTGCATCGGCAACCGGCGCGAAGCCGATGTGGTCCAGGCGCCCACTGGCACGCAGTGCGCCATGACTGGCGGCGAACACCAGGTCGCGGGCCGTCGCCTGCGGCTTTGCCACACCGATCCATTGCCGCAGGCGAGGTGGCATCCGATCGCTGAGTGCAGCAACCTGCAACAACGGCCCGGCATCGATATTGCTGGCCAGTAGAGCCTTTCTGTCGCCCCCCGCGAACAGCAGGCCGTCGAGGATCCGGATGGCGCCGCCTTCTCCAATGCGCAAGCGGGGCGCGTCAACCCGCCAACCACCAGCAACGGCTTGCCAGCGCGCAAAGGCCTGGACACGTTGAAAGTGGGCGCGCGGGATCTGGCCAGCAACCAGCGCCGCACCGCGCAGGGTGACGCCATCGAGTGTGGCATCGACTACCACGGCCGTGACCCGATGGTCGTGCAGCGTCGCCCAGGCTTCGCCCATGCCGCGGCCAGCCTCTGCCGCAACACCGGCAACATGCAGCAGCGGCGACCACGCCTCGAGATCGGCTTGGCGCGCAAGCACATGGCCGCGGCCATCACCGCGCTTGCGTCCGAAATCAAACGCCGCCTGCAGCGGCGAACGGCCTGCCCGCATCCACGCACGCATGCCGATGCGCACCCGGTCACCATCCACCCGCAACCGCAGGTCGATCCGCGGCAATTGGGTGTCGATCTGCAACGACGGCGCCACGATCGACAACTTGCCGCCGATCACCTGCAACTCGCCCAAGCCTTCCAGCGACGCGAACGGATCGCTGCCAGCGGTCGCGTCACCAGGCAACCCTCGTACTTGCCAGCGTCCGTCGTCGCTGCGCTCAAGGGTGAGTTCCAGCCCGCGCAACCGCAACTCGGTGAACGAACCCCCTGGCAACAAGCCGGCATATTGCGACACCAACATCTCGGCGTCACCGATCCGGATCGCGCGGTCGCCCTCGCCCAATCGCAGGTTGTCCAGTTGCAACAGCGGGCCACGGCGGGTCCAACGGGTCTCGACACGGTCGAACGCGACCGGGCGACCAATGCGTTCACCCAACCACGCAGCAATGCGGTCTGGATGGCGCTCGGCAAGCGGCAACAGCTGGCTGACCACGCCGGCCAGCAATGCCATCAGCACCAGGCCGACGGCCAAGGCATAGCCAACGCCACGCCGGGCCAACCGCAGCCGGCGATGCCATGCAGGATTCAGCATTCAGAGCAGCACGACATCGAACTGCTCCTGCTGGTATTGCGCATCGGCCTGGAAACGAATCGTCTTGCCGAGGAACTCTTCCAGCTCCGCGACCGCAACCGATTCTTCTTCAGTGATGCGGGCAACGATATTCGGCGATGCAATGACCAGCAGCCGAACCGCTTCGAACTGGCGCACGGCACGGGTGATTTCACGGAAGATTTCGTAGGTCACGGTTTCGCTGGTCTTGAGCATGCCGCGGCCACCGCACTCGTGGCAAGGCTCGCACAGCTGCCGTTCCAGCGATTCAACCGTGCGCTTGCGCGTCATCTCGACCAGGCCAAGCGGCGAAAAATCGTAGACGGTGGTGCGTGCATGGTCGCGCGCCAGCGACTTTTCGAGCGTGCGCAGCACCTGGCGTCGATGCTCGAGGTCATGCATGTCGATGAAGTCGATGATGATGATGCCGCCAAGGTTGCGCAGCCGCAGTTGCCGCGCCACCGCCTGCGACGCCTCCAGATTCGTGCGGAACACCGTGTCCTCGAGGTTGCGCTGGCCCAGGAACGAGCCGGTATTGACATCAACCGTGGTCATGGCTTCGGTCTGGTCGATCACCAGGTAGCCGCCGGACTTGAGTGGTACCTGGTTCTGCAGCGCCTTCTGGATCTCGTCCTCGACCCCGTACAGGTCGAAGATCGGGCGGGCTCCACTGTAATGCTCGATGCGCTCGGCCAGGCTGGGTTCGTCAGCCGGAAGCAGTGCCGGCATGTATTGCGTCGCGAATGCGCGCAAGCGCTCGCAGGTCTCGCGCGAATCAACCTTGACTTTCTCGACATCGCGGCGCATCAGGTCGCGCACTGCGCGCATTGGCAGGCTCAGGTCTTCGTAGACGCATCCACCAACCGCCTGCGCCTGCACCTGTTCCTCGACCAATTGCCAGGCACGGCTGAGGTAGGCGATGTCCTCGGCCAGGGCTTGGCGAGGCTGGCCCTCGGCGTTGGTGCGCACGATGTAACCAAAACCACCTTGCGGTGCGGCGAGTTCAGTGACCAGCGCCTTGAGCCGCATGCGCTCGGCTTCATCTTCGATCCGCGCCGACACGCCGACAATCGTGGATTGCGGCAGCAATACCAGGTAACGCGAGGGAATGCTGATCTGGGTGGTCAGGCGCGCACCCTTGCTGCCGATCGGGTCCTTCACCACCTGCACCACGATGTCCTGGCCGTCGCGCAACAACTCGGCGATCGGCGCCGTGGGCGCCGCGCCCTGGATCGGCGGCTCGGCAGCGTCGATGCCGCGCGCGGTCAGCGGGCGCTGTATGTCGTTGGCGTGCAGGAACGCGGCCCGGTCCAGGCCGATTTCGACAAACGCCGCCTGCATCCCGGGCATCACCCGCTGCACCTTGCCTTTGTAGATGTTGCCGACCACGCCGCGCGACCAGCCGCGCTCGATGTGCAACTCCTGCAGCATCCCGTTTTCAACCACCGCGACCCGGGTCTCGCGCGGAGTGACATTGACCAGGATTTCCTCGCTCACGCAGCTGCTTCCTGACCAGGTGTGTGCGGGTTGAAGTCACCGAGCAATTTGGCGGTCTCGTACAACGGCAAACCCATGACCCCGGAATAACTGCCTGACAGATGGGCGACGAATGCCTGCGCGCTACCCTGGATCGCATAGGCGCCGGCCTTGCCTTGCCACTCCCCACCCGCGAGGTAGCCAGCAATCGCCGCATCGTCCAGGGTTCCGAAGGTGACTTCGGAGATGGAAACGACCTGCGCCTCGCGCGCGGCCGAGACCAGTGACACGGCGGAAACCACCCGATGGGTCCTGCCCGACAACCGCGCCAACATGGCGGCGGCCTCGGCGGCATCGGCCGGCTTGCCGAAGACTTCGTCGCCAAGCACCACTTCAGTGTCGGCCCCGATCACGCGCGCATCGGGTATCGCCATGACCTGCAACAGGCCCGCACCGGCCTTCTCGCGTGCGACCCGGCGCACGTAGTCTTCCGGCGGTTCGCCGGGATCGCGAAACTCGGGGACATCGAGGTCGAGCGTGGCGAACGGCAGCCCGAGACGGGCCAGCAATTCACGACGGCGCGGCGATTGCGAGGCGAGATACAACATTCGTTACAGAATAACCCGGGGCCTGCATGCCCGGCCCTTGGGTGCCGCAGCCGGCACCCAGCGACTCACCGGCCGTTCACCACGGGCGCGCCACCCTGCTCCTGCCCCTCACGGAGACCTTCCCATGCGCCGATCCCACCTAATGCTGCTTACTGCCGCCCTCGCCCTGGGGAGCTTGGCCACTGCAGCCAGTGCGGCGACGCCAGCCATTGCCGGCAGCGAAGGCACCTTGCTCTCGGTCTCAGCCCAGGCCGAAGCCCATCGCGTGCCGGACATCGCCATGATCTCCACCGGGGTGGTGACCCAGGCCGCCGACGCCAACTCGGCAATGCGCGCCAACGCCGCGCAGATGGACAAGGTCATGGCCTCGATCCGGGCGGCCGGGATCGCCGAGCGCGACATCCAGACCAGCGGCATCAACCTCAATCCGCAATACCGCTACGCCGAGAACCAGCCACCGACGATCACCGGATACCAGGCCAGCAATACCGTCAGCCTCAAGGTCCGCGACATCGGCAAGCTCGGCAAGGTGCT
>JBDSOZ010000100.1:0-5610 GCA_039914555.1 Luteimonas sp.
TTGCCCGCCCGCCACGTCAACGTGCCATTGCTGCTCCACTGCGGCAAGGTTTCGTCGGCGTTGCTGCGCGTGACCTGGACCAGGGCACCGCTGCGCAGGTCCCGGACGAAGACATCGCCATTGCGGATGAAGGCCATGCGCGAGCGCGTGGCGTCGTACGCAGCACCCGAAGCATCCAGGGTCGCGCGCGCCGCGCCGTCCACGCGCTGTGCACCCCCGCTGCCATCAACCGGCAACGACCATGCATCACGGATCGATCCACCGGCACGCTTGAGCTCATATTGCGCGTGGCGGCTGTCCCAGCTCCACCAGAAATCCTCAACCGGTGGCCCGATCCAGTCGGGATCGGCCATCACCTGGGCCAGGGTCAGCGGTTTCGTTGCGCTCGTGGCGTTGGTGTCGGCGGCACTCGCCGATTGCGACAGCAACAATGCAATCGGCAGCAAGGAGAGGGGCAACGACAGGCTGGTGCAGCGAATGGAAAGGCATCCGGCATCGAAATCCGGCGCAGCGTAGCAGTCTCCGGTGATCGACGGCGGGGCCGAAGGTCATTGGTCGGGGCATAATGGCCGCGTGGCACCCCCTCGTGCCGCAGGAGGGACCGGCTTGGAATCGGAGCTGCTGTCACCACTGTTCCTGTCGCGGATCCAGTTCGGGTTCGTGATCTCTTTCCACATCCTGTTTCCTGCCTTCACGATCGGCCTGGCCCATTGGCTTGCGTTCGTGGAATGGCGTTGGTTGCGCACCCGTGACAACCTCTGGCGCGACATCTATTTCTTCTGGGTCAAGGTGTTCGCGGTGTCGTTCGGCATGGGCGTGGTGTCCGGCATCGTCATGAGCTTCCAGTTCGGCACCAACTGGGCGGTGTTGAGCGAGCGCGCTGGCAATATCCTGGGCCCGTTGCTGAGTTACGAAGTGCTGACTGCGTTCTTCCTGGAGGCGACGTTCCTCGGGGTGATGTTGTTTGGCTGGCGCAAGGTGTCGGACCGGCTGCATTTTTTCGCCACCTGCATGGTCGCGCTTGGAACCTTGCTGTCGACCTTCTGGATCATCTCGGCCAACAGCTGGATGCAGACACCACAGGGTTTCGTCATCGATGCGCGCGGCTACTTCCTGCCCGCGGACTGGTGGGCAATCGTGTTCAACCCGTCGTTTCCCTATCGGCTTGCACACATGGTGCTGGCCGCGTTCATCACCACGTGCCTGGTCATTGGCGGCACCAGTGCCTGGTACCTGCGCCGTGGGGTGCACCGGGCGGCGGCGCTGCGCATGCTGCGCCACGCCGTTGTATTCGCGGCAATCGCGGTGCCTTTGCAGGTGTTTGTCGGTGACCTGCATGGGCTCAATGTCGGAAAACACCAACCGGTGAAATTGGCGGCGATCGAGGCCCATTGGCACGACGCACCGGCCGGCAGTGGCACCCCGCTGGTGTTGTTCGCGCTGCCCGACGCGCACGCCGAACGCAATGACTACGAGGTGGCGATTCCGCGCCTGGGTGGCTTGATCCTCAAGCACCAATGGGACGGCGCCATCCAGCCACTCACTGCAGTGCCCCGCAGCGAGCGTCCGCCGGTGGCCCCCGTGTTCTTCGCATTCCGGGTGATGGTCGGGCTGGGCCTGTTGATGCTGGCGCTGGCGTTGGCGTCCCTCTGGGCCTTGCGCCGGGGCACCCTGGAACGTTCGCGCTGGCTGCTGGACGGATGGCGCTGGATGAGCCCGACTGGTTTCATCGCCTTGCTGGCAGGCTGGTACGTGGTCGAAATCGGGCGCCAACCCTATGTCGTTTACGGATGGCTGCGCACCAGCGACGCGGTAAGCCCGAACATTTCCGCAGCGGCGGTAATGGGTTCGCTGGTGGTCTACGCGATGGCGTACGCGGTGATTTTCGGTGCCGGCATCTGGTACCTGCGCAAGCTGCTGTTGATTGGCCCGGTGAAGCAGCCGCCAAAGGACACGCGACACGGCGAGAAGACCGCGGCACGGCCGTTGTCGTTGCCGGACGAAACCGTGGATGGTGGCGGCCACGAGGTGCAACCATGACTGCGGTGCCGCTCACCCTTGAATACGTGTTGCCGATCCTGTGGTTTGGCGTGATCTGTTTTGGCGTGTTGATGTACGTGTTGCTCGACGGGTTCGTGCTCGGCCTTGGGATCCTCGCGCCCTTCGCGGAGGACGAGCACCAGCTCGACCACATGATGAACACCGCCGCGCCAATCTGGGACGGCAATGAAACCTGGCTCGTGCTGGGCGGCGCGGGCCTGCTGGCGGCTTTTCCAAAGGCCTACGCGCTGGTGCTTTCGACCTTGTACCTGCCGGTGTTGATGATGTTGATCGCCTTGATCTTCCGTGGCGTCGCGTTTGAGTTTCGTTTCAAGGCCACCCGGGCCAAGCCGTTCTGGGGTGGCGCATTCGCGCTTGGATCGATGCTGGCCGCATTTTCCCAGGGCGTGATCCTTGGCGCGATCGTGCAGGGCATACCGCACGCTGGCTCGCCGTTGCTGCCTGCGTCACTGTCCTGGTTCACCCCGTTCTCGATGTTGACCGGAATTGCGGTGATGTTCGGCTACGCATTGCTGGGCGCCGGATGGCTGGTGTTGAAGACCAGCGGACCCCTGCAGAAGGTGGCACGTGTCCTCACCCGCCCGCTGGTGTTGGTGTCGGTGGCGTTCATGGGCCTGGTCAGTGCCTCGCTGCCGTTCCTGGATTCGCGGATCATGGCCCGCTGGTTCGAGGGTGGCCATTTCTGGTGGCTCGCGCCGATCCCGTTGCTCGCGTTGGCGAACGCCGTCGCGCTCTGGCGTGCGGCGATGCACGAAGGGCGCGATGCGCGGCCTTTCCTGCTCACCCTGAGTTTCTTCCTGCTGGGTTTCATTGGCCTGGTGCTGGGGATCTGGCCGAATATCGTGCCGCCAACACTGGGTATCCATGAGGCAGCGTCTTCGACTTCGTCGCAATTGTTTCTGGGGGTCGGGTTGCTGGTGCTGCTGCCAGCGATCCTCGGCTACACCTGGTGGTCGTACAGCGTGTTCAGGGGCAAGGTCGAAGTGGGCGATGGCTACCACTAAGCAGCGGATTTCCGACACAATCCCTGCGATGCACGTTTTCACCGACAAGCGCCTTGCAGAGGCCACCCCAATCGATCCACAACTGCCCGGGCCACTGATGCCGGGTGAACAGGTCGCGACTTCCCACTGGAAGCCGCGCCTCGGTGCGATGGTTGCATTCGCCGTGGGTGCCGCGCTTGCGGCACTCGCTGGCCTCGGTGGCGTCGCGGCAATTGCCGGCGCGACCCTGTCGCAGCCGGCATTCGCACTTTCAGTGGCCCGCGATTTCCCGGCCGCCCGCAGCTGGAAGCGCGACGCCGTGGCATTGAGCATGCTGTGGCTGGCCAGCGCGGCGTTGTTCGCGGCGTTGCTGGCGTGGCCACTGTCGATGCTGATGTCCCGCGGGACACTCGGCGCAGCGTTGGCGACCAGCTTCGCGTTTGCGCTGGCCTTGTTGGCGGCGTGGCGCGCGTGGCCGTTGTGGCAGGGGCTGGAGCGTGACGGTGGCGATGCCGGGACGCACTGGCGCGCGCTGGCGCGATTCGAGCCGGGTGCATGGGGCGGGCTTGGCGCGGCGGCGATTCTGGTTGCGCTGGCGGGCTTGCCGATGTTGTTGGCCTGGCCAGGGTTGCTGGATGCAAGCGGCCGCTGGATTGTCGCTCTTGGCACGATTGTGATTGCACCGCTGTTGCACCGATTGCTGCAACGGATGCCGGCCCCGGCGTTGTTGCCGGAGCGTTGGCTGGAATCAGGATTCAATACCGATGGCGACGCGGACGACGCTTCCGATGTCGACGCCGCGGGCGCCCCGTTGCTCGCGCCCGGCGAGTCGCCTGAGGATGCGTTGCACGCCGCCGCGCGCAGTGGTCGGGTTGATCGTGCGCTGGCACTGCTCGACGCTGGTGCCGATCCGCAGGCGTCGCCGCCGGCCCTGGAGCGCGACCAGCGCTCATTGCTGGTACTGGCCGCAGTGCTACCTGACCTGCGCCTGCTACGCGCGTTGATCGGTCGCGGCATCGATCTCAACGCCACCCATGCCGGAATGACGCCGTTGCTGGCTGCGACCCGCGACAGCTGGCACGGGCGCCCGGAAGCGGTGATGACCCTGCTCGCCAACGGCGCTGATCCGCGCGCTCGCGACAACGAAGGCAATACTCCGCTCCACCATGCCGCGCGCAGCTCCGATCCTGGGGTGGCGGCTTTGCTGCGCGATGCCGCAGCCGAACTCGAGGTTTGCAACAACGACGGCCTGACCCCGATGGGCGTCGCCTGCGCCTCCGGCAATTGGCGGCTGGCGCGCTTCCTGCTCGAGCGCGGCGCCAAGGCGCAATCGGACGAGGCGACGCCGGCCTTGATTGCGGCGGCCAGCGTCGAGGAAGACGATGCCGCAGGCGTGCAGTTGCTGCTCAAGCACAAGGCGCGGGTGGATGCACGCGATGCGCACGGCCGCAGCGCACTGCACGAAGCGGCGTTTGCCGGCCACACTGAAATCATCCAGGCATTGCTGGCTGCGCATGCTGATCCGCAGGCGCGCGACAGCAAGGGCCGGACGCCATTGCTTGCGGCAGCACGTGGCGCCCGGGCTGCTGCAATTGATGCGTTGGCGGCGGCGTCCGCCGACATTTCCGCCATCGACGAGCAAGGTCGAGGCGCATTGGCGCTGGCTTGTCTTGCCGATGCGCCGCAGCCGGCGCTGGTGCAACGCCTGCTTGACCTTGGCGCGGATCCCGAAAAAATTGACCGCGACGGCCGCCGGGCGCTCGACCACGCCGTGCAGGCAGGACGCTGGAGCCTGGTGGCGGTGCTCGATCCAGCCTATCCATTGCCCGCGGCGGTGGCGGCAGATCCGATGTCAGCCGCGCAAGAGTCCGCCACTGACAATTCATCGGACGGCCCGCCATCGCCGATTGATCCCGAGGCACGCCAGGGGCTGCAGGACAGTCTTGTCTTCACCCTGCTGGGACAGGGTGCCGATGCGCTGCCTGAACTGACTTTGCTGTTGCAGCAGGGCCATGCACCTGCGGGAGCCGGCAGTCTCGCCCGCTTCCTGGGCGGATGCATCGATGCCGATGCCGGCGCGCGCGGCTTGGAGTGGTTTGCGATCGAGCTGCTGGAACGTGGCGCAGATCCGTTTTCCGCATCACTCGCGGGTGATCCACCGTTGGCACTCGCGGTGCGCCTTGGTTGGTCGGTGTTGGGCGAGCGCCTGCTGTGGCATGGCGTGGACATGTCAGCACGCGACAGCCACGGCATGACCGCGCTGCACCTTGCCGCGGCGCTCGGCCGCGAGCACGCGATCAAACTGCTGGTGCTGCGTGGCGCCTCACCTGAAGCCCGCGCCGCCGACGGCCAGACGCCATTGGGGGTGGCATTGTCCAGTGGTCGCCGCGACCTGGTCGACTGGCTGCAGTGGAACGGTTGGCCGTTACCGCGACGCGCGTTGCAGGCAAGCGACGTTCCTGGCGCGGCGATCATGGGCGATGCCGACGCGGTGCGACGCCTGCTCGATTTTGGCTTTCCCATCGATGCAGCCGATGCGCAGGGTTGCACCGCATTGCTGCGGGCG
>JBDSOZ010000170.1:0-40897 GCA_039914555.1 Luteimonas sp.
TTGACGCCTGGCGCATCGCATTCAACGACGACTACGGCCGGCCATTCGTGCCGGCAAAACAGCATTTCCGTTCCGAAACAGTCGACCTGCAACGCGGGGAAGTCGAGTGGAACGGTGGCAACCTGTACTTCAACCAGTGGGACTACGACTTCGTAGCCACCCCACAACCTTCAGCACCGATCGGGGAGAGGATATGAGCAGCACTCGCAACTTGCGCAAATCAGTACTTTGCATGGCGATGGGCGCCTGCCTTGCGTCCCTCGCTGTTGCACCCGCACTCGCGCAAAGTGCAACTGGCGCAGTGGGCGGGCGTGCCGAGGCGGGCAGTCAAGTCACAGTTGTGAACCGGTCAACCGGGTTGTCTCGCTCAGTGACGGTCAATGCAGATGGCTCCTATCGCCTCAGTCAGCTACCCGTCGGGGACTACTCCCTGCAGACCACTCGCGATGGTACAGCGGTCGGTTCGCCGATCTCGGTCGCCGTTTCCCTGGGGGGCACCACCACGGTCAACCTCAACAGCGGCGGTGACCTAGTCAATCTTCAGGCGGTTCAAGTGTTCGGTTCGCAAGTCGTCAATCGCGTCGACGTGCATTCGACGGAATCAGCGACCAACATCACTCGGGAAGAGTTGTCCCGGATGCCGGTCGACCAGAGCTTGGGTTCGGTCGCCATGCTGGCACCAGGAGTCGTCGCCTCCGGCGCGACGTTCGGCGGATTGTCGTTTAATGGTTCAACGGTGGCCGAAAATGTGGTCTACATCAACGGGCTCAATGTAACCGATCCGTTCCTTCGGCGCGGCAACTCTTCGGTTCCCTACGGTTTCTACCAGGAATTCCAGATCAAGACTGGTGGTTATTCGGCCGAGTTCGGTCGCAGCACGGGTGGTGTCATCAATGCTGTCACTCGATCTGGTGGCAACGACTTCCAAGGGGGGGTGGAGTTGACGTTCGAACCCACCGGCTGGCGCGCCGACGGCAAGGATCGTTATCACAAGGACGGAAGCCTCCACGAAGTCTATAGCCGCGATCGTTCAAGTTGGACGAAGTTCAACTATTGGGGCAGCGGCCCGATTGTGAAAGACAAGTTGTTCTTCTTCGGAATGTACGAAAGCCGGCAGTCCAAGTCGCAGGGCTTCGGCACCTCCTCTTCAAGCGATGGGTATTCCGACAATGGGTTCTGGGGAGCCAAGCTTGACTGGCGGATTACCGATAACCATCTTTTCGAAGTGCTTGCGTTTTCGGACGAAGCAGAGTCGACCAGCAAGCGCTTCGCCTACAACTGGACTACTGATGCGCGCGGCGCCTACGGTGGCGAGGGCTTGTCCGCTAGTGGCGGCCTCAACTGGTCCGCGACCTATACCGGACAATTTGGCGACAACTTCACCGTTAAGGCGTTGTATGGCGTGAACGAGAGGAGTCTCGACTCCGGGTCGACGCTTGATGGCCTCTGCAGCACGATCACCCGCACCGGTGAATACAACGGAGTCTATGGGCAACCGACAATGCCAGTGGGTTGCCACCCCACCAACAGCCGCAAGACCAGCCGCGACGATCGACGTGAGGCCTCGCGACTGGACTTCGAGTGGACAATGGGTGACCACCGGTTCCGTTTCGGCGTGGATCGAGAGTCCATGGAAAGTATCAACTTCATCGCCAATCCTGGCGATGGCGTGAGTTACTCGGCGATCGTGGTCAAGCCCGGAAGCCAGTTGAGCAACGGCACTATCGTGCCCCCGGGTGTTACTCAGGCGCTCGAAGGACGCCGCTACCTTTCCGGTGGCGCGACCACTACCGTCGCCGACGCTTTCTACGTGGAGGATATCTGGAACGTGACGGACCGGTTGCTGTTGAACCTGGGTTTGCGCTGGGACAGCTTCGAAAACAAGGTCGGAAACAAGACGTTCCTGAAAGATGACGGCATGATCTCGCCGCGTCTGGGCTTCAGTTATGACATGCAAGGGGATGGCAGCACTAAATTGTTCGGAAATCTCGGCCGCTACTACCTGCCTGTCACCAACAAAGTCACGGACTACTTCGGCATAGGCACCACAGACGAACAGATCGTTTACGTGCTGCAAGGGTGGACCGAAAAGCAGCATCCCGAGACCGGTGCGACTTACCTAGCGCCCATCCTCGGACCGCAGCTGGGCCCCGTGAACACCGACTTCAACGTGCCGGCTCCGACCGATTATCGCCAAGCGGTAGCCCAGAACATCAAAACGCCGTTCCAGGACGAAGCCATACTCGGGTTCCAGAAGGCGCTAAATGCGGAGTGGTCCTGGGGTGTCAACGCGACTTATCGCCGCATGACGCGGACGCTGGATGACGTCAACCTTAACCACTTGCCGTGCCTCAGTGGCGACTGGCCCTATATCAACCCGGGCGAGGTAGTGAAGATCTGGTGCGAGGACACTAACAGTTTCATCGAGGTCGACACGTCCAAGGAAGGCTACAAAATGGGCGGTAGTGGCAAGATCGTCGGCTTCTCCAAGCCCAAGCGCACTTACACGGGTTTGGAATTCCAGATTGACCGTGCCTGGGACAATAAATGGGCGTTCAACGCCAGCTACCTGTTGTCGTGGAGCGAAGGTAACTTTGAAGGTCCGGTCAATTCGGATACCGGATATGGCGACACGGGCCTGACCCAGAACTTTGACCATCCGGCCAACAACCAAAGTTATGGTCCGCTGTTCAACGACCATCGTCATCAGCTCAAGCTTCGTGGCTCCTACAAGTTGAACGAAATCTGGTCGTTCGGCGCAACCATGAGTGCGTTGTCGGGTGGCCCTATCACCGGCTTTGGCAACTATTGGCCGGACGATACACGTGCCGGCGGCCACGCGACTAACGAATACCGCGGTGGTGGCACGTTCTGGCTTTGCAAACAGAACTGCCTGTCGACCGTCCCGGCCAACTGGGTCATGGAACGAGTCGAGCGCGGTAGTTTCGGCCGGATGCCATGGACTTACAACGTCGGTGCAAACGTCACTTGGACATTGCCGGTCGAAGGCATTGATCTGAAGGCTCGCTTCTCGATATACAACCTAACCGACGAGCAGCAAGTCGTGAACATCCATTCGCGCTACGAAATAGGTCGCGGCGTCAAGCGGCCGTACTTCGGCGAAGGCACCAACTGGCAGTCGCCGCGCTACATGCAGTTGGTCGTGACTTACAACTTCTAAGCCATACCCCCTAGGCGGCCCGCTCGTCGGGCCGCCATTTTTTTTGGGTGAAGGAAACAGCATTCATGCATCAAGACCATGCCGGCGGCGATCCGGGCCGATGCGAAGGCGTCGACCTGCATGCGCTGGCTGCGCGCGAAGGCACGCCGTTGCACGTGTACTCCACCGCGGCCATCCATGCACGCGTGCATGGCCTGCAGTCGGCGCTGACTGGCCTCGACGCAACCATCTGCTATGCGGTCAAGGCCAACAGCAACATGGCGATCCTGCGCATGATGGCCGACCAGGGCGTCGGCGCCGATATCGTTTCTGGCGGTGAGCTTTGGCGTAGCCTGCGCGCTGGGATCCCGGCCAACCGCGTGGTCTTCTCCGGCGTCGGCAAGCGCGCAGGCGAGATCATCCAGGCGCTGGACGCGGGCGTGGCCCGGTTCAACGTCGAATCACGGGCGGAGCTCGACTTGTTGCAGGAGATTGCGACGGCGCGCGCTGAAGTGGCGAAGGCCTCGGTGCGGATCAACCCCGACGTGGATGCGCTGACCCACGCCAAGATTTCAACTGGCAAATCCGAAAACAAGTTCGGCGTCTCCATCGACGAAGCGCGCAGCTGGTTCGACACGGCAGCGCAGCGGCCTGCGGTGCAGCTGGACGGGCTGCACATGCATATTGGCTCGCAGATACTGCAGATGGCGCCAATCCGCCAGGCACTGCAGCGCCTGGCCGGATTCTGGCGTGAGCTCGCGGCGGCCGGCCACGCCGTGGCCAGCATTGACGTGGGTGGCGGCCTGGGGGTGCGTTATCGCGAAGGCGAACGCGCGCTGGACGCCGCTGATTACGTCGCCGAAATCCGTACGGCCCTGCAAGGATTCGACGGCCGCATCCTGCTGGAGCCGGGCCGCTACCTGGTGGCCGAAGCGGGCAGGCTGCTGACCCGGGCGATGCTCACCAAGCAAGGCCAGCAGCGCAATTTCCTGGTGCTCGACGCCGCCATGAACGACCTGCTGCGGCCCAGCCTGTACGACGCCTGGCACGACATCGAGCGTGTTGGCGGCGCCGCAGGGCGCGAGTCGGTGGCCTACGACGTGGTCGGGCCGGTGTGCGAGACCGGCGATACCTTTGCGATCTCCCGCACTTTGCCGCGTTGCGAGGCCGGCGACCTGCTCGCGATCCACGCCACTGGCGCTTATGGCGCTGCAATGGCCTCCAGTTACAACTCGCGGCCGTTGGCCGCGGAAGTCCTGGTCGACGGCGACCGCTATGCAGTGGTACGCCGCCGACAGTCGTTCGATGAGATGATCACCGGCGAACAACCGGCAACCGAGTGGAGCACACCATGAACACCACGCGCGTGCATCAGCTGGCCCTGGCGCTGGCGGCAACGATCCTCTCCGGCTGTGCCGGCGTCCCCGTGCAACCGGCGCCTGCGCCGGCCGCGCTGCTCACCCTCGACACCCATGTCGACATCCCGCTGGACTACATGCGCGAGCCGCGCTTTGATGCCGGCGGCGACAGCGTGCTGCAGGTAGACCTGGGCAAGATGGAGCGCGGTGGCCTGGATGCGGCGTTCTTCGTGATCTACGTCGGCCAGGGGCCATTGACCCCGGAAGGCTATGCCGACGCGGTCGCCAAGGCCGAACGCAAGTACTCGGCCATTGAAATGATGCTGGCCAAATACCCCGATCGGATTCGCGCCGCGACCACGCCGCAGCAGGTGCGCGACAACCATGCCCAGGGCCTGCTCTCGGCCATGATCGGGATCGAGAACAGTTATTCGCTGGGCCATGACCTGGCCCGCATCGATGCCGCCTACGCCCGAGGTGCCCGCTACCTGGGCCTGGTGCATGCCGGCAACAACGACCTGTGCACCAGCTCTGCGCCCGACACCGCACACGGTGAACCGGCTTGGGGCAGTGCCGGCGACACCGGCATGAGCGACTTCGGCCGCGCCGCGGTGGCGCGCGCGAATGCGCTGGGGATGATGGTTGACATCTCCCACGCATCCGACAATTGCATGCGCGACGCACTGGCCGTGTCGAAGGCACCGATCATCGCTTCGCATTCCTCTGCGCGCGCGCTGGTCGACCACAAGCGCAACATCCCCGACGACCTGCTGCGCGCCATTGCTGCCAAGGGTGGCGTGATCCAGGCCGTTGGCTACAAGGAATTCGTCAAGCAGGACCCTGCGCGCGCCATTGCGGAAAAAGCGTTGCAGGATCAGGTGGTGCGGCTCGCCGGTGACACCGAGTACGACAGCGAGAAGCACGATTACCTGCCGGCCATGGTCGAGGGCATGGCCCGGATCGAGCGCGAGCATCCACTGGCCACGGTCAGTGACTATCTCGACCACGTCCAGCACATTGCCCAGGTCGCCGGTATTGATCACGTCGGCATTGCTGCCGATTTCGATGGCGGTGGCGGTGTCACCGGCTGGATGGATGCCTCGCAGACTGGCAACGTCACCGCAGGACTGCGTGCACGCGGTTTCAGCGAGGCCGACATCGCCAAGATCTGGGGCGGCAACCTGCTGCGCACCTGGCAGGCGGTGATCGATGAGGCCGCACGCGAGCACGGCGAAGCACAATGAAGCGGCTCCTTCCGCTCGTATTGCTGCTGGCGGCAGGAGCGGCGGAAGCCGCGACTGCCTCCGCGACGCCCGCCGCAACACCCGCCCCCGATCGCACGCTCGACGCCACCGTCGAGGCCGCCATCGCCCGCTACCACCTGCCGGGCATCGCGGTCGGGGTGATCGAAGACGGCAAGATCGCCTATGCCCGCGGCTTTGGCGAAACCGTGGCTGGCTCCGGCGATCCGGTGACCACCAAAACCCTGTTCAAGATCGCCTCCAACAGCAAGGCCATGACCGCCAGCGTGCTGGCGCGGCTGGTACAGGCCGGCAAGTTGCACTGGGACGATCCGGTGATCAAGTACCTGCCGGATTTTGCGATGCACGATCCGTGGGTGACCCAGCACATGACCGTGCGCGACCTGCTGGTCCACAACAGCGGCCTGCCCGAAGGCGGCGGCGACTTGATGTTGTGGCCGGAACCCAACCTGTTCACCCGCGCCGACATCATCCACGGACTCAAGCATATCAAGCCTGCCTATGGCTTCCGTGCCGGCTATGCCTACGACAACCTGTTGTACGTGGTCGCCGGCGAAGTCGCGGCCGCCGCTGGCGGCGCGTCCTACGAAACATTGGTGCGGCGCGAGTTGTTCCAGCCGCTCGGCCTGGACAGCTGCCGGGTTGGTGAATTCAGCAGCGCCGACGCCGGCAGCGTCGCCCAGCCACACATGCGCAGCGGTGATGGCAACAAGGCGATGCGCGAAGACGGCGATGTCGTGCCTGCCATCACCTCGGCTGCGGCCGGGGGCATTCGCTGCAGCCTGGACGACATGTTGAAGTGGGCGCGCAATTGGCTGCTGCCGACCCCGGCGCAATTGAAGTGGCTGGGCGCGGAACAGCGCGCAGAGATGTGGAAGGCGCGTACGCCGATGCCGATTTCGCGCTTCCGCCGGCATTGGGACGACACCCACTACTACGCGTATGCGTTTGGATTCCGCGTGGCTGATGCCGACGGTGAATGGACGGTGTCGCATACCGGAACCCTGGGCGGCATGTATTCGATGATGATGCTGTTGCCGGATCGCAAGTCTGGTTTCGTGTTCATGATCAACGGTGACGGCGGCAGTGCGCGCACGATCCTCGGCGAAGTCCTGCTCAAGCGCTTCACGATGCCGATGGACGAACGCGGCTTGGACGACTTCGCCGAGCAAATGGAGGCGCCCGTACCTGGCGCCGCGGTGGCCCAGGTACCGCCTGCGAAACTTCCGGATATCGCGACCCGCACCCCGGTGACGGCGGCAAGCATGCAGGCATGGCTTGGCATCTGGCGCGATCCGTGGTTTGGCGAGGTTCGTGTGTGTCCGCTGGGCGAAGGTGTCGAATGGCGTTCGGCCAAGTCGCCCCGGATGCACGGCATGGTCGCCGACCTGGGTGGCCGCTACCTGTTGCACTGGGATGACATCGCCGTCGACATTGATGCCTGGCTGGACTTCTCCGGTAGTGGTGGCGCGCGCAGCCTGCACATGGCCAAACTCGATGCCGATGGCGACTTCAGTTCCGACTACGAGGACCTGGCGTTCAGTCGGGTGCGCGATTGTGATTGAGTCGGGTCGTGGCTGGCTGTTGCTGGGCCTGCTGGCCATGACTGGCCATGTCGCAGCTGCCGATGGTGACGGCCCACGGCTGTCGCCGGCAACCACCATGGGCGCGGCGGGCCTGGTCGACATTCGCAGCCGGATCCCCGACATCGACGAGGACATCAAGTACGCGGGCAACGACAACTTTGTCGGCACGGCGGTGGACGGATACGGCGCGCAACGCTGTTACCTGCGGCACGAAGCCGCCGATGCCTTGGCCAAGGTCGAGCGCAGCCTGCGGCAACAGCACCTGCGGCTGCGACTGTTCGATTGTTACCGTCCAGCGCGCGCGGTCGCGCATTTCGTGCGCTGGGCGCATGATCTTGCCGACCAGCGGACCAAACTCGCGCATTACCCGACCCTGGACAAGTCGCAACTGCTCGGCGTCTACATCGCGGCTGTATCGGGCCACAGTCGCGGCGCCACTGCCGACCTCACCGTCTTGCGCTGTGATTCGCACGATGCGCATTGCACACCGCTGGACATGGGCACCGAGTTCGATTACTTCGGAACCTTGGCCAACACCGATTCGAGCGATGCCAGTGCCGCCCAACATGCCAATCGGGAATTGCTGCGCAACGCCATGGCCGCGCAGGGATTCCATAACTACGAAATGGAATGGTGGCATTACACGTTCCAGCCCGAACCTACGCCTGGGGTGTTGTACGACGTCCCCATCACTGCAGATGCCAGCATCACCGATGCGGGCAATTCGGACCCCATGACCACCCGGCAAATCGCGATCGACCACCTCATGCAGCGCTACGACGGCGCCGTCCCCGGAGCCTCTTTGCTGGTCCTGCACGATGGCGAGGCCGTGGTCCGCCGCGGCTACGGCCGCTCCGACCTTGAATTGGACGTGGAAGCTGGTCCCGGCACCAACTACCGGCTGGCGTCGGTCAGCAAGCAGTTCACCGCGGCTGCGATCCTGCTGCTGGCGCAGGATGGCAAGCTTGGGATCGACGACAGCTTGCGCCATTGGTTGCCGTCGTTGCCGCCAGCCACCGGCGCCATCACCTTGCGCCAGGTCCTCAGCCACGCCTCCGGCCTGGTCGACTACGAAGACCTGATGGCGCCCGACTACCCAGGCCAGATCAGTGATGCAGGCGTGCTGAAACTGCTTGCGCGCGAAGATCGGGTTTATTTCCCGGCGGGCAGCGCCTATCGTTACAGCAACAGCGGCTATGCGTTGTTGTCGCTGGTGGTCGAGCAAGCGTCGGCAATGGCGTATCCGGACTTCCTGCGCCAGCGCATCTTCGAACCGCTGGGCATGCGCGGCACCTTGGCGTATGTCGCTGGCGGTCCCGAAGTCTCGCACCGTGCCTGGGGCTACAGCGCAAGTGGGGCCAAAGGCGGACAGTGGCAGCGCACCGATCAGAGCAGCACCAGTGCGGTGCTGGGCGACGGTGGTATCTATTCGTCGATCGACGACCTGGCGCGCTGGGACGCCGCGTTGTACGACGACCGCCTGCTCGACGACGCCTCGCGTGCAATGGCGTTCACCCCGCAGGTGCAGGTCACCGGCGAGCCCTACCAGGCAGGTTATGGTTTTGGTTGGCGTATTACCGGCGACAGCCTGTGGCATTCGGGCGAGACGATTGGTTTTCGCAATGTGATCGTGCGCTGGCCGGCGCGCCGCCTCACGGTGGTGTTGCTGAGCAACCGCAATGCCCCCGAGCCCTATGCCACCGCGTTGGCGATCGGCCGTCTGTTCGACCCGACGGCGCTCCATTGACGCCGATTTGTCGCGTGGGCGTTTAAGCTGGGCGCCCCTCGACCGACCCAGATCCCCATGGCCTCCAACGGCGACTCCACCCGCGCCATCCTGTTCGCGCTAGGCGCCAACTTCGCCATCGCCATTGCCAAGGGCGTGGCGGCGTTCGTCACCCACTCCAGCGCCATGCTGGCCGAGACCGTGCATTCGCTGGCCGACTGCAGCAACCAGCTCTTGTTGTTGCTGGGGATGCGCCAGGCCCAGCAACCGCCCTCGGATGAGTATCCACTTGGCCAAGGCAAGGCGATTTATTTCTGGTCGTTCCTGGTGGCGGTGATGCTGTTCAGCGTCGGCGGCATGTTTTCGCTGTACGAGGGCATCCACAAGCTGCACAACCCGCAGGCACTCAAGCAGTGGTGGTGGGCGGCGGGGGTATTGGTGTTTGCGATCGTGGCCGAAGGCGTCTCGATGCGCGCCTGCCTGCAGGAAGTGGACAAGGTCCGTGGCGACGACAATCTCTGGCGCTGGTTCCGCAATAGCCGCCAGAGTGAGTTGGTGGTGATCTTCGGCGAAGACCTGGCTGCGCTGGTTGGCCTGTGCCTCGCACTGGTCGCGGTGCTGCTCACCGCGGCAACCGGCAATCCCATCTGGGATGCGCTCGGGACCGTGGCCATCGGGGTGCTGCTGATCGTGGTGGCGGTATTGGTTGCGATCGAGGTCAAGGCCATGCTGATCGGGCAGGGCATGGATCCGGCGCAGCAGCTGCGGTTGCGTCGATTCCTCGAGGCGCGCCCCGAGATTGACTCGTTGATCAACCTGATCACCCTGCAACTGGGCAACAAGGTGATGGTGTCGGTGCAGGCGGAGATGCACGAACACGGCGATGCGCGCGCCCTGCTGGCGCAGATCACTGCGGTCGAACGTGCGATCAAGGACGAGTTTCCCGAGGTCCTGTGGAGCTTTTTCGAGCCCGAGCTGGGCGACGGCAGCGCGAAGGAATAAACCTGCAGGAATAAGCCCTGGTGGTTGTTACGAGGCCAACGCACCCAGCCGCGGCGGCGGCGAGCCTTTTTCACCAAGCACGGCGTGCAGCTGGCGTAGCGCCGGCTGCAGTGTTTCCTGCAATTTCCACGGCGGATTCAGTAACAGCATGCCGCTGCCGTTCATGCGCAGCGGCGAATCGTCGTTGCGCACCAGCAGCTCGGCGACCATCGCCGACTTTGCCGGCAGGGTCGCCGCACGCCGGTAGAACGGCTGCAGCGCACGCCGCAACTTGATCGGGTACCACAACGCAAACGTCGCCTGCGGCCAGCGCCCAAGTCCCTCGCGCAGCGCGGCCAGGGCCAGGTCAAACTCGTCCAGTTGTGCTTCGTAGGGCGGATCCACCAGCACCAATCCGCGCGCATACCGCTGGCCGCCCACCACCGGCGGAAGCAGCGCACGGATGGCGTCATAGCCATCGCGCCGGTGCACCGCCACGCGTTCGTCGTCGGCGAAGTTCGCCTTCAGGGCCGCGGCTTCCTCGGCCTGCAAGTCGCAACAGGCAATCCGGTCGACCGCACGCAATGCATGCGCCAACAGCCACGGCGATCCCGGATAGGCGGTTTCGCCATGGGCATCACGACATTCGGCGACGGCTTCCAGGTAACGGGTGATGGCAGGGTCGCTGGGAGGCGCCGCCAGCAAGCGCGATATTCCGGTCTCGGCCTCCCCGGTGCGCTGGGCCGCGTCCGCATCCAGCAGGTACAGGCCGCGCCCGGCATGGGTGTCGAGGGCAAAGATCGGGGCCGGTTTGCGCAAGAGCGCGTCGCACAGCGCCAGCAGCACGACGTGCTTGAGCACATCGGCGGGGTTGCCGGCATGGAAGGCGTGGCGGTAGTTCATGGCGCCAGTCTAACGGCCCGGACCATGACTGAAGTCCCGGGTGCAATCGATTCCAGCCGCTTAGACTTCGGGGACTACGTAGTCCTGGGGGACGAAACCTTGAAGCGATATCTTTTAGCCACGGCCCTGGCCGTGACCATGGTCGGCGCCGCATCGGCGCAGTCAATGCAGCCGGTCGAGCGGGTGGACCTGGACATGACCAGCCGCATCCGCCAGGAAGCGTTCCGCAACTCGCAAGTGATGAAGACCTTGGGCGAACTGACCGAGGACGTCGGCCCGCGCCTGACCGGCTCGGCCGGCATGGACAAAGCCAACGTGTGGGCCCGGGCCAAGCTTTCCAGCTGGGGCATGGCCAACGTCCATGACGAAGCCTTCGAGAAGTTCGGCCGCGGCTGGGAATTCGGCCACTCACGGGTTGAAATGTTGGCGCCACGGGCAACCCCGCTTTACGCCTTGCCCAAGGCGTGGACGCCCGGCACCAATGGTCCGGTCGAGGGCGATGCCATTGCCGTCAGCATCAAGACCCGCGGCGACCTGGAAAAGAACAAAGGCAAGTTGCGCGGCAAGATCGTGTTCCTGAGCGACGCCCGCGAGTACAAGCCCGGGGTCGATCCCGATTTCCGCCGCCTGGATGCCGACGGCCTGGCCAAGCTGCACGATTTCGACATCCCGGCCGATCGCAGCGGCGACAACGGCGACCGCCTCAAGCGCTTCAAGGAGCGGATGGAACTGGTGCCCGCCATCAACCGGTTCATGGTGGATGAAGGCGTGCTGGCCGCGGTGAGCATCAGCAACCGCGACAACGGCATCATTGGTGTCAGCGGTGGCGGTTCGCGCAAGGCCGGTGAACCGGTGGGCGTGCCCGAGGTTGCGATGATCGCCGAGCAGTACAACCAGATCATGCGCGAATTGAAGGACGACAAGACCGTCCGCCTGCGCGTCGATGTTGACTCGCGTTTCACCACCGACGACGACCGCGACGGATACAACACCATCGCCGAGATTCCCGGCACCGGCCCCAAGGCATCCGAGGTCGTGATGTTGGGCGCGCACATGGATTACTGGCACGCCGCCACCGGCGCCTCGGACAATGGTGCGGGCGTTGCGGTGATGATGGAGGCGATGCGAATCCTGAAGGCGGTCGGCGCGCGCCCCAATCGCACCATCCGGATCGCGTTGTGGAGCGGCGAGGAGCAGGGCCTGATCGGTTCAGCCGCCTATGTCGCCAAGCACTTTGCCGCGTATCCCGAACCCAAGGACCCCGAAGAAGCCAAGCTGCCGGCATTTTTCCGCGAAAGCCGCGGTGAACTGCAGCGCAAGCCTGGCTACGATCGTCTGTCGGCCTACTTCAACCTCGACAACGGCTCTGGCAAGATCCGCGGCGTGTACGCCCAGGAAAACCTGGCGGCGATGCCGATCTTCGCCTCGTGGATCAAGCCCTTCAATGATGTGGGTGCCACGGACGTGGTTTCGGGCAATACCGGCTCGACCGACCACATCTCCTTCGACCAGGTCGGATTACCTGGCTTCCAGTTCGTGCAGGATGGCCTGGATTACTTCAGCAACGTCCACCACACCAACCTGGATACCTACGACCATGCTTCGGCGGCAGACCTGAAGCAGGCGGCAGCGGTCGTCGCCAGCGTCGTCTACAGCGCGGCCATGCGCGAGCGGCCGTTCCCGCGCAAGGTGATGGCCAAGGATTGACCGGGCCCGCTGGTTAGCGACTGTCCAGTCGCAGGCCGATGTCCAGCGCGGCAAACGCCGCTGGTTCATCGGCCAGGTCCGCCTGCAGCAACGGCCTGGCGTCGAGCCACCGTTGCGGCAGGCTCAAGGCCAGGTTGCCGGCGTCGGCGTGCAAGTGCAGGTCGGGCAGGGTTTCCGGTTCATGCGAACGGTGCAGCAGCACCGCCAGCCGCAATAACGCCGCAAGGTGCCGGGTCGTGGGCAACAACCGGTCGGGGATCAACTCGAACGCCGCGCCTGGCACTTTGCGCCGATGGCTGCGCACCAGGGCGGCCAGCATCCGCTGCTCGGGAATGGAAAATCCGGAAATGTCGGAGTGTTGCAGGATGTAGGCACCGTGCACCTGGTACTGGCTATGCGCGATCGCCAGCCCGAGTTCGTGCAGGCGTGCCGCACGCGCAAGCATTTTCCGGTCGTCCGCATCCAGTGCCCAATCACGGCTGACCCGGTCGAATAGCTGCAAGGCGGTGGCCGCAACGCGTTCGGCCTGCAGCGCATCGATTCCATATCGCTGCATCAACGCCAGCACCGAAACGTCACGGGGATCGTCGGCGCCACCGCGCCCCAGCATGTCGTGCAATACGCCTTCGCGCAGCGCCGCCTTGCTCACCCCCATGTGCTCCAGCGCCAGGGTTTCGAAGGCAGCTTCCAATACCAGCAGCCCACCGGCGATGATCGGCCGGCGTTCTTCGGACAAGCCTGGCAGGTCGATGTCCTCGATCCGGCTGGCCGCCAGCAGGCGTTCGCGCACCTGTGGCAAAGCCTGCACCGTGACGGCGCCCTTGGTCAGCTTCAATTCCGCGCAGATCTCGCCGATCGCCTTGATCGTGCCCGAGGCGCCGATGGTTTCCTGCCAGCCCAACTGGCGATAAATCCCGGCAAATTGCTGGAATTGCGCGGCAACCTCGATCCGCGCCGCGTGCCAGGATGCGTGCGACAACTTGCCGTCGCCGAAGAAGCGCGCGGTGGTGGCGACGCAGCCCAACTGCAGGCTTTCGCGCTCGATCGGATCCAGCCCGCTGCCAATGATGCATTCGGTGGAACCACCACCGATGTCGATCACCATGCGCCGTTGCCCGGGCTTGGGCAATTGCGCATGGGCCACGCCCAGGTAGATCAGGCGTGCCTCTTCGCGGCCGGAGATGACTTCAATCGGGTGCCCGAGAGCGGTCTCGGCCGGGACCAGGAATAGTTGCGGCGCGGCGAGTTTGCGCACGGTATTGGTGGCGACCGCACGCACCCGCTGCGACGGGATGTCGCGCAGGCGCTGCCCGAAACGCAGCAGGCAATCCAGTGCGCGCTGGCGCACGTCGGCGCGCAGGCCGCCATTTTCGTCCAGGCCTTCGGCCAGGCGCACCATTTCCCGGAGCCGGTCGACCGTGCGCAGTTGTCCCAGCACATAGCGCGACACCACCATGTGGAAGCTGTTGGAGCCCAGGTCGATCGCGGCGAGCAGGTCGCCGTCCTGCAGCGGCAATGCCGCCGAGCGCAGGCGCATGTGCGGGGTGTCGTTCATGCCTGGCAAATCCGTCGCAGCAGCACGGCCTGGGCTTCGTGCGGGGTTTCGCCTGGGGTTGGGTGGAGCTTGCGATAGCTGCCGTCGGCCTGCAGCTCCCAGGCATTGAGGTTGTCGGCCAGGTAGTTGTCGAGTGCCTCGTCTTTTGCCCGCGCCGCGAGCGCCGGATCCAGGATCGGGAAACAGGTTTCCACCCGGCGCAGCAGGTTGCGCTCGAGCCAGTCGGCGCTGGCGCAGAACAGTTCCGGCTCGCCATCATTGCCGAACCAGTAGGCGCGGCTGTGCTCGAGGAAGCGGCCAACGATCGAACGCACCCGGATGTTGTCCGACACCCCCGGCATGCCCGGACGCAGGGTGCACGCACCGCGCACCACCAGGTCGATCGAGACGCCTGCTTGCGACGCGCCATACAGCGCGCGCACCACCTGCGCTTCATTGAGTGCATTCATCCGGGCGATGATCCGCCCGGCCTTGCCAGCACGGGCGTGCCTGGTTTCGCGTTCGATCCGGGCCAGCACCCCTGCGTGCAGGGTGAACGGCGACTGCAACAAGCGTTGCAGGTTTGCCGCTGGAGCGGTGCCGGAGAGCTGCTGGAAGATCTGGTGGACGTCGGACCCGATCTGTTCGTTGGCGGTGATCAATCCAAGGTCGGTGTACAGGCGCGCCGTGCCCGCGTGGTAGTTGCCGGTGCCAAGATGCACGTAGCGGCGCAACTTGCCGTCTTCACGACGCACCACCAGCAGCATCTTGGCGTGGGTTTTGTACCCGACCACGCCGTACACGACCTGCACCCCCGCATCCTGCAGTCGGTCGGCAAAGCCCAGGTTGGCTTCCTCGTCAAAGCGCGCGCGCAGTTCCACAACGGCGGTCACGTCCTTGCCGTTGCGCGCTGCCTGTACCAGCGCTTCCACGATCGCGGAGTCCTTGCCGGTGCGATACAGGGTCTGCTTGATCGCGAGCACGTTCGGGTCGATGGCGGCTTGCCGGACCAGCTCAAGGACCGGGCTGAACGCATCGTAGGGATGGTGCAGCAGCACATCGCCCTGTTGCACGCGTTCGAACATGCTGTCGCTGCCCGGCAACTGGCGTGGCTGGAACGCCGGGTATTTCAGGTCCGGGCGCTGGACCAGGTCGTAGACCTGGATCACGCGGTTGAGGTTGACCGCGCCGTCGATCCGGTAAACGGCTTCCTCGTGCAGGTCAAAGTTCTCCAGCAACGTGTGCACGATGGACTCGGGGCAGTCGCGGGCAATCTCCAGTCGCATTGCGCGCAGGTAGCCGCGTCCCACCAGCTCGTCGCGAAGTGCCAGCGCCAGGTTCTCGACCTCTGCCTCATCGACGACCAGTTCGGAATTGCGGGTGACCCGGAACTGGTAGGCGCCCTTGACCTGCATGCCCGGGAACAACTCGCTGACGAACGTCGACAACACGGCCGACAGGAACACGAAGTCATTTTCGCCCCCTGAAACGTCGGCGGGCAGCTGGATGATGCGCGACAGCGAACGGGGCGCACGCACGATCGCCAGGTGGCCGGCACGCCCGAACGCATCCTTGCCCTCGAGCACCACCACGATATTGAGCGACTTGTTGAGGATCTTCGGGAACGGGTGTGCGGGATCCAGGCCGAGTGGCGACAGCACCGGCAGGATTTCCTCGCGGAAGTAGTTCCGCAACCAGTTTGACTGGGCCGCGGTCCACGTGTCGCGAGCCAGGATCCGCACGCCGGCTGCGGACAGTGCTGGCCGCAAGAGGGCGCTCCAGCATCGATACTGCGCTTCCACCAATACTGCGGCCCGTTCGTGGATCAGCCTGAGTACCGTGGCTGGTGCCAGCCCGTCGGGTGGCAACGGCAGCGCGAAGTCCTGCGCATGGCGAACGGTCGCGGCCCGGATCTCGAAGAACTCGTCAAGGTTGGTGCAGGAGATGCACAGGAAACGCAGCCGTTCCAGCAGCGGGACCAGTGGGTCCTGGGCCTGCGCCAGCACCCGGAAGTTGAAATCGAGTTGCGACAGCTCACGATTGGCATACAGCGCCGGATCACACAATGGATCGTCTCGGGTGGTCGATGCACCAGGTCCCCGGTTCATGCGCCGTCCCATTCGCCGCGACCGCGCGCAAGCACGCGCGCCGGCCCGAACACACAGGAGAACCTGCTGCCGCGACCAACTTCACTCTCGATCTCCAGGCGCGCGTCGTGCAGGCCTAGCACATGCTTGACGATCGCCAGGCCCAACCCCGTGCCACCGGTTTCGCGCGAGCGACTGGTGGATATCCGGTAGAAGCGTTCGGTCAATCGCGGCAGGTGCGTGGCCGGAATGCCGAGGCCGCTGTCACTGACCTGCAACATCGCGCCACCGTTGTCGCAGCGCCCGAATCGTACTGCGATCGTGCCCCCGGCTGGCGTGTAGCGCACGGCGTTGCTCACCAGGTTGGAGAATGCGCTGTGCAGTTCCCGGGTTGATCCAAGCAGGTCGACGGCGGCCGTGTCCTCGACGGTGATGGTGTGGGCGCCCTGGCCAAGCGCCTCGGCTTCGCGCCGCAGCGATGCCAGCATCGAGGCCATCGACACCGGTTCTACCTCCAACTCGTCGCGCGCTTCCAGTCGCGACAACGCAAGCAGGTCTTCCACCAGTTGGGTCATGCGTTGCGATTGCCGGCGCATCTCCGCCAACATCGCCGACCACTCGCTCGGGTCGATGCTGTCCAGCGTGCTGGCGTCCAGCATTTCGAGATAACCATGGACCACGGTCAGCGGTGTGCGCAATTCGTGCGAAACATTGGCGACGAAATCGCGACGCATCTGCTCGAGCCGGGTGATGCGGCTGACGTCTCGCACGATCAGCAGCCACAGGTCTTCGGAATAAGGAACCAGGCGCAGGCTCAAGCGAACGTCGGGATCCAGCGGCGAGGGAATATCGCTGAGCGGCTCGGCCATCCGCCCCGCGGACAGCCAGTGCGCGATCGGCAATGGTTGCAGGCGTTCGCCCAGCGGTGCCTCGATGTCGCCAGGATAATGCAGGCCCAGCAGGCGGGTGGCGGCGGCGTTGAACCAGGCGATGCGTTGGCTGTCGCGCTCGGCGACGATCACCGCATCAGGAAGGGCGTCGGCGAGCGCGCGATAGGCGCGCAACAGGCCGACCAGGCGCCGCCGTTGCGCGCGGACGTCCTGTTGGGTGCGATGCAACAGGTGATCAACCGCGTTCCAGGCACCACCGGACTTGGCCGCGACCAGGTGTTTTCGGCCTTCGATCCGCAGCAGCAGCGCGTGCAGCTTCCACGCCTGCCACGCCAGCACTGTGATCGCGGCCAAGGCCAGTGCCGGCCATGGCCGGCCAAGCAGCAGCCCCAGCACGAGCGCGGCTGCGAGCAGCAACGCGATCCGCGCAAGTGTCCGGTACCAGGCCGTGCGGGTGGAGGGCGACATGCCCGGATTGTCGCATCACCCCGTGGTGGAAAACCGGTATCCGGCACCGCGAACGGTCTGCACCATTCCGTCGAGGCCGACCGGTTCCAGGGTCTTGCGCAGGCGCCGGATATGCACGTCGACGGTGCGTTCCTCGACGTAAACGCTGCCGCCCCAGACTTGGTCCAGCAAGTGGGGGCGGGTATAAACGCGCTCGGAATGGGTCATGAAGAAATGCAGCAGGCGATACTCGGTGGGCCCGATCGGCACCGGTTCCTCACCGCGTGCACTGCGCGCGTAGACCCGATGTGCGGCGCCGTCGATCCGCAAGTCACCGGCGACGACCCCGCCGTGTTCGTCGCCAGAACCCGCGCGACGCATGACCGCACGGATCCGCGCCAACAATTCGCGGGTGGAAAACGGTTTGACCACGTAGTCATCGACGCCGGCCTCGAGTCCGCCGACGCGATCGTTCTCTTCGCCGCGTGCGGTCAGCATGATCACCGGGACCTCGCGGGTCAGGGCATCCTTGCGCCAACGCCGGGCCAACTCGAGGCCGCTGGTGCCCGGCAGCATCCAGTCGAGCAGGATCAGGTCGGGAATGCGCTCGGCAATTGCAAGCTGGGCCTCGCGGGCGTCGCCGGCCTGGACCGGCGTGAAGTCGCCCTTGCGCAACGCAAACGCGACCATCTCGCGGATCGCCGGCTCGTCATCGACGATGAGGATGCGTTTTTGCATGTGGACCGCGGCAGTTTCGACCCCCGCATTAAACGATATTTCCGTGACCGTCCGGTGACACCCTCCCACCCCGTAGGAGCGCACCACGCGCGACCCCTAACCCCACCCCCGTAGGAGCGCGCCTTGCGCGCGATAGCTCTTGGCTTTTCGTGCCAACAGCCAACGGTCACTTCCTACGTGGTGGGCCGCCGCGAGTGCGGGGGCATCAGTCGGGGGACGCCGTGAATACGTCCCTGTAGGCTTTTTGGCGACATCCATGTCGCCAGAACCCCCGGCTGATACCCCCGCGCTCACGACGGCTATCGCCTATGGGTATCGCGGCTTCTTGAAGCAGAAGACAGCAACTTCACGATCGCTTGGCGGCGCGCAGCGGGGCCATGGTCCCCGATGCGCGGCGCCCCGGCCGAAGATGCGGCTCTCGGCGAGTAGTTCCGAGCTTTTGGCGAGCGCCTCAGCGGCGACCGAGGTCTTCGTCGTGGATGCCTTCGCGGCGCAGTTCCAGCACGATCGGCGTGATCGCCGCGATGCGCGCGTCGATCCGGCTGCGTGCGTAGTAGTCGACGTCCTCGCGCTTTTTCAATGTATTGAGCTGCACCAGCGCCTGCTCCGCCCGCCCGTTGAGGTAGGCCGCTTCCGCGTACGCCTCGCCAGCGCGCACCGGATCGTCCGCGATTTCGCTGGCGCGGGCGAATGTTTGCTGGAACACCGGGTCGTCGACCGAATTGGCCAGCAACGGTCGCAACAGCGCATGCGCACGCGCGCCAGATGCGGGCGTGTTGCGCTCGTTCAACATCGATGCGTAAGTCAGCGCCACCGCCGGACTGTTCGGCATTCGCGCAGACAATGCCTCGAATCGCTGGTCGGCTGCCGCCACGTGACCACCGCGTGCCTGCGCCTGGGCCATGGCAAGTTCCAACCACACATCACCTGGATGTGCGTCCAGCAGGGTCTGCAGTTCCGTGGCTGCCTGGTTGGGGTGACCATCCAGGTAGTGCGCAAGTGCCAGCCCGTAGCGCTGCGCATCGTCGAGTGTCGCGGTGCGTGCCATTTGCTCGTATTCACGTGCCGCAGTGGCAGGCGTGTTCGCGCTGAGGACCCGCAGGCGTTCGCGGGCCCAGGTGAATTGCCCGCTATTGCCGCCGGTGTTATCGGCGAATACATGCAGCGAGGACGGCAGCAGCAGGTTGTCGCTGCTGCTGCGGGCCGGAATGAACGATGGTTGGGTCGCCTCGATCTGGCGCGCGCGGTCGCGTGCTTCGCTGATGCGTGAGGTGGTGACCGGATGGGTTTGCAGGTAGTCAGGCGTGCTCTCGCGATTCGGAGTGCTGCGCACGACCGACTGCAGGCGCTCGAAGAACTCGGCCATTGCCGCCGGGTCATAGCCGCCGCGGGCGAGGGTGCGGATGCCGACACGGTCGGCCTCGGCTTCCTTGCTGCGGGTGTAGTCGATCTGGCGTTGCACCATCAAGCCCTGCGCCGAAACCAGCGCGGCCATGGTGGCATTGCCGCTGGAATTGCTACTGCTGCCCTGGGCCACTGCGATTGCCCCGAGCATCGCCAGCAGGATCGGGATCCGGTCACGTTGCGCCTGTTCCACCGCACGCAACACGTGCGCCTGGGTGACGTGCGCGATTTCATGCGCAACCACCGAGGCGACTTCATCCTCGCGATCGGCTGCGAGGATCAGGCCGGCGTTGACACCGATATACCCGCCGAGCGTGGCGAAGGCATTGATCTTGCGGTCCTTGAGCAGGAAGAAGGTGAACGCCTGCGTCGGCTTGTCGCTGGCCGCGCCCAGGCGTTGGCCCATCGACTGCAACCAGTTGTCGAGCAACGGATCATCCAGGGTGTAGCCGTAGTTGCGCAGCTGGCTCAAGGTCATTGCCCCGTACTGCGACTGCTGCCCGGGCGACAGCACGCTGCCGGCCGAAGAGCCGATGTCGGGCAGGCGGCTGTCCTGGGCGAATGCGCTGGTGGCGAGCAGGCCTCCAAGAGCGAGGGTCAACAGGGCAGTGGCTGGGAATGTGCGCATCGACTCGAGGATAGCGAAAAGGAGGCGTCAAGACTGGAAAAGCACGCGGCCCGGACCCATATTGGACACTCCGAACCCGCGCGAGTTTCCTGCAATGTGCCCGACCGAGCCATCCAACCCCGCCACCGCTGCTACGCCTGCGATCACGCTGTATACCTCGGCGACCTGCGGCTACTGCGTGGCGGCCAAGAATTTCCTGAAAAGCCGTGGCCTGGACTGGAGCGAGGTCCGGATTGACCTGGATCCGGCGGAGCGCGAGCGCATGGTCGCGCGCGCCCGTCGCACCAGCGTGCCGCAGATTTTCATCGGCGAAACCCATGTCGGTGGCTATGACGACCTGATGGCGCTGCACCGCGCCGGCAAGCTCGATCCGCTGCTTGCGGGCAGCGCAGCGTGAGTGCGGTGGACAGCGACAAAGACGATCGCATCGCCGGGTTCAGCGCGTTCCGCCAGCGCATGAATGAGCGCATCCTGGCCGAACCCAACCAGGTGGTGCGGCGGTTTTTTGCCCTCGACACCCAGGCCTACCAGGCCGGCGCACTGGACGTGAAGACCAAGGAATTGCTTGGTCTGGTTGCGTCACTGGTGCTGCGATGTGACGACTGCATCAGCTACCACGTGGCCCAATGCCGCGATGCGGGGCTGAACCGCGACGAAATGTTCGAAGCGTTTTCAGTCGGTTTGGTGGTCGGTGGTTCGATCGTGATCCCGCATTTGCGCCGCGCAGTGGATTTCCTCGACCAGTTGGAAAACGGTGCCGCGACACCCGCTGTCCACGACCACGGATAAGCAGCCGGGCCATTGCAGGCGCAGGCATCTGGCATAATTGCCGGCTGACTCAATCCACTATTGCGCCAAGCCTGCGGGTGTCGCGCCTCCTGTCCGGAAATTGCACATGACCCAGACCATCACGGTCATCCGTGGCGACGGCATTGGCCCCGAAATCATGGAAGCCGCGCTGCACGTGCTCGACGCCATGGATCTTGGCCTGTCCTACGAATTCGCCGACGCCGGCCTGGTCGCCCTGGAAAAGACCGGCGAATTGCTGCCGGCGACGACGCTTGAATCGATCCGTCGCAACGCGATTGCGCTCAAGAGCCCGCTGACGACGCCGGTGGGCGAAGGCTTCTCCTCGATCAACGTCGAGCTGCGCAAGCGTTTCGACTTGTATGCAAACGTGCGCCCGGCCAAGTCGCATCCCAACACCAGGTCGCGCTTTCCTTCCGGCATCGACCTGATCACCGTGCGCGAGAACACCGAAGGCGCCTACAGCGCCGAAGGCCAGGAGCTGTCGGCCGATGGCAACACCGCGATTTCGGTGACCCGGACCACCCGTCATGGTTCCGAGCGGATCGTCCGCTACGCGTACGACCTGGCCCGTCGCACCGGTCGCCGCAAGGTCACCATCGTGCACAAGGCCAACATCCTCAAATCAACCTCGGGCCTGTTCCTGAAGGTCGCACGCGAGGTCGCGGCGCAATACCCGGAGATCGAGACCAATGAGATGATCGTGGACAACACCTGCATGCAGCTGGTGATGCGTCCCGAGCAGTTCGACGTGATCGTGACCACCAACCTGTTTGGCGACATCATTTCCGACCTGTGCGCCGGACTCGTGGGTGGCCTGGGCCTGGCGCCAGGCGCCAACATCGGTACCGACGCGGCGATCTTCGAAGCGGTGCACGGCTCGGCCCCGGACATCGCCGGGCAGGGCAAGGCCAATCCGTGTGCGTTGCTGTTGGGCGCGGCGCAGATGCTCGACCACCTGGGCATGCCGGACAAGGCGACGAAACTGCGTGATGCCATCAACGCCACCCTGGAAGCTGGCGATTCGCTAACCCCTGACCTGGGTGGCAATGGCAACACCATGGCCTTCGCCCGGGCGATCGCCAGGCGCGCCGCCGCTTAAGCCGGAACGTGTCCGGGTTAGTTGCGCGACTGCAGCTTCGACAGCAATCGCAGGATCTCCAGGTACAGCCACACCAGGGTCACCAGCAGGCCGAATGCGGCGTACCACTCCATGTATTTGGGGGCGCCACGCTCGATGCCTTTTTCGATGAAATCGAAGTCGAGCACCAGGTTCATCGCCGCGACCACGACCACCACCAGCGAGAAGCCGATCCCGACCCAGCCGCTGTCATGGATGAACCCCATGCCCTGCAGGCCGAACAGCTGCATGCCGATGTTGACCATGTACAGCAGGAAGATGCCGCCGGTCGCGGCAACCACGCCCATCTTGAAATTCTCGGTCACCTTGATCAGGCCGCTGCGATAAGCCAGCAGCAATGCCGCCATGGTGCCGAACGTGAGGCCAACGGCCTGGATCACGATGCCCGGGAAACGCTGTTCGAACACCGCCGAGATCGCGCCGATGAACAAGCCTTCGGCGGCTGCGTACAACGGCGCGGTGATCGGCGACCAGGTCTTCTTGAACACCGTCACCAGGGCCAGCGCCAGCCCGCCCAGGGCGCCACCCCAGACATACGGCATCAGCCCGACCCCGCCATCGGCGTAAGCCTTGCTCCACGTATACAGCGCGGTGGCCAGGACCAGCACCAGCAGGAACGCGGTCTTGTTCACCGTTCCGTTCAGGCTCATGGCGCTGGCGTCGTGGCGCACCACGGTGCCCGTCCCCAGGTCGAGGAAGGTGGATTCGCTTAGGGCCGGATTACCGCTGCGCATGGTCGGGTCTCTGTCTGTGGATGGGGCAAGGCCAGCATACACATGGGGCCGGGCGCGGGCATCGGCAAGCCGCGTGCGTTGACACGCCTGCGCCGGCTCCCGACAATAGCCGGCCTTTCGCAGCGTTGGCGCGCAGCGGAAGTTTCACGCAGCGGGGTATAGCGCAGTCTGGTAGCGCGCCTGCTTTGGGAGCAGGATGTCGGGGGTTCGAATCCCTCTACCCCGACCACTCGGGCCTGGTGCGGACAACGACTGGAAGGGACAACGATGCGACAATCCGGCCAGGGCGCCCGTAGCTCAACCGGATAGAGCACCGGCCTTCTAAGCCGGCGGTTGCAGGTTCAACTCCTGCCGGGCGCGCCACGCGTGCAACGGATTTGGTGGGTGTAGCTCAGTTGGTTAGAGCACCGGATTGTGATTCCGGGGGTCGTGGGTTCAAATCCCATCATCCACCCCAAATTTGTTATTATTTTTTGTCGGGCTGTTAGCTCAGTTGGTAGAGCAGTTGACTCTTAATCAATAGGTCGAAGGTTCGAATCCTTCACAGCCCACCAGTCCAGAACGCCCGGCCCGCGCCGGGCGTTTTTTTGGGCCGCTTGCCGGGCCTGGCGGTGGCGGCCAACGTAGAATCGATGCCTTGCGAAAGTGGCGGAACTGGTAGACGCCCCGGCTTTAGGTGCCGGTGCCGCAAGGCGTGGGGGTTCGAGTCCCCCCTTTCGCACCATCGTTTCACGGAATCGCTGGCGGCAGGCCGCCGAATCGGCGAAACTAGGAAGTTCAATCAACATAGACCCGCCGCGGCCTTGGCCGTGGCCGCACGGAGTGGGCATGGCAGTTTCAGCAACGCAGGTTTCGGTCGAATCCGTAGGCAATCTCGAGCGCCGGATGACGCTACGGGTTCCGGCCGACAACGTCGACACCCAGGTGGGTGGGCGCCTGCGTGAGATCGCGCGTACCGCCCGGATCAATGGCTTCCGCCCCGGTAAGGTGCCGACCAAGGTCATCGAGAAGCGGTTTGGCCAGCAGGTTCGCGCCGAGGTCCTGGACGGCCTGTTGCGCGAGGGTTTCGACGAAGCGATCCGCGACAACGCACTGCGCATCGCCGGCAGCCCGCGGATCGAGCCGGCCGAGGGTGCGGGCGAGGGCGAGCTGTCCTACGTCGCCACCTTCGAACTGGTGCCTGACTTCGGCGATATCGACGTGTCGAAACTGCAAGTCGTGCGCAATACCGCCGAGGTAACCGACGCCGACATCGATCGGATGATCGAAAACCTGCGCCAGCAGCGCGGCAGCTGGACTGCGGTGACCCGTCCGGCGAAGCAGGGCGATGCGGTTGACGTCGAAACCTGGTCGCAGGCTGGTGACCAGCGCTTGCCCGCCGAAGGCGCCGAGCGTGGCACCGACGTGATCGGTTCCGGTGCGATGTTCCCGACGATCGAAGAGGCGCTGGTCGGCATGTCCACCGGTGATGAGAAAAGCGTTGACGTGGCGTTCCCGGCCGATTGGCGGGTCCCGCAACTGGCCGGCAAGACGGCGCAGGTGCACCTGAAGGCCGAGCAGGTGTCCGAGCAGGTGCTGCCGGACGTCGATGGCGCGTTCATCCGCAGCTTCGGGGTCAAGAGCGGCGAAATGGACAAGTTCCGCAGCGAAATCCGCAGCAACCTGGAGCGCGAGCTCAAGGGTGCGCTGATGCGCCGCTTGCGCCACGCGGTTGGCCAGCAGCTGGCCAATGCCTATGACAGCGTCGAAATGCCGCCGCGGCTGGTCGAGGACGAAGCCCGCGCGATGGCGGAGCAGGCGCTGCAGGCACGCCAGCAGGGCCAGCCGGGTGAGCTGCCGGCCGATGCCCACAAGGCGTTCATGGATCCCTCGCGCAAGCGCGTATTGGTCGCGCTGCTGGTGCTGGAGATTGCCCGTCGCAATGAGCTGCGCCTCGAGCCCGCGCGCCTGAATGAACTGTTGCGCCTGATTGCTTCTACCTATGAGGATCCACAACAGGTCATTGAGTTGTATCGCAACGACCCCCAGTTGATGTCTGGACTGCAGAACCGTGCGATGGAAGAACAAGTGATCGACTGGATCGCCGAGCGCGCGCAACTGACCGAGCAAGCAATGACGTTCCAGGAAGCCATCGGCTGAGGCCACGAAAATGAGCAACGAAACCAAGGCACTCAACCTGGTCCCGATGGTGGTCGAGCAGACCAGCCGCGGCGAGCGCGCCTATGACATCTATTCGCGCCTGCTGAAGGAGCGGGTGATCTTCCTGGTCGGTGGCATCGACGACCATGTCGCCAACGTGATCGTGGCGCAGATGCTGTTCCTGGAGGCCGAGAATCCCGAGAAGGACATCAGCCTGTACATCAACTCACCGGGCGGGATCGTCACTGCGGGCATGGCGATCTACGACACCATGCAGTTCATCAAGCCCGACGTGAGCACCATCTGCGTCGGCCAGGCGGCCTCGATGGGCGCGTTGCTGCTGGCATCGGGTGCCAAGGGCAAGCGCTATGCGCTGCCGAATTCGCGGGTGATGATCCACCAGCCGCTGGGTGGCTTCCAGGGCCAGGCCACCGACATCGAGATCCATGCGCGCGAAATCCTGTCGATGAAGCAGCGCCTCAACGAGATCCTGTCCAAGCACACCGGGCAGTCGCTGGACACGGTTGCGCGCGACACCGAACGCGACAACTTCAAGAGCGCCGAGGCTGCGCGCGAATACGGATTGATCGACGAAGTGCTGGAACGGCGTCCGGACGACTCGATCCAGGCCGCGTGATCACGCCACGCTCCTGCGCCAAGGCTGGCGCAAACTGTTGATCGAAAACACCTTTCATCAAGCACTGCGGGTCCGGGCGATGGCCTGGATCGCTGTGCTATTCTCGGGCCGCCATCGCGGCTGCAAGCAGGTAATTGGGGAATGACCGAAGACCGACCAGGCCGATCCGGCGACAGCAGCAAGATCCTTTACTGCTCGTTCTGCGGAAAGAGCCAGCACGAGGTTCGCAAGCTGATCGCGGGCCCGAGCGTGTACATCTGCGATGAATGCGTGGAGTTGTGCAACGACATCATCCGCGAGGAGCTGGAAGAGAAAGCCCAGTCCGCGCGCAGTTCGTTGCCGCGTCCGAAGGAAATCCTGGAAGTCCTCGACCAGTACGTGATCGGGCAGTCGCGCGCCAAGAAAACCCTCGCGGTTGCCGTGTACAACCACTACAAGCGGATCGAGAGCCGGCAGAAGAACGACGAAGTCGAGCTCGCCAAGTCCAACATCCTGCTGGTCGGCCCGACGGGTTCGGGTAAGACCCTGTTGGCCGAGACCCTCGCACGGTTGCTCAATGTGCCATTCACCATGGCCGATGCCACCACCTTGACCGAAGCCGGTTATGTCGGCGAGGACGTCGAGAACATCATCCAGAAGCTGTTGCAGAAATGCGACTACGACGTGGAAAAGGCGCAGCAGGGCATCGTCTACATCGACGAGATCGACAAGATCTCGCGCAAGAGTGAAAACCCGTCGATTACCCGCGACGTGTCGGGCGAAGGCGTGCAGCAGGCGCTGCTCAAGCTGATCGAGGGCACCGTTGCCAGCGTGCCGCCGCAAGGTGGACGCAAGCACCCGCAGCAGGAGTTCCTGCAGGTCGACACCCGCAACATCCTGTTTATCGTCGGCGGTGCGTTTGCCGGCCTGGACAAGATCATCCAGCAACGCAGCACCGACGCCAGCGGCATTGGTTTTGGCGCCAAGCTCAAGAGCTCCGAGCGCAAGGTCGAGGTTGGCAAGATCCTGGCCGAAGTCGAGCCCGAGGACCTGATCAAGTTCGGCCTGATTCCCGAGTTCGTCGGCCGCCTGCCGGTGGTCGCCACCCTGGAAGAACTGGACGAGGCCGCGCTGATCAAGATCCTGACCGAGCCGCGCAACGCGATCAGCAAGCAGTTCAAGAAGTTGTTCGAGATGGAAGGCGTGGAACTGGAGTTCCGGCCCGATGCGCTGGCTGCAATCGCGCGCAAGGCGCTCAAGCGCAAGACCGGTGCACGTGGCCTGCGCACCATCGTCGAGTCGGTGCTGCTGGACACCATGTACGACTTGCCGTCGCTGGAAAACGTCAGCAAGGTCGTGGTGGACGAGTCGGTGATCGAGCACAAGACCGAGCCGTACCTGATCTACCAGACGCCAGCCGCCGCGCCCAAGGCCGCCGCTGGCGAATAGTCGGGCGCGGGCCCCGCGACCGCCGGCGCCCGCGCGTGGACCGCGTTGGCAGTTGCAAGCATTTGATTATGCTCATTAAAGCGCCGCATTCAGCTGCCGGTGCTTGCAACCTTTGGCGCCCAGCCCCATAACCTTTGGGCATGGCCGCCGCCGCCCGGCGCCCCAATTGGCCAGGAGATTTAAATGCCCCGTTCCACCGATTCAACCCCCGTCGTGGAGGCCGCCGCAGCCGCGCTTCCGGTCCTGCCTTTACGCGACGTGGTGGTGTTCCCGCACATGGTGATTCCCCTGTTCGTGGGCCGCGACAAATCGATTCGCGCGCTGGAACTGGCGATGGCGTCCGACAAGCGCATTGCGCTGGTCGCGCAGAAGTCCGCGGAAACCGATGATCCGGGTGCTGCTGATCTGTACGCGATCGGTACCCTGGCAACCGTACTGCAGTTGCTCAAGCTGCCAGACGGCACCATCAAGGTGCTGGTGGAAGGCGTCGAGCGGGTTGAAGTCGACAACATCGTCGATCATGACGGCACCCTGTCCGGGCGCGCTGTCGCGATCGCAGCGGTCGCGGGTCGCGAACCGCGCGAAGTCGAGGCCGTCGCGCGTTCGCTGATGACCTTGTTCGAGCAGTACATCAAGAGCAATCGCAAGTTGCCGCCGGAGTTGCTGCAGACACTGTCCGGGATCGAAGAGCCTGGCCGCCTGGCCGATACGATCGCCGCGCACCTCAGCGTGCGCCTGGCCGACAAGCAGCGCCTGCTGGAAACCCTCGACATTGGTGCACGCCTGGAAATGCTGGTGGGTTTCGTCGACGGCGAGATCGACGTGCAGCAGATGGAAAAGCGCATCCGCGGCCGGGTCAAGTCGCAGATGGAAAAGAGCCAGCGCGAGTACTACCTCAACGAACAGATGAAGGCGATCCAGAAGGAGTTGGGCGAGATCGACGACGCACCCAACGACCTCGACGAGCTCGCGCGCAAGATTGCCGAGGCAGGCATGCCCAAGCCGGTCGAGGCCAAGGCCAAGGCCGAGTTTGGCAAGCTCAAGCAGATGTCGCCGATGTCAGCCGAAGCCGCGGTGGTGCGCAATTACCTGGACTGGTTGCTGGGCGTTCCGTGGAAGAAGCGTTCCAAGGTGCGCAAGGACCTGAAGGCCGCGCAGGACGTGCTTGACGCCGACCATTACGGGCTGGAAAAGGTCAAGGAACGGATCCTCGAGTACCTCGCGGTGCAGACCCGGGTGAAGCAGATGAAGGGCGCAATCCTGTGCCTGGTCGGGCCGCCGGGCGTGGGCAAGACCTCGCTGGGCCAGTCCATTGCCAAGGCCACCAACCGCAAGTTCGTGCGCATGTCACTGGGTGGCGTCCGCGACGAAGCCGAGATCCGCGGCCACCGTCGCACCTACGTGGGGTCGATGCCCGGCAGGATCGTGCAGAACCTCAACAAGGCAGGCACCAGGAACCCGCTGTTCATGCTTGACGAGATCGACAAGATGTCGATGGATTTCCGCGGCGATCCATCTTCGGCGCTGCTCGAGGTGCTTGATCCCGAGCAGAACAACGCCTTCAACGACCACTACCTCGAGGTCGACCTCGACCTGAGCGAAGTGATGTTCGTCGCCACCGCAAACTCGCTGCACATCCCCGGCCCGCTGCTCGATCGCATGGAAGTCATCCGCATCCCCGGATACACCGAGGACGAGAAGATCAACATCGCGATGCGCTACCTGGTCCCCAAGCAGTTGAAGGCCAACGGCCTGGTCGAGGGCGAACTGAAGATCGACGAGGATGCCATCCAGGGCATCGTCCGCTATTACACGCGCGAGTCCGGCGTGCGCAACCTGGAGCGCGAGATCGCCAAGATCTGCCGCAAGGTGGTCAAGGAAATCGCGCTCAAGGGGCCGCAACCGCCGACCAAGCGCAAGCCCAAGGCGATGCAGGTCAACGCCAAGAACCTGGACAAGTACCTGGGCGTGCAACGCTTTGATTTCGGCCGCGCCGAGGCCGAGAACGAGATTGGCCTGGTGACCGGCCTGGCCTGGACCGAGGTCGGCGGCGAGTTGCTGCAAGTTGAATCTACTTTGGTGCCGGGCAAGGGTCAGCTGATCCTTACCGGCCAGCTTGGTGAGGTCATGAAGGAGTCAGCGTCGGCGGCGCTGTCAGTGGTGCGTGCGCGCACCGAAGCGCTCGGCATCGACCTGGACTTCCTGGCCAAGCAGGACGTGCACCTGCACGTGCCGGAAGGCGCTACCCCCAAGGATGGTCCCAGCGCCGGTATCGCGATGGCGACCGCGCTGGTTTCGACCCTGACCAAGATTCCGGTCAAGGCCGAAGTGGCGATGACCGGCGAAATTACCTTGCGCGGTCGCGTGCTTCCGATCGGTGGACTCAAGGAAAAGTTGCTGGCGGCGATGCGCGGTGGCATCCGCACCGTGATCATCCCCGAAGAGAATCGCAAGGATCTGGTGGACCTGCCCAAGTCGGTCACCCAGCAGATGAAAATCGTGCCGGTGCGCTGGATCGACGAGGTGCTCGACCTGGCCCTGGAACGACCCTTGACCCCGCGCACCCCTGTTGGCGGGCTGCCTGGGGCGACCCGTGAGCCGCCAGCACCCATTGTGCAGGCGGACCTGACCCACTGATCCGGTCCACGCCCCGGAGGCCCTCCTGCCAGGGTGCTTCCGGCGGCTGGAAGCCGCGCCACGCCTTGCTTTGCGTTGCATGAGCAAAATGCGGCTGGTATAAGGAACGCAACCGCGTTGGGCCTTCGGGCCCGCGTCGCGGCATCGCCGACCGGGAGCCTGCGTCCAGCGCAGCGGGGAGCCCGGTCATCACATCCAGCGGCCTTTCGGGCCGCAAAGGGAGCCAATACCAATGAACAAAGCCGAATTCATCGAAGCCGTGGCCGGCGCCTCCGAACTGTCCCGTGCCGACGCCGGCCGCGCGGTCGATGCCGTGATCGCCACCATCACCAAGACGCTGAAGGGTGGCGACACCATCACCCTGGTGGGTTTCGGGACCTTCGACGTGCGCAAGCGTGCCGCCCGTACCGGTCGCAATCCGCGCACCGGCGAAGAGATCAAGATTGCCGCGTCGATGAACCCAGGGTTCAAGGCCGGCAAGGCACTCAAGGACGCGGTCAACTGATCAAGGAGATTTGATCCGGCGGCATCCGGGTGCTTAGCTCAGTGGTAGAGCGTCTCCTTTACACGGAGAGGGTCGGGGGTTCGAAACCCTCAGCACCCACCACGGCGTATTGCGTGGTTCCAGACCCGGCTGTATCATGCGCGGCTCCGCGGAGTGGTAGTTCAGTTGGTTAGAATGCTGGCCTGTCACGCCGGAGGTCGCGGGTTCGAGTCCCGTCCACTCCGCCATTTGTAAACGACGCCCGCAGGTCAATGACCTGCGGGCGTTTTCATTTTCCAGGCGAGTGATGTCCCGCCTCCAGCTGTCGGGCTAGACTAGAGAGCAGGAGATGGCATTCCTCCTTGAACCGCCGATATCGGACCCGCTGATTTTGGCTGATGATGCCTACCAACCCGGACGCCGGGCGGGTAGGTAATGCCCCGCCAGCATCCCTACGATGTGGAGAATGGCGGTGCTTCAATCCCTGATTGCTATCGGCCTTGGCGCAACGCTGGGAGCTTGGGCTCGCTGGGCGCTTGCGCTCTGGCTGAATCCGATCAACCAAAACCTGCGCTATGGCACCCTGGCCGCCAACCTGGTGGGTGGTTATGTCATCGGCTTGGCGATTGCCTGGTTTTCTTCCCACGCGGACCTTCCCCCGGTGTGGCGAGTGTTCGTGATCACCGGTTTGCTGGGAGGACTGACCACGTTTTCGACCTTCTCCGCCGAAGTCCTCGAGCTGTTGAACCGGCAGCAGTTCGGATGGGGCCTTGCGGCAATCGCGCTGCATGTTGTCGGCTCGATCGCGATGACCGCACTCGGGATCCTGACCGTTCGTGGGCTGGCTGCCGCCTATAGCGGGTAGGGCGTCATTTTGGGGCAGCGCCTACTACAGGTAGACTGGGCGGCTACGCCACAAGACCAGAACCCGCCAAGATGCTGCAGCAACTCCGCGACAAGACCTCAGGCTGGATCGCCGGTACCGTGCTCGGGCTGCTGACGATCCCGTTCGCGTTTTTCGGCATGGAACAGTACATGCAGCAGACCAGTGCAAACTGGACCGCGCGGATCGAGGCACCCCCGACTTGGTGGAAGGCGGCGCCGCATTGGTGGCCGGCGCGCATGCTCTGGCAGTCCGACGAAATCAGCGCCGATGACTTTCGTAGCGAGTTCGAACAGGCCCGCCAGCAGGAGCGAAGCGCGCGCGGCGACCAGTTTGATGCGCGCGAGTTCGAAGGCAAGGACAACAAGCGCCGCGTCCTCGATCAATTGATCGACGCGCGCGTGCTCGCGCTCATGTCTGAAAACGCCGGTGTGGTTGTTTCCGATGCCCAGGTGCGCGCTGCGATCGAAGCGGTTCCCGCGTTCCAGGTCGATGGCAAATTCAACGCCCAGCAATACCAGTTGATGCTGGCGTCCCAGGTGCCGCAACGCACGCCGCGGCAGTTCGAGCAATTGGTACGCGAGGACCTGCAGAAGTCGATGATGCCCAGCGCGCTGGCCCAGTCCGGGTTCGCCACCACCACCGAAGTCGAGCAGGTGATGCGCCTGCTGGGCGAAAAGCGGGATGTGTCGTACGTGCAGATGCCGGCGCCGGCGCCAGACCTGGGTGCGGTGTCTGCAGCCGAGATCCAACGCTGGTATGACGCGCACCCCTCCGACTACCGGGCCCCGGAAAGCGTGGTCGTGGAATACGTCGACATCGATGGCAGCCAGTTGCAACCACCAGCAGCCACCGACAGCGCCTTGAAACAGCGTTACGCGCAGGAGCAGGCGCGGTTCGTCGAGCCCGAGGAACGCCTGGCCTCGCACATCCTGGTGCGGGTGGACAAGGGCGCCAATGCCCAAGCCGAGGCCGCTGCGAAAGCACGCGCAGACCAGATTGCGGCACAGGCGCGCGCGCCGGGCGCTGATTTCTCTGCCCTGGCCACTGCCGATTCTGACGACGACGGTTCCAAGGCTGCCGGCGGTGACCTCGGCTGGATCAGCAAGGGCATGATGGCCAAGCCGTTCGAAGACGCGCTGTTTGCGATGAAGAAAGGGGAGATCATTGGTCCGGTGCGCAGCGACTTTGGTTGGCACGTGATTCAGATGCGCGATCTCAAGCAAGGCCAGCAGACGCCGTTCGAGCAGGTGCGTGATCAACTCGCCAAGGAACAGGCCGATACCGATCGCGAGCGCTTGTTCAATGACCTCACCGGCAAGTTGGTGGACCAGGTCTACCGCAACCCGACGTCGCTGGCTCCGGCCGCGCGCGCGGCCAACCTGACCGTGCAGCGCAGCGGCACTCTGGTGCGTGGCCAAGGCCTCGGCGGCATTTTCGCCAATCCCCTGGTACAACGCGCCGCGTTTTCCGACACCTTGGTCCAGGACGGCACCGTGAGTGATCCGATCGAAATCGGCCCGAACCACAGTGTCTTGATCCGCGTGGTGGACCACCAGCCGGAACGGGTGATGCCGCTCACCCAGGTCGGCACGCAGGTGATCGCGGCGATCCGTCGAGATCGTGCTGCCAAGGCGGTCGTGGCCGCGGCCGATGCGATGCTGGCCGAGGTGCGGGCGGGCAAATCGTTCGCCGCCGCAGCCGCCGCGCGCCAACTTGAACCCAGCCAGGTTGCGGACCTGCCGCGTGGCGTGGCCTTGCCCGATGCGAAGGCGAACAAGGCGATTTTCGCCGCAGCGGCGCCGAAGCCGGGCAAGTCAACCCTTGGCAAGGTCGTACTGGACGATGGCAGTGTTGTCGTCTACGCGCTGCACAAGACCATCCCCGGCGACACCAAGGAAGCGACCCCGGCCCAGCGCACGACATTGAAGCAGCAGCTCGCCGAGATCGGCGGCAATGACGACGTCAATGCCCTGGTCAAGGCATTGCGCAAGCAGATGCGGATCACGGTCGCCGAGGACCGCCTCTAGTTTGCGGGCGCGCTAGTCGATGCCGGCCATGCCGACGATGCTGAAGCCGGCGTCGACATAGGTGACTTCGCCGGTGATGCCGGCGGCCAGGTCCGAGCACAGGAACGCGGCGGCATTGCCGACATCCTCGATGGTCACGTTGCGGCGTAGCGGCGCGGTGGCTTCGAACTGCGACAACATCTTGCGGAAGTTGCCCACGCCAGCGGCAGCCAGGGTCTTGATCGGGCCGGCCGAGATCGCGTTGACGCGGGTGCCTTCCGGACCCAGGTTCAATGCCAGGTAGCGCACCGTGGATTCCAGGCTGGCCTTGGCCACCCCCATCACGTTGTAGTTCTGCAAGGCACGCACCGCGCCCAGGTAACTCAGGGTCAGGACGGCGCCGTTGCGCCCCTTCATCTGCGGGCGTGCGGCCTTGGCCAGTGCCGCAAGCGAATACGCGGAAATGTCCTGGGCAATGGCGAAGTTCTCGCGGCTGATGCCGTCGAGGAAGTCGCCGCCTATGGACTCACGCGGTGCGTAGGCGATGCAGTGCACGAGAATGTCGAAGCCGTCCCAGTGTTTGCGAAGTTGGCTGAAGCACGACTCGATCTGGGCATCATCGGCGACGTCGAGCGGCAACACGATTTTCGCGCCGTATTCGGCTGCCGCACCTTCGACCCGCGACTTGAGCTTGTCGTTCTGGTAAGTCAGGGCGAGTTCGGCGCCTTCGCGGTGCATCGCTTCGGCGATGCCGTTGGCGATGGAGCGCTGGCTGGCGATGCCGGTGATGAGTGCGCGCTTTCCGTTGAGGAATCCCATGGTGTCGTCCCGTATGTTGCGTGTGTCGGTGCTGGAGGTGTGCTGCGAGTCCGTCAGTGTGCCTGTGCCGGGCTTTCCGGGCCAGTCGTTGCTGGCTTGGGCGCCAGCACGAGTTGCTTGCGATTGGCATCGCGGATGACTCCGCCGGTGAAGGCCGGATTGAGCCGCCGCACCGCATCCGGGTCGCGGCCGGTGGCCTTGGCCCAGGCATCGAGGCTTTGGGCCTTGGCGGGCAGCGCCAGCGCTTCCAGCACCGGAACTTGTCGATCCAGGGACTGCAGCCATGACTCGCGGTCGTCAGCGCGATCCAGCAGGCATGACAGCGCATGCAGCTTGCGCACGTAGGCGCGGGTGATGCCAGGCAGGCTGGTGAGTTTTTCGGGGTCGGCGCTGCGTGCGGCCTGGCCGCTGCGCCGAAGTGCGCCGAACACGCGGTACTCGCCGGCGTTGTAGGCCATCACCGCCAGGCGCCAGTCGCCGGCGAGCATCCCGTGCAGGGTCTTGAGGTAACGCACGGCGGCACGCGTGGATTCCACCGGTGACAGGCGCCCGTCGTAGCCCGATCGCATCGGCACGTGGTGGTTGCGGGCGGTGACCCCGATCATCTGCCACATCCCGGCGGGGCCGCCAGGGCTGCGTGCGCCGGGTTTGTATCCGCTTTCAACAAACGGAATCAACGCATATTCCGTCGGCAGGCCTGCTTCGCGCAGGGCATCGACGACATAGCCGAACAGGGCCAGGGCATCGTCGTTGCCGCGTCCCAGGCGCTCGGGCGCCGCGGCGAAGTGGCTGCGCCAACGCTGGCTGCCACTGTCCATGGCGCAATCGGGGTCGGCCAGGCCGTCGTGGAAGCGTGCATAGATGTCGAGGCCACTTTGGGTGTCGCCGACAACGGAATCCGCGGGCACTGCGGCCGGTGCCGGATCAACCGGCGCCACCTCTGCGGCCTTGGGCGCAAACAGCGGCAATATCAGCAGCGCAGCGAGCAGGGCACGTTTCATTCGCTGAATCCATCCTTCCATTGTCGTAATCCAGCGAAGGTCTGGATCCGATCGATTGGCTGGTGCCCGAGATAGGCGGCAACGGCATTGCGGCCCACGTCCGTGTCGACCCGCAGGAATGGATTGGCGGCGCGCTCGTCGGCCATGCTGGTCGGCAGGGTCGGACGGTTTTGTTCGCGCAGGCTTCGGGCCTCCAGCCTGCGTCGCTGCAGTGACGCGTTACCCGGATCCACGACCGCGGCGAACGCGGCATTGGCCACGGTGTATTCGTGACCGCAACACACCAGGGTTTCGTCCGGCAGCGCCGCAAGGCGGTCAAGCGACGCCAGCATCTGCGCGGGGGTGCCTTCGAATACACGCCCGCAGCCGAGGCTGAACAGGGTGTCCCCGCAAAACACCAGGCCGTGGCCGACAAAGGCGACGTGGCTGCTGGTGTGTCCCGGGATCGACATCACCTGGAATTTCCAGGGGCCGGCCACGACCTCATCGCCGTCGCGTACGCGCGTACAGGGCAGGTCGATGCGCGGGTCGTCGGGGGCGAACACGGCCAGCGATGGCCAAACCTGCAGCAACTCGGCCGCACCGCCAATATGATCAGGATGATGGTGGGTGAGGAGCACGACCGCCGGACACAGGCCTCGTGCCGCTGCCGCCAGCACCGGGCCTGGTTCGCCTGGATCGACCACCACGGCCGGGCCGCCGGCCTGTTCGCACAGGGTCCAGATGTAGTTGTCGGACAACGCTGGCAGTGGCTGCAGCAGCATGGATGGCTTCGCGGCGGGGCAGGCCCCCTAGAATGGCGACCATGCCTGTCCCCTCCCTGCACGGTCAACCCGAAGCCACCCCGCACTGGTTCGCCACCGCTCCGGGTCGGGCCTTGCTGGACAGCGAATGCGACAGCGTCCGCGCGGCGCTGGACGAGCGCCCGGGCCAGTCGTGGCTGTGGTTGTCGCCGCCGATCGGGCAGTCATCTGCGGATGACATCGCCCACGGGCCGGGATTGCACCTGCAGTCCGTGCCGGACGGCTGGGCCGGATCGGTGCGCTGCAACCTGCCGTTGCCGTTGGCCAGCGAATCGGTGGCGGTGGTGGTGGTCCAGCACGTTGCCTGCAATCCTGCCCGGCGCGATGCGCTGGTCAGGGAATGTGCGCGGGTCCTGCTGCCGGGCGGGCGATTGACGCTGTATTGCCTGAATCCGCTGTCCCCGTGGCGTTGGCGATGGGCCACAAGCGGCCTGGGTGCGTCGGAGCCGATGCCCTGGCGGCGACAGCTGCGGGTGGCCGGTCTAGCGCCGGAATCCGTGTCGCAGGGGCTGGGTCCGCGCTGGGGCATGGAGCCCGATGCCGGGCTCCAGCACGGCCCCGGGTTGCGGGCTGCATGGCGGCTGCAAGCCGACAAACGCAGCTTGCCTTTGACCCCGCTGCGCAGTCGCGCGCCGCTGCGGATCGGCGGCGGAGTGCCGGCAGCATGACCGGCCCCATCCAGGCAGACACGCACGCCAAGCAGGTGCAGATCCACACCGACGGCGCGTGTCTGGGCAATCCTGGTCCGGGGGGGTGGGCTGCCTTGTTGCGTTGTCGTGGCCGCGAACGCGAAGTCGCGGGCGGCGAAGCACTCACCACCAACAACCGCATGGAACTGATGGCCGCGATCATGGCCCTGGAAACCCTGGCCGAGGCTTGCACCGTGGTCTTGCACACCGACTCCCAATACGTGCGCCAGGGCATCACCGAATGGTTGCCGAACTGGATACGACGCAACTGGCGGACTGCCGGCGGCGCCGCGGTCAAGAATCGCGACCTGTGGGAGCGTTTGCATGCCGCCGCAATGCGCCACCCCGTCGACTGGCGTTGGGTCAAGGGCCATAGCGGCGATCCGGACAACGACCGCGTCGACGAGCTGGCGCGTGACCAAGCGCTACGCTACCGTTGATCCCCATGCGCCAGATCGTGCTCGACACCGAAACAACCGGCCTGTCCTGGGAAAAAGGCAATCGCGTGGTCGAGATTGGCTGCGTGGAGTTGCTGGAACGCAGGCCCACCGGACGCACCTTCCAGCGTTACCTGGATCCGGATTGCGAGTTCGAGCCAGGTGCGCAGGAAGTCACCGGGCTGACCCGGGAATTCCTTGCCGACAAGCCGAAATTCGCCGAAGTCGTGGACGAATTCCTTGCGTTCATCGAGGGCGCCGAACTGGTGATCCACAACGCCGCGTTCGATATCGGCTTCCTCGATGCCGAACTGGCGCGGGTGGGGCCGCACCTGCCGCGCATGCGCGAGCGCTGCAACATCGAGGATTCGCTGGTGCTGGCGCGCGAGCGCTTTCCCGGTCAGCGCAACTCGCTGGATGCGTTGTGCCGGCGCCTGGGCGTGGACAATTCGCATCGCCAGCTGCACGGCGCCCTGCTCGACGCGCAGTTGTTGGCAGAGGCTTACCTGGCGCTGACGTCAGGGCAGGGCGAGATGGGTTTCGACGCGTTGGCAGCGGCCGCAACGCAACACGCGACCGCGGTCGCGACCGCTGCCCTGGTGGCGGCTGACGCGCCGCGCCCACACGTGCAGGTGTCGAATGCGGACCTCGAGGCGCATGCCGCGCGCCTGGCGCAACTGCGCAGCAAGGCCGGCCACGCAGTCTGGGACCAAACCACGACGTAGGAGCGGCGGAAGCCGCGATGCAATTCTGCTCGTCTCGCGGCTTCCGCCGCTCCTACGCGCAGCGGACGAGGACGACAGTCACGTTGTCGGAGCCACCACCATCCAGCGCGGCGGACACCAACTCGTCCACGCATTCCTGCGCGCTCCAGTCCAGGTGGGCGAGTGATTGCGAAATACGCACGTCGTCGACTTCCTCGGTCAGCCCATCACTGCACAGCAGCAGTTGCATGCCGGTGTCGAGATCGCCTGACATCGTTTCGACGTTGAGCTTTTGCGGGTCTGTCACCCCAAGCGCCTGGGTCACCACGTTGCGTTGCGGATGGCTGCGCGCCTGCTCGACACTGATCGCGCCGCGCCCGATCAGTTCCTGCACGTAGCTGTGGTCCTGGGACAATTGTGCGAGCTGGCCGTCCCGCCACAGGTAGACCCGGCTGTCACCGACCCATGCGACCTCGAAACGACGCCCGGCGACGCGTGCTGCAACGACCGTGGTGCCCATCGGCAACGCGTCGCCGCGTTGGTGGGAGGCCCGGATGATTTCCTCGTCGGCGGTGCGGATCGCCTGTGCGAGCGGCGCGCCCAGGCGCACCTCGCGCACGATCGCCTCGCGTGCCAGGGCGCTGGCGACCTCGCCATAGTCGTGCCCCCCCATGCCGTCGGCCACCAGCCACAGCCCCAGCTCGCTGTCGCCGTAATAGGTGTCTTCGTTCAGCTCGCGACGCAGGCCGACGTGGGTCAGGTGTCCGAATTCAATCATGCAACTGGCGATGGCTTGGGTTCACAGTCAGGAACGCAATGATCGGGGCCGGCCGGCCTCGACACAACCACCAGGGTCGTGGCGTCCGGCGGCCGTGCTTGTCGCTGGCGCCGCCGGACCGTATCATTCGCGGCCCGGAGAGGTGGCAGAGTGGTCGAATGTACCTGACTCGAAATCAGGCGTCGGTGTGAGCCGACCGTGGGTTCGAATCCCACCCTCTCCGCCAGGTATGCAAAAAGCTCGGCGCCCCTTGGGGCGCCGTTTGCATATCTGGCGGAGAGGGTGGACTTGGTGACAACCCACGGTTCGACAAATCGGCAGGATTGCCGATTTGGACAGCCGCAGGCTGCCCGCGCAAAGCGCGGGCGAGGGCCATGGATGGGCCGAGTCAATCCCACCCGTACCGACGCAGCTAAGATGCGGGAAAGTCCCCACTAGAGTCCCCCATGTCCGACGAACTGCTTGCTCCCGTCTCCTACGGCGAACTGCTCGACAAGATCGCGATCCTGCAGATCAAGTCCGAACGCATGTCCGATCCGGCCAAATTGGCCAACGTGCGCCGCGAATTGTCGGCGCTTGAGCAGATCTGGATGGCGCATCCATCCGCCGCCCAGGACATCGTGGCCTTGCGCGCCCGGCTCAAGGCCGTCAACGAGCGCCTGTGGGTGATCGAGGACGACATCCGGATCAAGGAAAAAGCGCAGGCATTCGACGCCGGCTTCATTGCCCTGGCGCGCAGCGTGTATGTCGAGAACGACGAACGCGCGCGTATCAAGAAAGACATCAATCTCGCCCTGGGCTCGACTTACGTCGAAGAGAAGTCGTATCAAGACTACGGCGCAGGCCCGGCCGCATAACGCTCGAACGCGGCGATCGCATCGTCGACGGTGACCAGGTCCATTACCCCTTCGACCTCGATCTTGGTCCCCCAGCGCAAGGCCGATGCCGGTTTGTGCAGGAACTTGCGGGCGGCATCGTCGTATCGATCAACGCAATAACTGCGGTCGGAATACGGTCCACTGCGTGCCGGGTTGCTGGCGGCATGCAAGCCCAGCACCTTGGTGCCCATGGCATTGGCGATATGCATCGGCCCGGAATCGGGGGTCATCACCAGGCTGGCGCGGGCCAGCAACGCCGGTAATTGCTTGAGTGTGTCCTTGCCGACCAGGTCCAGTGCCTGCCGCGACATCGCCGCCAGGATGGCATCACTGGTGTCGCGCTCCAACTGGCTGCGCCCGCCGCACAACACCACCCGCCAGCCGCGCGCGATGGCATGGTCGGCGACCGCGGCGTGGCGCTCGGGCCGCCAATTGCGCAAAACGTGACTCGCGCACGGCGAAATCATCAACACCGGCATGCCGTCGTCAGCCCACTGCGCGCGCGCCCAGACGTGCGCCTCATCCGGCACCGGCAGTTTCCATTCGACCCGCTGCTGGACCAGCCCCAGTGGCTCGCAGAAGCTGCCGATGGCATCCAGCACGTGGACGCCAGGGCGATCGGCAATTCGCTGGTTGATGAACAGCCCATGCAAGTCCCTGGAGCGCGCGCGGTCGTAACCGATCCGGCGATTGGCTGGAATGAATGCCGACAGCAGGTTCGCGCGTGCAGCGACCTGCAGTTGCAACAGCGCATCCAACCGTCGGCCGCTGAAATGCCGGCGTACGGCGCGCATCCCGGCCAGGCCCGAGCGCTTGTCGTATTCGACGAACTCAACCCCAGGCAGGCCCGCGAGCAGGCGGTGCTCGCCGCGGCCGATCACCCAGGCGATCGGCAGCTGTGGCCATGCGCGCTGCAAGGTATGCACCAACGGCAACACATGGGTGACGTCGCCCAGCGCCGACAGTCGCAACAGGCAGGCGGAAGTCGGAGCGGCTGGAGCACGGCCTGGTTGGGAGGATTCGGGTGTCATGCCCTTGCTAGACTCAGTGGATGGTTGCCTTTGACGCCAGCGAGAGCCTGACGCCTTTCGAGTATTGGCGCGATGGCCGCGCCGTGGGTTACGGATCGATTCTGTTCGCCTCGCAGCGCGTGCAGCAAGTCGACCAGGACTGGTTCGACCCGGCGGGGTGGCCGGGCCATGCCCATCCAGTCGCTTCGGGCGGTCGTGGCGCCGCCTGGTTCATCGATGCGCCCTTCGGCGCGGCGGTGCTCAGGCACTACCTGCGCGGCGGGTTGGCAGCGCGGATCAGCCGTGATCGTTATTCCTGGCGTGGCGCCGACCGCACCCGCAGTTTTGCCGAATTCCGGATGCTGCGGGCATTGCATGGGCTGGGCCTGCCGGTACCGCGACCGATTGCGGCGTGTTATTGGCGCGAAGGCCTGGGCTATCGCGCTGCGATCCTGATCGAGCGACTGC
>JBDSOZ010000016.1:0-5877 GCA_039914555.1 Luteimonas sp.
GCCGCCCACGCCATCCTGGTGCGCGAAGCGAGCGGCTTCAGTGGCAATTTCCTGGTCGACGAAGATGTGCTGCGCGAGGCCGGTATCTCCGACCTGTCGGTCTATGCCGTTGACCCCGGCAAGCCCCTGTTGCCGGACCTGTTCCTCGACTGACCGCCGCTTCGGCGTGGGAATCGTCCTACGCGGAAAGCGCCTGGGCCCAGTCGGCAATCAGGTCATCGGCATGTTCCAGCCCGACCGACAGCCGCAGCAGGTCCTGCGGCGACACCGGATTTGGGCCTTCGACCGACGCGCGATGTTCGACCAGCGATTCACAACCGCCCAGCGATGTCGCGTTGGTGAACAACTTTAGCTTCGAGGCAACAGCAAGCGCCGCGACCCGTCCACCACGCAAGTGGATGCTCAGCATCGCGCCGTAATCACGCATTTGTAGCGACGCGATTCCGTGGCCCGGATGCGACGCCAGGCCCGGCCAGTTCACGCGTGCCACCGCCGGATGCGCAGCGAGGAATTCGGCCAGCTTGCGTGCGTTGGTGCAATGCATCGCCATCCGCGCGGCCAGTGAACGGCAGCCGCGCAGCAACAGCCACGCGCTGAATGGCGACAGCACCGAGCCGGTGATGTGGCGACGGTGGCTGGCTGCGTCGAACATTGGGTCGCGCCGGGCGAATACCAGGGCGCCGCCGAGGACATCGCTATGGCCGCCGAAATACTTGGTGGTGGAATGCATCACCACATCGGCGCCCAACGCCAGGGGCTGTTGCAGCACCGGGGTGGCGAAGGTGTTGTCGCACGCCAGCGCGGCACCATGGGCACGTGCGATTCGCGCCAGCGCAGCGATGTCACTGACCTTCATCAATGGGTTGGATGGCGTCTCCAGCCACAGCAGGGCCACCGGATCCGCACACGCGGCCTCGACCGCGGCGAGGTCGGTCATGTCGACGAACGTGGCCGACACCCCGCGCTGCGGCAGAAACTCAGTGGCCAGGTAGCGCAGGCCGCTGTAGCAGTCGTCTGGCAACAACACGCGCGCGCCGGCGGGCAGGGTTTCCAGCAGTCCGGCAATTGCCGCCATGCCAGAGGCAAACGCAAGCGCGGCTGCGCCGCCCTCAAGCGCCGCCACCGCGGCTTCGAACCGATCCTGGGTGGGATTGCCCTCGCGTTGGTATTCGTAGCCGGCCACCCGTTCGGCTGCGGGCCCGTGCCGGAACGTGGTCGAGAGGTGGATTGGCGGCGCGACGGCACCGGTTTCCAGGTCAGGTTCGGCGCCGGCGTGCACTGCCAGAGTTTCAAGTCGCATCGCTGGTCGCTCCATGTCGAATGTCGAATGTCGAAGGTCGAAGGTCGGCTACGGATGGGTCATCCACGCGCAATCGCGAAGGCTTCGCGCGCAGCCGAGATCGTGGCGGCAATGTCAGCTTCGCCATGTGCGCTGGACATGAACCCGGCTTCAAACGCCGAAGGTGCCAGGTACACGCCACGGTCCAGCATCGCGTGGAAGAAGCGGTTGAATGCGGCGCTGTCGCAGGCCATCGCCTGGGCGTAGGTGTCGACCTTCCCAGTGCTGAAAAACAGCCCGAACATGCCGCCAACGCGTTGGGTGCTGAATGCTACCCCGGCGTCGCGCGCTGCAGTTTCGAGCCCGTCGCACAGTGCATTGGTGCTGGCTTCCAGCGCAGCGTGGAACCCAGGTGCCTGCACCAGTTCCAGCATGGCCAGTCCCGCTGCCATCGCCACCGGATTGCCGCTAAGGGTGCCCGCTTGGTAGATCGGGCCGCTGGGTGACACCTGCTGCAGCAGTTCACGACGGCCGCCATAAGCCCCTACCGGCATGCCGCCACCGATGATCTTGCCGAAGGTGCTCAGGTCCGGCGTGACCCCGTAGCGCGCCTGCGCGCCGCCGAGCGCGACCCGGAAACCAGTCATCACCTCATCGAAGATCAGCACCACGCCATGCTTGGTGCACAACATGCGCAGATGCTGCAGGAAGCCTTCGCGCGGCGGCAGGCAGTTGGCGTTACCAACCACCGGTTCCACGATCAGCCCGGCAATGTCACTGCCGCATTCGTCGAACAATGCAGTGGCACCGTCGAAATCGTTGTAGCTCAATGTCAGGGTGAGATCGGCCAAGGCTTTTGGCACACCGGGCGAAGTCGGCACCCCGAATGTCAGCGCGCCACTGCCGGCTTTGACCAGGAAGCTGTCGCCATGGCCGTGGTAACAGCCTTCGAACTTGACGATGCGGTTGCGCCCGGTGGCGCCGCGCGCCACCCGGATTGCCGACAATGTCGCTTCGGTCCCGGAATTGACCATGCGCACCATCTCGCACGACGGCACCAGGCGCGTGATGGTTTCGGCCATGGTGACTTCGAGCGGGTTTGGCACCCCGAAACTGAGGCCATCGCGTGCCGTGCGCACCACCGCCTCGAGGACTGCCGGATGGCCATGGCCGGCGATCATCGGGCCCCACGAACCGACATAGTCGATGTAGCGGTTGCCGTCGACGTCAAACAGGTAGGGACCCTCCGCGCGCTGCGCGAAGAAGGGTTCGCCACCCACCGACTTGAACGCGCGCACAGGCGAGTTGACCCCGCCCGGCATCAATTGGAGTGCGCGTGCAAACAGGGAATGCGACCGTGCGTGATCCATGGATATCCTTCAGAAAAGCGCGCGGATGGCGCGTGCGGCAGCGACCGGGTCGGCTGCGTCGAAAACCCCGCTGACCACGGCGAGCAGGTCGGCGCCAGCGGCAACCACGATCGCGCCATTGTCCGGGGTAATCCCGCCAATCGCCACCAATGGCAGCTGGTGGCAGGCGGCCTCCTGCAAGAGCGCAGTCGTCGCATGGCGTGCGCGTGGCTTGGTCGATGACGGGAAAAAGGCGCCAAATGCCAGGTAATCCGCGCCTGCCGTGGCCGCTGCGTGTGCCAGCGCGAGGTTGTCGTAGCAGGACGCGCCAATGATCGCGGTCTTGCCGAGGAGTTCGCGGGCAGCGGCAATGCCACCGTCGTCTTCACCCAGATGTACGCCGGCTGCGCCCACGGCTGCTGCGAGCCGGGGATCATCGTTGATCAGCAACGGCACGCCAGCGTCCGCGCACAGTACCTGCAGCAATCGGGCCTGTTCGGCGCGCAAACCCGGCGACCCAGTCTTGTTGCGGTATTGCAGCCAGGTTGCATATGCCAGCAGCGGCGCCACCCGCGCCAGCAAGCGTGCGCTATCGGCGTCGTCCGGCGTGACCAGGTAAAGGCCACGCGCGCGGGGGGGTGGATGGAGGCTGTTCATTCGCGGATTGCCTGCGGTTGCGGCAACTTTCGCATTATCCGGCTTTCAGTGCGGGGCTGGTGGTGGGACAATCGCGTTCCCCGCGTATTCCAGCCAGGATCCGATGAACGAAGTCATTGCGCCAGTGGCCTTCCGCACGTGGATGTGCGTGGTCTGTGGCTTCATCTATGACGAAGCCGCGGGCTTGCCCGACGATGGCATTGCGCCCGGTACGCGCTGGGAAGACGTCCCCGAGGCCTGGACCTGCCCGGATTGCGGGGTGGCCAAGGACGATTTCGAAATGATGGTCCTGTAGGAGCGGCGGAAGCCGCGACCCCGCCGCGGGATTCCGCCGTCCGCCCATCCCGCGCGTACTAATGCGGCCTTGCCACGCCGGCGCTCAATTCCACCAGCCTCTCCCGCAGCGAGACCGCGTCCGCCGCATGCGGGCGTATCTGCATGTAGCGACCGAGGTCGGCGCGTGCGCCTTGGCGATGGCCCAAAGCCAGGTAGCCCAGGCCGCGGTCGCGCAACGCATCGGGATTGTCGGGGGTAAGTCGCAGGATGCGGTCGGCGCATCGAACCGCGCGCTCCCAGTCTTCGCAGTCGCTGTACACGCCGTGCAGGTTGCGCAGCATCCGCGTCAGCATCGCGCGATGCGATGCCGGATGCAGGATCTGGAACAGTGCCTCGTCGTCCGGCATCTGGCCGCCCAGGTGTGGGCGTGCGCGCTGGCGCAATTCTTCTTCGTCCAGTGGCCGGCCGCGGTTGAACGGGTCCATCACCAGCACCCCATCGTCCACCGGCAGGCGGACCAGGAAATGGCCAGGGAACGACACGCCGTCCAGCGGCAGGCCGAGCCGGCGCGCGACTTCCATCTGCACCATCGCCAGCGAAATCGGATTGCCAAGCCGGCGCTCGAACACCTCGTTGAGGTAACTGTTGCGCGGGTCGTAATATTCGTCGTGGTTGCCGGCATAGCCGAGTTCGTCGAACAGATGGCGATTGATCGCCTGCATCTTCAGCGGCAACGAATCGATTTCGTTGATCGCCACGCGCATCTCGTTGGCGTGCGCCTGCAACAATGCGTCGTAACGATCGGGATCCAGGCGTGGATACTCATCGCGGGCGATCAGCAAGGCGGTGGCGAGCAGCGGCAGCGCCTCGTCGTCCCGGTTGGCGAGGGAATTCCAGTCGGGAAGCGCGGTGTCGGCTTGCATGATCCAAGCCTGCTACGCGCAGCCAGCGGGTGCAAGCCCAAATCCGGGCATTTCAGCGCGTCGCTGCGATCCCAGGGCCAAACTTCATGCGTGCACCATCGGCCAGTCCCAATCGCGCCGCCTCGCCGGCGTTGAGTTCGAGAACAAATCGCGCCGGCGCGTTGCTGGGATACGGCGGACAGCCATCGCCCAACGTGCACGGCGGCACGCCCCGTTGCTGGGTCACCAGCCGGTGCGCGTCATCGAAGTAAAGGATGTCGAGCGGAATTCGCGTATTTTTCATCCAGTAGGCCTGTGGCTCTTCGCGCTCATGGATGAAGAGCATGCCGGTGTCCACGGCGAGGCTGTCGCGGAACATCAGCCCGCGTGCACGCTCTGCTTCATCGTCGGCAACCTCCACCGCATAGCGATGTCCGCCTACCTCGACCCAGGATCCACTGGCGCAACCGCCCAGGGCCAGCGCAACGCAGGCGAAGAACGGTTGGACACCACGGTGGGAAAGCCAGTGAAAGTGGGTCATCGGCCGTGCTCCGGGAAAAGTCACTCCGACCTTCGGTGAGCAGCCGTTCAGAGTCAAGCAGCGGCCCCTCTTCCAAAATCGCGGCGCCACGTGCACAATGCGCGCCCTGCCGAGGCGGACAGGCGGTCGGGACCCGAAACGGCCCGCCCCTGAAGCCCCTCCGGGAAGCAAAAAAACCTCTTCACGAGGTGTTGACCTTCCCCGAAAAGCAGGTATTATGTGCGGCTCCCTCGGGCACTTAGGTGCCGGGGACGGAACAGGCGCTGAGGCCGGTTCCATGATCTTTGACAGTGTGCGCAGGTGACTTGTGCGGCCGTCTGGCGGGTGGATAACTGTCCATTTGCAGATGTTCGTGCAAGAGCAACAAAACGATTCAAATGCAAGCAATTGCAAGCGAGTGGTTCTGGAGCTCGGAAGACGACACTGCACTCAAGCAATTGGCCGGAAGTCCTTCGGGACGGAAAGTCGCAAAACTTAAGTGAAGAGTTTGATCCTGGCTCAGAGTGAACGCTGGCGGCAGGCCTAACACATGCAAGTCGAACGGCAGCACAGGGGAGCTTGCTCCCTGGGTGGCGAGTGGCGGACGGGTGAGGAATACATCGGAATCTACCCAGTCGTGGGGGATAACCTCGGGAAACCGGGACTAATACCGCATACGACCCACGGGTGAAAGCGGAGGACCGCAAGGCTTCGCGCGATTGGATGAGCCGATGTCGGATTAGCTTGTTGGCGGGGTAACGGCCCACCAAGGCGACGATCCGTAGCTGGTCTGAGAGGATGATCAGCCACACTGGAACTGAGACACGGTCCAGACTCCTACGGGAGGCAGCAGTGGGGAATATTGGACAATGGGCGCAAGCCTGATCCAGCCAT
>JBDSOZ010000027.1:0-2701 GCA_039914555.1 Luteimonas sp.
TTCCGCCTGGTCGGGATCACCTTTGGCGCGCTGTTCGCATTCCTGCGCGCGGTGTTGCTGCTGCCGTCGCGGCTGCTCGGTGGGCGCCCCGCACCCGCGAACTGATCAGGGCTGGGTGAGGATGGCGCCGCGCAAGTGCGACGCGCCGTCGACGATATCGGTCCAGGCGATGTAGGCGTTGCCGTTGCGCAGCGCAATCTGCGGATAGCCGGTGGCGCGACCGCGACCCTGCAACTTTGCTACTTCGATGCGCTGGAATTCGCGCGCAAGGTCCGGGCTGCGACGTGACAGCCACAGCGTCTGCCCGCCGCGATCTTCACTGAGCCACAGGATCCACGCCTGCGCGGCATCAAGCGCGATTGCCGTGCGACCTTGTACCGCGTCGCCTTGTTGCAGCACTACAGGCGCGGTGAAACTTGCACCGGCATTGGTGCTGCGTGCGACTTGCACCCGCGGCTGCTGGTCCGCTTCGGTGAACCAGGCCACCACCACGTCGTTACCCACCGCAGCAATCGCCGGGCCGTTGACCGGGCAGCCGCGCATCACCCAACCATCGACGTGCACCGGTACCGGCGTGCCCCAGGCCTTGCCATCGTTGCGCACCACCATGATGTCGCGCACTTCGGCGTCGGTGCGGTCGCGGTAGGCCAGCAGCGCGCCTTGCGAGGTCAGCACCACTTCGCTCTGGCAGCAATCGCAGGTGAGATGGTCGAGCACCGCCGCGGCCGACGGCTGCAGGTTCATGTCGAACGCTGCAGCGCGCAATACGGTGCGGCCACCGGAGTCGTGCATGTCGTGTGCTGGCATGCCGTTGTCGGCCATGTCATGGCCGGCCATCGCGGCGCGCTTCGGCGCCGGCGCAGCGTCTTCGCCACTGCTGTCCAGCCACGCCAGGCCGACGCTGTCGCGGCCGTTTGGCCACAGCGCGGCAAAGCCGTGCTCGGCTTCGATGCTGGTGTCGTTTACCGCCACCGGTTGGCTCCAGGTGAAACCACCATCGATCGAGCGCGCCAATGCGATGTCGCCAGCGTGGCCGCTGCCGCGTTGCTGCATGAACTGCACCCACAACGCACCATCTTCGGTGGCAGCGATGTGCGGCACGTTGGCCCAGCTGGCCATCAGTGAATCGCCCACCACGATCGTGCGCGCATCGCTCTGCCAGCGTCCGTTTTCGGCCATGGCCACGAACTGCAGCGCATTACGACGTCCCGCGATGCTGCTGACCCAGCTGAGCAGGACGCGGCCATCCGGTGTCAGTGCCAGGTCGGGCTGTCCCGATCCGATGGTGGCAGGCAGCGGCCAATCGTGGGCCACGTAAGCGCGCGTCGCATCCACCGTTGCCGCGCTGGAATCCGGCGGTGCCTGTGCCGCGGGGGAGCAGGCCGCGAGTGCGAGCGGGAGCAGCAGGACCAGGAACTTGCGCATGGGTGAACCTTTCTCGATCAGTGCAATGGATAACCCCGTAGGAGCGGCGGTTATGCGGCAGCTTGTTTGCGGGTCAGGTGGACGAGCAGCAGCGAAATCGCGGCGGGAGTCATGCCGGGGATGCGCTGGGCCTGGCCGAGTGTTTCGGGGCGGACGCGTTCAAGTTTCTGCCGGACTTCGACCGACAGGCCACGCACCTGTGCAAAGTCGAAGCCGGGCGCGATGGCTGTGGTTTCGTGGCGCTGCTGGCGCGCGATTTCGGTGTGTTGCCGATCCAGGTAGCCGGAGTACTTGACCCGGATCTCGACCTGCTCGGCGACGTCGGCATCGTCCACTGCCGGTGCCAGTGACGGCAGCGACAACAACGTCGCATAACCAAGTTCCGGACGCTTGAGCAGGTCCAGCGCATTGGTCTCGCGCGACAACGGCAGCCCGAGCATGCCGGTGACTTCGGCCCCCAACGCGTTTGCTGGCGATGCCCACAGCGCACCCAGCCGCGCGACTTCAGCCTCGACCGCCGAGCGCTTGCGCTCGCAGGCCGCATACCGCGCTTCATCCACCAGGCCCAGTTCGCGGCCAATGCCGGTCAGGCGCAGGTCGGCGTTGTCTTCGCGCAACTGCAAGCGATATTCCGCGCGCGAGGTGAACATGCGATACGGCTCGGACGCCCCCTGGGTAATGAGGTCGTCGATCAGCACGCCGATGTAGGCCTGGTCACGACGCGGCGACCACGCCTCCAGGCCGCGCACCAGGCGGGCGGCGTTGACGCCCGCCACCAGTCCTTGCGCTGCGGCTTCCTCGTATCCGGTGGTGCCGTTGATCTGGCCGGCAAAAAACAAGCCGGCAACCGACTTGGTTTCCAACGATGCCTTCAGCCCGCGCGGATCGAAAAAATCGTATTCGATGGCATAGCCCGGGCGGGTGATGTGGGCCTGTTCGAAACCGCGGATCGATTGCACCATCTCCAGCTGCACGTCGAACGGCAACGAGGTGGAGATGCCATTGGGATAGATCTCGGCGACGTCCAGGCCCTCGGGCTCGACGAAAATCTGGTGCGAGGCCTTTTCGGCGAAACGCACCACCTTGTCTTCGATCGAGGGGCAGTAACGCGGGCCGACGCCTTCGATCTGGCCGGAGTAAAGCGGTGAGCGATGCAAGGCGTTGCGGATGATCTCGTGGGTGCGTTCGCTGGTGTGGGTAATCCAGCACGGCACCTGGCGCGGATGGTCGGCGCGCGAACCCATGAACGAGAACACCGGGCGCGGGTCGTCGCCGG
>JBDSOZ010000071.1:0-2694 GCA_039914555.1 Luteimonas sp.
TCGCGCCGCGCGGAATCACCGCCAGCGTCCAACGCGTCGCGGATCGCATCCAGGGTCTCGTCGTCCTCGCGCCGCATCTGCTTGGCCAGGAACGCGACCTGGCGTTTGCGCGCACCGTGGGCGGTCATCCGCCGGGTGTCGGCGATGTGCGGCAGCAGGGACTCGGGTACCGGCAACTTCGCCAGTTGCACCGGCGTCAGTGTCGCCAGCTTTTCACCCAGCGACAGCACGTCGAGCGCGGCGCGCCGCTGCTCGCTGCGGCTTGGGCCCTTGAAATCGCCGGTGTCGTCGTCGCGTCCTCTCATTGCCACAGGATAAGCCATGACTGCCGATCCAATGAGCGTCGCCGCATTGCAGCCTGATCCCGCCGACGACAGCCACGTGCAATTGGACCGCCTGGCCGGCATTGCCGGACAGTTGCTGCGCCGCTGCCGCGACCGTGGCGCCAGCCACGCCGAAGTCAGCTGCAGCCAGGAGCAGGGCCTCAGTGTCGACGTGCGCATGGGCGACGTCGAGACCGTGGAGGCCACCCGCGACCGCGGCATTGGCGTGACCGTGTACTTCGGCAACCGCAAGGGCAGCGCCAGTACCGCGGACCTGCGCGAGGAAAGCCTGGATGCCACGGTTGAACAGGCCTGTGCGATCGCGCGCCATACCGAAAGTGATCCGGCCGCCGGCCTGGCCGATGCATCCTTGATGGCCCGGGCAGGCGCCGATGGGCGTTTCCCCGACTACGACGGATGGCATCCGTGGGCACTGGATGCGACCCGCGCGATCGAGCTTGCGCTGGCCTGCGAGCAGGCAGGACGCGAGGACCAGCAGATACGCAACTCGGATGGTGCGTCGGTCGGCAGCAGTGCGTCGCTGGGCGTGTACGCCAATTCGCACGGATTCGTTGGTCGCGAACGCGGCACCCGCCATAGCATCGGTTGCGCATTGATTGCCGGGCAGGGCGAGGACATGCAACGTGATGGCTGGTACTCCACTGCAATCGCGGAGTCGGACCTGGAGTCACCCGTTGCGGTGGGTCGCCGCGCTGCCGAGCGCACCTTGGCACGCCTGCAACCGCGTTCGCTGTCGACCACGACCATGCCGGTGTTGTTCGACGCCGAGGTCGCGCGATCGCTGATCGGCCACCTGGTTGGCGCGGTGTCCGGCGGGGCCTTGTATCGCAAGGCCAGTTTCCTGCTCGACAGTGCTGGCACCCGGCTGTTCCCGGACTGGTTCGAGATCGACGAACTGCCGTTCATGGCACGCGGCCTGCGCTCGTCTGCATTCGACGCCGAGGGCGTGGCAACGCGGGAAACGCCGCTGGTGAGTGGCGGCATCCTGCAACGCTATGTGCTGGGCAGTTATGCGGCGCGCAAGCTCGGGCTGGAAACCACAGCCAACGCCGGTGGCGTGCACAACCTGCAGATTGCGGCCAATGCCGGCAATCTCGATGCAATGTTGCGCGGCATGGGCCGCGGTCTGCTGGTGACCGAATTGATGGGGCAGGGCGTGAATGCAGTCACCGGCGACTACTCGCGTGGCGCGGCCGGCTTCATGGTCGAGGGCGGCGAATTGGCGTATCCGGTCGATGGCATCACCATCGCAGGCAACCTCCGGCAGATATTCCGTGCCATCGAGGCCGTTGGCAGCGGGATCGACCCGCGCTCGCATATCCGCACCGGCCCCATTCTCGTTGGTGCCATGACCGTGGCTGGCGACGCCGGCTGACAACGCGCACTTGACGCGCGCGCCCAGCCCACCGACATTGCCATGGGGCGCCGGAGGGGCGCCGGACCAGAGGGGGACGAAAATCACATGAACGATATCAATCCAGCACCGGTTGCGGTCGAAAGCGGCATCCCGGCCGAGCAGCGCCAGTGGGCCATGTTTGCGCACTTGTCGGCACTGATCGGCGGCATCGTGACCTCAGGCTGGGCCGGCAGCATGGGCTGCTTCATCGGGCCGCTGATCATCTGGCTGCTGAAGAAAGACACCATGGCGTTTGTCGATGACCAGGCCAAGGAAGCGCTGAACTTCAACATCAGCGTGGCCATCATTTTCATGGTGCTGTGGATCCTGACCATTGCCACCCTGGGCATCGGCATCCTGTTGACCGGGCCATTGATGGTCCTGTTCGGGCTGGCATGGGTGGTGTTCACCATCATTGCCGCAATCAAGGCCAACCAGGGCGAGCGCTACCGCTATCCTTTCACCCTGCGCCTGGTGAAGTAGCACGCCGATGCATCCATGCCTTCGCATGCATGCCTGCGCATGCATGCATCATCCCGCGCAACCATCAATTGTTGTCGGAATAGGCTGCCATGCCGGGCGCTTGGCCGTTGTCGATCCGGTCCAGGCGAGCAGCAAATGGCGGGTGGGTTTTGTACAACTGGGCCAACGACGCCGATTGGGTGCCGAACGCGGTCATCTTCTGCAGCACCGCATACAGCGACAGCGGGTTGAAGCCGGAACTCGCGAGATAAACCGCGGAGGCCATGCCGGCCTCCAGCCAGGCCCAGATCCGGTCGCGCCAGCGCTTGAACATGAATCCCCCGATTCAGTGGTTGCGATCGATTGCCTTGCGCCCGAGCGCCGCAAGTGGCGCGATCCGGGCATCGAAGGGTGCCAATGCCCGGTCCATGTCCATCCGTAACGCCTCCAGCCGCGCCAACGAGGCATCGATGCCCAATAGCGACGGGAACG
>JBDSOZ010000076.1:0-4912 GCA_039914555.1 Luteimonas sp.
CGCTGCGAGGTCATGCCCAGGCCAATTGCCTCCGGCTGCAGGCGCAGGCGCGCGGTCATGCCGGCCTCCCGCGCAAGGCCGACTCCAGGCCACCGACCCAACTCGAAACCTGCTCCAGCGCCTGGTATCGGGTCAGGTCGACGTTGATCGGGGTGATCGAGATGTGGCCGCTGCGGACCGCATTGAAGTCGGTGCCCGGACCTGCGTCATGTTCGGCGCCGGCCGCGCCGATCCACCACCACGTGCGACCGCGCGGATCTTCCTGCTGCACGCACGGCTCGGCGCGATGGCGGTTACCCAGGCGCGACACTTCGAAGCCGCGCACCTCCGACCAGGGAAGGTCGGGCACGTTGACGTTGAGGATGGTATCGGCCGGCAGCGGGTCCACCAGCAACCGGGCGATGATTTCCACTGCCGCGCGTGCCGCCGTCTCGTAGTGCTCGCCACGGTGGTCATGCGCAGCCAGCGACATCGCCACCGCGGGCAGGCCGAGGAAGCGCCCTTCCATCGCCGCGGCGACGGTGCCGGAATAAATCACGTCATCGCCAAGATTGGCGGTGTTGTTGATCCCGGAAACAACCATGTCCGGTTCCAGCTCAAGCATGCCGGTGATCGCCACGTGCACGCAGTCGGTGGGCGTGCCATGCACGCACCAGGTGTTGCTGGAGCGCTGCACCACCCGCACCGGCATGTCCAGGGTCAGGGAATTGCTGGCACCGGAACGATCGCGGTCGGGCGCCACCACCAATACCTCGTGCCCGGCCGCACGCAGCCCTTCGGCAAGGATCCGGATGCCCGGGGCGTCGACACCGTCGTCGTTGCTGACCAATACACGCATGCATGAATGATAACGGAGACGCGCTAGGCTTGGCGCATGGGAAAGCGCCGCACGCCATCGGATCAAGCGCCAGTCACAGCCTCGCGCCCGGGCGAAATCGAGGACGATGCCAGCCTGTTCCGCGCGGCCATCGGCCCGGTGCGGGAAATACCGGCGCCAGCACCACCGCCGCGCAAGCCGCCGCCACCGCCAATCCCGCGCATGGCAGCACGTGACCACGCCGAGGCCATCGGCGAATTCCAGCGGGCGATGAGCGCCGACAGCCTGGAAGCGGGCGATGCGCTTGGCTACCGGCGCGACGAAGTCCCGGGTCGGATCCTGCAGCGGCTACGGCGCGGCTTGTATGCGGTGCAGGATGAACTTGACCTGCACGCCGCCGACGCCGCCCGCGCCGAAGTGCTGTTGCGCAACTTCCTGGCCGAGGCGCGCCACGCCGAACACAGTTGCGTGCGCATCATCCATGGCAAAGGCCTGCATTCGGACAGCGGCGTGCCGGTGCTCAAGAACCTGGTCGACCGGATGCTGCGGCAGCGTGCAGACGTGCTGGCGTTCCACTCTGCGCCGACTGCGCAAGGCGGCAATGGCGCCGTGCTGGTGCTGCTCAAGCGCGATCGTCCGTAGCGTTGCAACCCAGCTGCCTACGCCATCAGCTCCGCGAGCACGGTGGTGGCATAAGTGCCTGGCGGCAATTCGAAGCGCAACTCCAGCAGTTCGTCACCGCACCAATCCCAGGCCAGCGCCTGCGGGCGCAGGCGGGTTGCACGTCGCTCCTGCTTCAAGCCGGCGGCCTCGAGGCCCGCACGCAAGGCCAGCGATTCGGTATCTGCCAGCGCCGTCATTTCCAGCGCCGCAGCGGCCCCACTGCTACGCAACTCGCCCCGACCCCACAACGGCGCGCTCGGATGGATGTCGAAGGTCGCCAGGCGCTCGCCCAGTGCGTCATTCATTGGCTCGGGACCAAACACGCTGCGACTGCCGTCGAGCAGCCAGACCTCACCGTCCAGCGCGGCCCCCCAGCTGCCGTTTTCCACGCGCACGCCGAGCACCCGGTTGAACAACTGGGAGCGGGCAGCCGACAGCAAGTGGCCGCGTTGCTCGCGCGCCACCCGGCGACCGCCAAACATCGCCAGTGCATTGGCGATATTGTCGCCGCCGCGACCGAATCGTTGCTCGCCAAAATAATTGGGGACGCCTTGCGTCGCGATGGCCCGCAGGCGTGCGTCCACGGCAGCACGGTCGCCTTCGGCATCGCGAAGCAACAGCGCGAAACGATTGCCGGCAAGCGCGCCACGCGGCAGTTTCTTGGCGTGCCAGGCATGGTCGATGACCCGCAGCTCCTGGCTTTCCAATGCGGCGAGGTCGGGGGCGATTTTCTTCGGCAGGTGCACGCTGAAGCGCTGCACCGTCACCGCATGTCGATCCTTGAGGCCGGCGTAGCCGATCCCGGATTCGGCGATTCCGGCCCAGAGCGCCAGCTGTTTGGCTGCAAATGCGGTGTTCATGCCGCGCTTTTCGATGGTCAGCAACAGGTGCTCACCGCTGCCACTGGGCTCGAAACCGTCGATCTCGCTGACCCTGAAGTCTTCGGGAGTTGAGCGGATCCGCGCCGACAAGACCGGTGCGCCGAACGCACGTGGCCAGGCCGGTTCGTTCACGCGCGGCAGAGCAGGCACACGGCCTGGGCCGCGATGCCTTCACCGCGGCCGGTAAAGCCCAGCGTCTCGGTGGTCGTGGCCTTGACGCTGACTGCGTCAATGGTGACTCCAAGCACGTTCGCCAACGCGGCCTGCATCGCAGCAACATGCGGCCCGACTTTCGGCAGCTCGCACACGATGGTGATGTCGGCATTGCCGACGCGCCAGCCACGTTCGCGCAACAAGCCATCCACCTTCCGAAGCAGGTCGACGCCGGCGGCATTTTTCCAGCGCGGATCCGTCGCAGGGAAGTGCTGGCCGATATCACCCAGCGCCAGCGCGCCGAGCATCGCATCGCACAGCGCATGGATCGCCACATCGCCGTCGCTGTGCGCGACCACGCCACGTGCATGTGCAACCCGCACACTACCGAGCATGATGTGATCGCCCTCGCCGAAGGCATGTACGTCGAAGCCCTGTCCGATCCTGAAATCCATCAAGCCCCCGTAGGAGCGGCGGAAGCCGCGATGCGACGCAGGTAACGAAAATACTCGAGATCCGCCGACGTCGTCACCTTGAGATTGGCTTCACTGCCCTCGACCAGCAGCGGACGCGCGCCCTGGCGCTCCATCGCCATGGATTCGTCAGTGACCTCGACCCCGTCACGCAGGGCGGATTCCAGTGCGCGCGACAGCTGCAGGCGACGGAACAGCTGCGGGGTCAGCGCGCGCCACAGCTGCTCGCGGGGTTGGGTGGCATCGATGCCGCCGTCGTCACCGGCTTGCTTGAGGGTGTCACGCACCGGCGTGGCAAGGATCGCCCCGACCGGATCTGCGCGGCCGCGCTCCAGCAACTGTTCAAGATCGACCAGGGCCAGGTTGGGTCGCGCGGCGTCGTGCACCAGCACGAAGTCGTCTGCGCGCACGCTGTCCGGCAATGCGACCAGGCCGGCCAGGACCGAATCGGCACGCGCAGCGCCACCCTTGCAGGAGATGACCGGTTTACCTTCGAATTCGCCCCACCCCGGCCAATGCACATCGGCTTCCGCGATTGCGACCACCACGCCTTCCACGCCGGGATGCGCGAACAGTGCGCGCAGGCTGTGGGCGATCAGCGGTTCACCATCAACGTCCAGGTATTGCTTGGGCAAATCCGCGCCAAACCGGGTGCCTTGCCCCGCCGCCGGCACCACCGCCCAGGTCATGGCGCTGGCGCTTCTGCGGGCGCGGGCTGATCGGCCTGCGCCGGCGTTTGTGGCTCGATCACCCGGTAGAAGGTCTCGCCCGGCTTGATCATGCCCAACTCGTTGCGCGCACGTTCCTCGACCGCGGCCTCACCGGACTTGAGGTCCTCGACCTCGGCCGCGAGTGCGTCGTTGCGCTGCTGCAACCCGGTGTTGTCGCGCTGCTGTTGCAGGACCTGTGCCTGCAACTGCGCCACTTCGTGCTCGCCGCCGTTGCCCAGCCACAACCGGTATTGCAGCCATGCCAGCAGCACCAGCAACACCACCAGGACGATCCGCAAGCCGCGCATCGGGGGTCGTGCCTGCTCAGTACTTGAGCGAGACGAAGGCATCGCGGCCCGCATATCGCGCATCGCTGCCGAGCATTTCCTCGATCCGCAGCAACTGGTTGTACTTGGCGACGCGGTCGCTGCGGCACAGCGAACCGGTCTTGATCTGGGTGGCCGTGGTCGCCACCGCGATGTCGGCAATGCTGGTGTCCTCGGTTTCCCCGGACCGATGCGATACCACCGCTGCATATCCGGCTGAGTCAGCCATCGCAATCGCCTCCAGAGTTTCGGTCAGGGTACCAATCTGGTTGACCTTGATCAGGATGGCATTGGCGACTCCGCGATCGATGCCCTCACGGAAGATTTTCGGGTTGGTGACAAACAGGTCATCGCCGACCAGCTGCAACTTGTCGCCCAGGCGCTGGGTCAGCAGCTTCCAGCTGGTCCAGTCGCCTTCGTCCATCCCGTCTTCGATGGTGATGATCGGATATTGCGCAGCCCAGCCGGCCAGGAAATCGACGAATTGCTCGCCGGTGAGGCGTTTGCCTTCGCCGGTGAGCAGGTATTTGCCGTTGTCGAAAAATTCGCTGGCGGCGACATCAAGCCCGAGCATGATGTCTTCGCCAGCGTGGTAACCGGCCTTGCCGATCGCTTCGAGGATGGTTTCAAGCGCTTCTTCGTTGCTTCTCAGGTCGGGGGCGAAACCGCCTTCATCGCCCACGGCCGTGGACAGGCCGCGACCCTTGAGCACCGACTTCAACGCATGGAAGACCTCGGTGCCAGCGCGCAGGGCCTCGGAGAACGAATCGAAACCGATCGGCAACACCATGAATTCCTGCAGGTCGACGTTGTTGTCGGCATGGGCGCCGCCATTGATGATGTTCATCATCGGCACCGGCAGCGAGACCGGTCGACCGCCCGCCAGGTG
>JBDSOZ010000101.1:0-3416 GCA_039914555.1 Luteimonas sp.
CCGGCTCATCCGGCTCGGCCAAGGCGATGAAACCCAACATCAACGCGCCGGGAAAGGGCCATGGTTGCGAACCTTGGTATCGGCACTCGCGTACGCGCACATTGCTTTCCTCCAGCACTTCACGCGCGACCGTCTGCTCCAGCGATTCGCCCGGCTCGACGAAGCCAGCCAACACCGACCAGCGCCGCGGCGCCCATCCGCGCTGGCGCCCAAGCAACAGGCGCTTGCCGTCGCTGACGGCAACAATGATGGCCTGGTCGGTACGCGGGTAATGGTCGCTGCCGCACTGGAGGCAACGTCCAAGCCAGCCTGCGCGGACGAATTCCAGTTCCCCGCCACAGGCGCTGCAATGGCGATGTCGCGCATGCCAGTGCAGCACCGCGCGCGACTGCGCGAACACGGTCGCTGCAAAGGCTGGCCAATGGATCGCGGCGCTGCGCAAGTCGACGCGCAGCGGGGCGAGGGCGATGACTGCGGGCGAGACGGTGTTGATGCGCTGCGCGAACCAGGCACCGCCATCCGCATGCACGCCAAGGAAGATCGCGGTACCGGGTCCGCCGCCGATGTCCGCACCGGTGGCTGCAAACAGGCCGCCCTCGGCATCGGCAGCAGCGCCGCCTTCATCGTCAAGCAGGACGACACGCGCGTTTGGCCACAGCGCTGCGAGCGCTTGCGGATCGTCGCGCAATGCGTCGGCGCGATCGAGGCCACCGTCGACGAAGGCGTAAGGGGAAACCGATGGATGTTGGATCGCGCGCAAGGCGCGCGCCTACGTGGTGAAGCTGCTGCCGCAGCCGCACGTGCTCTTGGCGTTTGGATTGCGAATCACGAACTGGGCACCGTGCAGGCTCTCGGTGTAATCCACTTCCGCACCCATCAGGTATTGCAGGCTGAGCGGATCCACCAGCAAGGTGACTTCGTCGGTTGCAATCGCCAGGTCGTCTTCGCCCTGCAGCTCATCGAATTCGAACCCGTACTGGAAACCCGAGCAGCCGCCACCCTGGATATAGACCCGCAACTTCAGTGCCGCGTTTCCTTCCTCGACGATCAACTCGCGCACCTTGGCCGCCGCGGCATGGGTGAATTCCAGCGGGCGATGCAGGGATTGGTAATCGGGCGCTACGGTTTGCATGGCTGCAGGATGGGGGGTGGCGCCATCCAATTCAAGCCGCGTCGGGCTTGGAGACGGCATCGTCCCAGGTGAAAGACTGCTCAACTGCGGCGCCGCGCGCGGGCTGCAGCCGGACAATGACCCGGATCGGCTGCAATCCGGCTGGCAACAGCAAATCGCCTTGCAGTTGCTGGAAGTATTTGAATGAGTAATCCAGTCCTGGCGCATCGGGCTGCTGGCGCAGTTGCGCCCAGTCGAGTTTCTGCAGCTTGCCGTTGCGGGTGCCTTCCACCGCCACGGTCAGGCGCCCGCTGTTGACGGCGCCCCGATTGAGGTTCTGGGTCAGGGTGGCGGTGAAGTGCCAGGCCGGACCTTCCTGCGCCTGCAGTTCCAGTTCGTGCACGGCCAGTCCATGGCGTTGCGCGGTGCTGCCGACAAAGCGTTCGTAGAACGCAATGTCGGCGCGCAGGCCGGCAATTTCCTCGTCGCGCTCTGCAAGGGTGCCTTGCAGGTCGCGATTGGCGTCACGACTCACTTGATCGGACCGCGACAAAGTCGAAACCTGCTGCTCGAGCGCGCCGATCCGGGCCTGCTGCGACTGCACCTTCACGCGCAGGTCGTCGGGGCGCGGCGCGAACGTCGTCCACACGCCCCATGCACCGAACACCAATGCGCCCAGGAACAGGGCGACCAAGGCATAGGCCAAGCCATGGCCGTGCGCTTGTTCGGTGGTTTCAGCGGCGGGCGAAGGCGACTCGTCCATGTCCCCGGTATAGCATGCAGGCGCCTGCCCGAGGAGCCTGTCCATGACCGAAGCCCACCTGTTCGCCATCGGCGTGTTGCTGGCGTGGCTCGCCGGAATGCGTGTTTACCTGACCGTATTCGGACTCGGTGTCGCCGGTGCTTTTGGATGGTTGGACCTGCCGCCGGCAATGGACGTGGCGCAGTCGCCGTGGGTCCTGGGCGTGTCCGGCATCCTGGCGCTGGTGGAATTTTTCACCGACAAGATCCCGGGCGTCGATTCGGCCTGGGATCTGCTGCACACCCTGTTGCGGGTGCCCGCAGGCGCATTCCTGGCGGCGGCCGCGATCTCGCCCGATGGCCACCTGGGCGCTGGAATGCTCGCCACGGGCGCGGGTGTCGCCCTCACCAGCCACCTGCTGAAAGCGGGTTCGCGGGCCGTGCTCAATACCTCACCGGAGCCGGTGAGCAACTGGACCGCATCGTTTGGCGAGGACGCCGTGGTCGTCACCGGGCTGGCGCTGGCTTTCGTGCATCCGTGGCTGGCGCTGGCAATCGCGGTCACCGCCAGCCTCACGCTGGCCATCACCGTCTGGTGGCTCTGGCGCTGGGTCCGCAGGCGCTGGTAGGAACGGCCGTAGCAGCGGCGGTCAGCCGTCGAGCTTGGCCTGCAGGTAGTTCTGCTCGCCCAGGCGCGCCACCAGGTCCAGTTGGGTCTCGATCCAGTCGATGTGCTCTTCCTCGGACTCGAGGATGTCGGCAAACAGCTTGCGGCTGACGAAATCGCCGACCTGCTCGCAGTACACGATCGCGTCCTTCAGCGTCGGCAACGCGTCCAGTTCCAATGCCAGGTCTGCCTTGAGCACTTCCACCGGATTTTCGCCGATGCGCAGCTTGCCCAGGCTCTGGAAGTTGGGCAGGCCATCGAGGAACAGGATGCGCTCGGACAGCTTGTCCGCATGCCTCATCTCGTCGATCGACTCGTGGTGTTCGTGCTCGGCCAGTTCCTTCAGGCCCCAGTTCTTCAGCATCTTGGCGTGCAGGAAATACTGGTTGATCGCGATCAGCTCGTTGTAGAGCGCCTTGTTGAGGTGCTCGATGACCTTGGGATCACCTTTCATGCCATTGCTCCCATGCCCATGCTCCGTCCAATTCGATCCATCCATGCTAGCGCCCCGGTCGTTGTCGGCGCCGGAACGGGAATCGAATGCATCTGCTGGTGGCTGGCTGCGGTAGCTACGCTGCCTGCGACAGCACCGGCAATGGCAACTCACGCACGGCCAGGGCCTCGTCAAGCAAGGCCTGCGCCATCTCGACGCAACTGCCGCAGCTGGCGCCGCAACCGGTACGCATGGTCAGTTCGGACAGCGTCCGGCAGCCGCCAGCCGCGACTTCGCGGATCGCGTGATCAGTGACACCGTTGCAGATGCAGACATACATGGCGGGCTGGCGGGCTGCGGATTGGCGACCAAGGGCCGGACGCCGCCATCTTCCACCCAAATGCGAATGGTTGTCAAACGCACTCAGCCAGGCTGGCCAGGAACCTCCAGCCGGGCCGCGGACT
>JBDSOZ010000112.1:0-12289 GCA_039914555.1 Luteimonas sp.
CAGCCGCTTGCGCGCGTCGCTGCTGATGCTGCGCTTGTCGGGCACCACCAGATAGGCATAGGCCCGGTGATGGGAACGGCCCACGCGCCCGCGCAATTGATGCATCTGGGCCAGGCCGAGCTTGTCGGCGCGATCCATGATGATGGTGTTGGCGTTGGGGATGTCGATGCCTGACTCGATGATCGTCGTGCAAAGTAGAACGTTGCTGCGCTGCTTCTGGAAGTCGAGCATCACCCGCTCCAGCTCACGCTCCGGCATCTGTCCGTGGGCCACCCCGATCCGCGCTTCGGGCACCAGTGCCTGCAGTTCGCGCTGCATCCGGCCGATCGACTCGACGTCGTTGTGCAGGAAGTACACCTGGCCGCCGCGTGCCAACTCACGCTGGTGCGCCTCGCGGATCTGGGCGTCATCCCAAGGCACCACGAACGTCTGCACCGCCATCCGGTGCGCGGGCGGGGTGGCGATGATGGACAGGTCGCGCAGCCCGGCCATGGCCATGTTCAGCGTGCGCGGGATCGGGGTGGCCGTGAGCGTGAGCAGGTGCACGTTCGCACGCAAGGCCTTCAACGCTTCCTTCTGGCGAACGCCGAAACGTTGTTCCTCATCCACGATCACCAAGCCAAGGTCCTTGAAGCGCACATCTTTCTGCAGCAGGCGATGGGTGCCGACGATCACGTCGATCCTGCCATCGGCCAGCTTCCCCAGCTCGTCCTTGATTTCCTTGGCGGTCTTGAAGCGCGACAACACCTCGACCCGCAATGGTGAATCGGCAAAGCGGTCGCGGAAATTCCGGTAGTGCTGTTCGGCCAACAGGGTAGTGGGGACCAACACCGCCACCTGGCGGCCCGCCGCGGCAGCCACGAACGCGGCACGCACCGCGACTTCGGTCTTGCCGAAACCAACGTCGCCACAGATCACCCGGTCCATCGGCTGGCTGTTGCCGAGGTCGCGGATCACTGCTTCGATCGCCGCGTGCTGGTCGGGTGTTTCCTCGAACGGGAACGCAGCCGCAAATGGTTCGTACATTGCGCGATCAACCGGCAGCGCAAGCCCGGCACGCGCTTGCCGCCGGGCCTGGATTTCCAGCAGTTCTGCGGCCACATCGCGGACTTTTTCCGCTGCCTTGCGCTTGGCCTTGGCCCATTGCTCCCCGCCCAGCGAATGCAACGGTGCCGATTCCGGTGACGCACCGGAGTAGCGGTTGATCAGGTGTAGTTGCGCGACCGGCACGTACAGCCGATCGCCCTTGGCGTATTCAATTTCCAGGTATTCCGAGCGCAGGCCGCCGGCGTCGAGCGTTACCAGCCCGCGATAGCGGCCAACGCCGTGGTCTTCGTGCACGATCGGGGCGCCCTCGGACAATTCGCCCAGGTCGCGGATGATCGCTTCGGGTTCGCGTCCCGCGCGTTTGCGTCGCCGGGGTTGCGCGGCGCGTTCCGGGAACAGCTGGCGCTCGGTGAGCACCGCGAGCGCGCCGCCTTCCGGGGCAACGCCGTCGAGGGCGAAACCATTGTCCAACGGCGCCACGGCGATGGAAAAACGCGGCGCCCCAGGCGTGGCCTGGAGGAACTCGCTGAACCCGCCAAGCACATTCGGCTCCAGCCCCGCCGCCTGCAGCATTTCCAGCAAGGCTTCGCGGCGCCCCGGGGAATCGGTTGCAACCAGGACCTTGCCTGGGTAACTGTCGAGGAACGACTTGAGTGCTGCGGCGGGCACCGCGTCCTTTGCCGCAAGCGCCAGGTCAGGTGCTGCGTGCACGTGCAGGGGTTGGGCTTGCGCATGGCGCGGGTGGCTGCTGCCACACACGTCGATGCGGGCGCCGGTATTGAGGCGTTCGCGCAGCGCCTGCGGCGACAGGTACAACTCGTCCGGCGGCAACAACGGCCGCTCGATGTCGTGGCGGCGTTGCTCGTAGCGTTCGTCCAATTGCAGCTGGAACTGGTCGGCTGCGTCGCTGCTGCCGTCGCCCAGCACGGTCAACACGCTTTGGTCGAGATAATCGAACAAGGTCGCGGTTGCGTCGAAAAACAGCGGCAGGTAATACTCGATGCCAGCCGGTGCAACCCCGGCACGCAAGTCCTGCAGCAGGCCGCTGCGACGGGTATCGATATCGAAGCGCTCGCGCAGGGTATTGGTGGCGCGCTGGGTCGACGCCTCGTCCAGCGGTACTTCGCGACCGGGCAACAGCCGCACGGCATCGACCTTGTCGAGCGAACGCTGCGATTCGGGGTCGAACGCGCGGATCGAATCGATCACGTCGTCGAACAATTCCAGCCGGAACGGTTCGTCGGCGCCCATCGGGAACACATCCAGCAGCCCGCCGCGAACCGCGAAATCACCCGGATCCAGGACCTGTGGCACGTTGCGATAGCCGGCCGCATCCAGTCGGCGTTTTTCCGCGCCCAGGTCCAGTCGTTGGCCCACGCGCACGTCGAAGGTGTTGCCAGCGACGTAGCGCACCGGCGGCAGCCGTTGCAGCAGGGTTTGTACCGGCACGATCACAACGCCACGCTTCAGGCCGGGCAGCCGGTGCAGTGCGGCCAGGCGCTGGCTGACGATCTCGGGGTGGGGACTGAACTGGTCGTAGGGCAGCGTCTCCCAATCGGGAAACGGAATCACCGGCAAGCGTTGGTCGCCGGCCCACAAGGTAAGCAGGTCGGATTCGAGTTGATGGGCGGCCTGGTTGTCGCGTGCAATCGCAAGCACCGGGCCGTCGTGTGCGTCCGCGGCCCGACCAATCGCCCACGCCAGCGCCGTCGTCGATGTCGGCGCGCGCCAATACGCGCGCTGCTGGCCGACCTTGGGCAACGCCGGGATGGGGAAGGGGGAAGCGGTCATGAACCGCTTATTTTAGATCAAGCACCACTTGCACGAACCCGGGAAGCGTGGACGGCTGTTCACGAAAGTCCAGCGACTTCGCCAATGCCAGCATGGGCAGGTTGTCAGCGGCGACCTCGCCGACCAGGCGATCCAGGGTCTTGCCGCGCCCCCAGCGCACCATTCGCCGCATGAGATGTCGGCCCAGGCCCATTCCGGCAACGAACCGCGCGACCACGATTTCAATGTCGCCCACGCTCGCTGCATCGTCGGTCATGACGATCCGCGCGAACGCCCCGATCATGGCCTCGCCCGCCGGCAACGGCTCGCTGGCGATCAGGGTGAACTCGCGCCGCGGGTCCGGATGGGTCAATCGTTCGGCTGCCGACTGCGACAGCTCACCCTCGCCTTCAATGCGATTGCGCAAGCCACGCGGTTCCATTAGCGCAAACCCCGCGCGCAGTGGCAGTGCGTCATCGGGGCGAACGGGGCGGATCAACATCTCGCGCCCATCGTCGATCCGAATTTTTTCGTGCCAGGGTGGAAGTCGGTTACGGGCAGCCATGCAGTGATGTTTGCATGGCGCAGGTGAAGCCCGGCTCTACACGGTGTTCACGCCCATGTGGTCACGCCAGGTCCGACAACGCCGCCGAGTCCCATCCCGGTCGCGGTGCAAAACGATCACCGTGACGTGTGCGCAGGTCCTGCAGCTTGGCGAGGAGTGCCTTGGTGCCGGTTTCGCGCACGTACTGGATCGGGCCACCACGGAACGGTGCGAACCCGGTCCCGAAGATCACCCCGGCATCGAGCAGGTCTGCATCGTCGACCACACCATCGTGCAACGCGGCCACGGCCTCGTTCAGCAATGGCAGGATCAACCGGTCCTCGAGATCGGCAGGCGCCACGTAATCCTTTGGCAGCGCCGGTTTGACCGGTTTGCCCTCAACCCACTGGTACAGTCCCTGGCCATCCTTCTTGCCGCGCTTGCCGGCCGCCGGCGGCGATGACAGCGCTGCGGGGACTTCAAGGCCCAGGAATGGTGCCAACTCCGTGGCCACGCCGGCGGCAACGTCCAGGCCAACCGTATCGATCAGCTCGATCGGGCCCATCGGCATGCCGAATTTCTTCGCCGCCCGGTCGATGACTGCACCCGGGATGCCTTCGGCGAACGCGGTCGCGGCTTCGAGCATGTACGGAAACAGCACCCGGTTGACCAGGAAGCCGGGGGTGCCGGCCACCGTGACCGGCAGCTTGTCCAAAGCCTTGCAGAAAGCGGCCAGTCGCTGCCGGGTTTCTTCGGCCATCGCGTCATGGCGGATGATTTCCACCAACGGCATCAACGCCACCGGATTGAAGTAGTGCAAGCCGGCAAACTGCGCCGGCCGCTGGATGTGTCCGCTCAGGTCGGTCAGCGGAATCGACGACGTGTTGGTCGTTAGCAGGGCATCCGCCTTCATCCGCGGCTCGACCGCTGCGTAGAGCTCGCGCTTGGCTTGGGCCTGTTCGATGATGGCCTCGATCACCAGGTCGGCGTCCGCGGCACCGTCACCCGACAGGTCGCCACGCAGGCGCGCGGCAACGGCCGGCCGTTTGGCCTCGTCTTTTACTTTTTTCGCGAACAGGTCTTGTGCGCGTTGCAAGGCGCCGTCGATGAAGCGCTGCTCCCGGTCCGACAAACTGACTTCGAAGCCCTTGTAAGCAGCCCACGCCGCGATATCGCCACCCATCACTCCGGAGCCAATGACGTGCACGCGGGTGATGCCGCCCCGTTGGCCGGCGAGGCTGCCGCTGCCCTGGCTCTTGAGTCGTTCCTGCAGGAAGAACACCCGGATCAGGTTGCGCGCGGTCGACGTGCCTGCCAGCTTCACCACCGATTTGCGTTCGGCGGCGAGCAACGACTGGATGCCACCGCTCGCCCGACGCCAAGTTTCAATCAGCGCATACGGCGCAGGGTAGTGCGCTTTCGGCGCCTTGCGTGCGACCTGTTTCACCAGCATCGGCGCAAGCACTTGCCGCACCGGCCAGGCATTGCTGGCCCAGGCCAGCGCACGTTGCTGGAACGGCCGGGTCGCGCCCTTGAGCGCCAGCACGGCTGCTGCGTCCACCAGCGCCGAGGATTCCACCACCCGATCCACCAGACCCATCGCGCGCGCGTTGTTTGCCGACAGTGCGCGGCCGGTCAACATCATGTCCATCGCTGCGGGTGCACCAACCAGGCGCGGCAAGCGCACGCTGCCGCCCCAGCCCGGGTAGATCCCCAATTTCACTTCAGGAAGGCCGATCCGGGTGGAAGCGTCGCTTGACGCCACCCGATAGCGGCAGGCCAGTGCCAGTTCGGTGCCACCGCCCATGCAATAGCCGTGGATCGCAGCGACCGTGGGGCAGGGCAGTTCGGCCAGCTTCTGCAGCACCTGCTGGCCGCGGAACAAGGCGTCCTTGACCGTGCCGCGCGCATCGAACGCCTGGAATTCCTTGACGTCCGCGCCGGCGACAAAACCCGAGGACTTGCCAGACCGGAACACCACGCCACGCGGCGGATCGATGGCCAGCCGCTCCAGCAGCTCGCCCAGCTCGACCAGCATGTCCTGGGACAACGCATTGACCGCCTGGCCCTCGCGGTCGATGGTGACCACCACCACGCCATCGGCGCGGGCGCCCACCTGCCAATGGCGGAAGCGCAATCCGGCGAAGCCTGCGATCATGGGGGCGTTGCCCTGAACGTTGTTTTCAACCGCCATGGCGGGTCATCCGTTGCGGCCTGGGGAGCCCAGTATCATCCCGGCCGCATTTGATTGCCGTCAATGCCGCCCCCATAACCCCCTGACGGGGAACTTTTCCCACCGGATTGGGGTCACATGGCTGAAGTTGAGTTGTCCCAGCAGTTGGACCAAGCGTTGGTCGCGCGCTTCCAGGGCGGCGATAGCGCTGCATTCGACCTGTTGGTGCGCAAGTACCAGCACCGGATCGTGGCCCTGATCTCGCGCTACATCTCCGACTGGAGCGAGTGCCAGGACGTGGCCCAGGAAACCTTCCTGCGTGCCTACCGTGCGCTGGGCGGGTTCCGCGGGGATGCCCAGTTTTATACGTGGTTGCATCGGATTGCCGTGAATACCGCCAAGAACCACCTGGTTGCCAGCCGCCGCCGCCCACCTACCGGCGATATCGATATTGCGGACGCCGAACAGTTCGATTCCGGCATCCGCTTGCGCGACAACGACACCCCCGAGCGCGAACTGATGCGCCAGCAGATGGAACAAACGCTGATGCGTGCGGTCGAAGCATTGCCGGAAGACCTGCGCGTGGCGATCACGCTGCGTGAAGTCGAGGGCTTGAGCTACGAGGAGATCGCACAACAGATGGATTGCCCGATCGGCACGGTGCGTTCGCGGATCTTCCGCGCCCGCGAGGCAATCGACCTGGAGCTGCGGCCCCTGATGGACAACGACGATGATGGCGCGGAGCGAAACCAATGACTGACCACAAACCAGCACCTGGCAAGTTTGTCGGCGACAAGGTCATCGACCACACCCGAGTGCAGTTGTCGGCGCTGTTCGACGGCGAACTGGCGCTGGACGAGGCGCGCTTCCTGCAACGCCGTCTGCAACACGATCCGGAACTGGGCGACTGCGTGTCGCGTTGGCAGCTGGCCGGCGACATCCTGCGCGGCCAGGCCACCGCACCAGCGCCATCCGGCTTCGCGGAGCGGGTTGCGGCAGCGGTCGCTGCCGACGCCGCGGTTGTGGCAGCGCCCACGGCCGCTCGACGTTCGCGTTGGAATTGGGGCTCGGGCGTGGCGCTGGCGGCTTCTGTCGCGGCGGTTGCGCTGTTCATGGGCCGACAAGCCCCTGATGCCTCAATGTCGGCCAATGCGCCGTCGGTTGGCATCGCCAGCACCGTTCCTGCCGTCTCCCAGCCAGCCCTTGCGCAACCTGGTCTCGTGCAACCTGATCCTGCGCAGGCGCCTGCACCAAATATGCCGATAGCACCTGATACTGCGGCGCAATTGGCCGCTGCCAGCATTGCCGTGGCCGCGGTTCCGCGTCGTGTTGCCGCGCGTCGCGGCAGTTCGCGCGCCCAACTCCAGCGTGCAGCCGCCACCCGTGCGTCGCGCGCGGCGGAAGTTGCTTCGATCCCGCAACTGGCAGTTGCGTCGGCGGCACCGGGCGGGATCGTCGCAATCGCCAACCGCAACCCCAACCCCAACCCCTTCGATCCATCCGCATCCGCAACCCCCACGCGGCCGTGGCCGCGCGCGCTGCTGCCCAACGCGGGCGCCGCGTTCAATGTCGGCTATGGCAGCCTGCAGCCGCCGACGGTTGAGCCAGTCGCCGAGGCTGCTTTGCGTTCGGTGCATCCGTTCCGGCCGCGTCCCGCCACCCTGCAGCCGCAAGACGCGCAGGAAATCAATCCTTCCCCCAGGTAATTCGCCGATGAATGCTTCGCTTCGCACGCGCCCGCTGCGGGTCCGGATTGGGGCGATGGCGCTGGTCGCCGTCGTCTCCGCCGCAGCCACCACCGCGGTATTGCTGCCTCCGGCCACCGCCCAGTCCACCGCCGCTGTCGCACCGGCACCGCAACTGGTCCAGGGCTTGCCCGACTTCACCAACCTGGTCACCCAGGTCGGTCCGGCCGTGGTCAATATCGAGGCGATCCACGACGGCAGTAACCGCAAGGTCGCTGCCCAGGCCAACGACGCACCGGACCAAAGCCAGATCCCGGAAATTTTCCGCCGCTTCTTCGGCCCGGACACCCCGTTTGGTGGCATGCCGGGTCCGCAGGGGCCGCAGCAGGCACCACGCGGCACCGCAATCGGCAGTGGTTTCATCATTTCCGCCGATGGCTATGTGCTGACCAACCACCACGTGGTCGAGGGCGCCGACAAGGTCACGGTCAAGTTGTCCGATGCGCGCGAATTCGCCGCGAAAGTGGTCGGTAGCGACCAGAAGTCCGACATCGCCCTGCTCAAGATCGACGCCAAGGGCCTGCCTGCGTTGCGTATCGGCGATTCCAGGGACCTCAAGCCCGGCCAGTGGGTGGTTGCGATCGGTTCGCCGTTCGGCCTGGACCACTCGGTCACTGCCGGCATTGTCAGTGCGGTCGGTCGCGCCGCGGGACCGGAACAGCAATACGTGCCCTTCATCCAGACCGACGTCGCCATCAATCGCGGCAACTCGGGCGGACCGTTGCTCAATACCCGCGGCGAAGTCGTCGGTATCAATTCGCAGATCTTCAGCAATTCCGGCGGCTACATGGGCGTCAGTTTCGCGATTCCGATCGACCTGGCGATGAACGTGGTCAACCAGATCAAGACCACCGGCAAGGTGCAGTACGGAATGATTGGCGTACGCCTGCAGCCCATCGACGCCGAAACCGCGCGCGGGCTGGGCTTGCCTGATACCCGTGGCGCCCTGATCCCGGAAGTCACCCCCGGCAGTCCGGGGCAAAAAGCCGGCCTGCAGCCCGGAGACGTGATCCGCAGCGTGGATGGCCGCGCGATCGCGCGCTCCAGCGAATTGCCGCCGATCATCGGTGCGATGGCGCCGGGCACCAAGGTCACCCTCGGGGTGCTGCGCGAAGGCAAGATGCGCAACCTCGACGTGGTCTTGGCGCCACTCGATGACAGCTTGCTGGCGGCCAATGACGACAGCAACGATCCCGCAGCAGGTGTCGCCCCCGCACCAGCCAAGGCCGGTAATCCGCTGGGCCTGGTCGGGCAGGCGCTGGATGCTTCCTCGCGCCGCGCACTGGGGCTGGACGCAGGGCAGGGCGTCGGCCTGGCCCGGATTGAAGGTGATGCCGCGCGCCGCGCCGGAATGCGCCCGGGTGACGTGATCCTGCGCGTGGGCCGGATCCCGGTGGGATCGCCCGCCGAGCTGGACCGTGCCCTGCGCGACGTCAAGCCCGCCGAAACCGTGATGTTGCTGGTCAACCGGGGCGGCAACGTCCAGTTCGTGGCGATTTCGCCCGCCGGATGATGCATTGCGACATGCGATAATCCCGCGTTTGGCCCGGCAACCCGGGCGACAGCCCCCGGACCAATGCGGAACATTCGCAATTTCTCGATCATCGCCCACGTCGACCATGGCAAGTCGACGTTGGCCGATCGCATCATCCAGTTGTGTGGCGGCCTGACCGAGCGCGAGATGGAATCGCAGGTGCTCGACACCAACCCGATCGAGCGCGAGCGCGGCATCACCATCAAGGCCCAGTCGGTGTCGTTGCCATACACCGCCAAGGATGGGCAGGTGTACCAGCTCAACTTCATTGACACCCCCGGCCATGTCGACTTCAGTTATGAAGTCAGCCGCTCACTGGCCGCCTGCGAAGGCGCGCTGCTGGTGGTCGACGCCGCCCAGGGCGTGGAAGCGCAGTCGGTTGCCAATTGCTACACCGCGGTCGAGCAGGGCCTGGAAGTGGTGCCGGTGCTCAACAAGATCGACCTGCCCACCGCCGACATCGAAAAGGTCAAGGCCGAAATCGAGGCCGTGATCGGCATTGACGCCGAAGACGCGGTCGCGATCAGTGCCAAGACCGGCTACAACATCGAGGCCGTGCTCGAGGCGATCGTTGCCCGCATTCCGCCGCCCACGCCGCGCGACACCGACCGCCTGCAAGCGCTGATCATCGACTCCTGGTTCGACAATTACCTAGGGGTCGTCAGCCTGGTACGGGTCATGCAGGGCGAGATCCGCAAAGGCGACAAGTTGCTGGTGATGTCGACCGGCCGCGCCCACGAGGTCGAGAACGTCGGCGTGTTCACCCCCAAGCGCAAGGTGCTCGACAAACTCGGCGGCGGCGAAGTGGGCTGGATCACCGCCAGCATCAAGGACGTGCACGGCGCCCCGGTCGGCGACACCCTGACCCACGCTGCCAAGCCCGCGTCGAAACCGTTGCCGGGTTTCCAGGAAATGCAGCCGCGGGTGTTTGCCGGTTTGTTCCCGGTCGACGCGGACGATTACCCCGACCTGCGCGAAGCACTGGAAAAACTGCGCCTCAACGATGCCGCCATGCGCTTCGAACCCGAGAGTTCCGAAGCGATGGGCTTTGGTTTCCGCTGCGGCTTCCTCGGCATGCTGCACATGGAGATCGTGCAGGAGCGGCTGGAGCGCGAGTACGACCTCAACCTGATCAGCACCGCGCCGACCGTGATCTACGAGGTGCTCAAGACCGACGGCACGATCCTGCCTTTGGACAACCCGGCCAAGTTGCCGCAAGCCAACCTGGTCGAGGAGATCCGCGAGCCGATCATCCGCGCCAACATCCTCACCCCGCCCGACTATGTCGGCAATGTCATCACCCTGTGCGAGGAAAAACGCGGCAGCCAGATCGGCATCCAGTACCTGGGCAACCAGGTGCAGGTCAGTTATGAGCTGCCCATGGCCGAGGTGGTGCTGGACTTTTTCGACCGCCTGAAGTCGGTGTCCCGGGGCTACGCCTCGCTGGATTACCACTTCGTGCGTTTCCAGGCTGGCCCCTTCGTGCGCGTGTATACGTTGATCAACGGTGACCGGGTTGACGCGCTGTCGCTGGTCACCCACCGGGCCCACGCCGACCGTCGTGGCCGCGACCTGGTTGAAAGGATGCGTGAGCTGATCCCGAGGCAGATGTTCGATGTCGCCATCCAGGCCGCGATCGGTTCGCAGGTCATTGCCCGGTCCACGGTCAAGGCGCTGCGCAAGAACGTGCTCGCCAAGTGCTACGGTGGCGACGCCAGCCGCAAGAAGAAGCTTCTCGAGAAACAGAAGGAAGGCAAGAAGCGGATGAAACAGGTGGGCCGCGTTGAAATCCCGCAGGAAGCCTTCCTGGCCGTACTCACCTCAAGCAAGGAATCATGATGCGCTGGTTCGAAATCGCCCTCGTCGGGCTCACCCTGTTCACCGGACTGGTGTGGCTGCTGGACAAACTCTGGCTGCGCAAGCGACGCGAACAGCGCGCTGGCCTGCTAGACGTGCACGAGCCGATCCTCATCGATTACTCGCGCGCATTCTTCCCGGTACTGGCGGTCGTCCTGTGCCTGCGCAGCTTCGTTGCCGAACCGTTCCGGATCCCGTCCAGTTCGATGATGCCGACCCTGTTGATCGGCGATTTCATCCTGGTCAACAAATTCGCCTACGGCTTGCGCCTGCCAATCAACAACGCCAAGGTCGTCTCGATCGGCGAGCCCGAGCGCGGCGATGTGGTCGTGTTCCATCCCCCGCAGTATCCGGACCAGGACTGGATCAAGCGCGTGGTCGGGCTTCCCGGCGACACCGTGGGCTACCGCAACGACACCGTGTACCTCAACGGCCAAGCGTTCGCGTACCAGCCCGAGGGTCACTACATCGGCAAGGGCCGCGGCGCCGAGGCCAACGGTGCACGCCTGCTGCTCGAGCAGATGCCAGGGCGTCCGCACCAGGTGCTGGAGCGCGACGACCAGCCCTTCTTCATGCAGGGCGAGGGCGAATGGACCGTGCCGCCGGGCTATTATTTCGTCATGGGCGACAATCGGGATAATAGCGAGGACAGCCGCTTCTGGCCGGAGGGCATGCACTTCCTGCCCGAAGCGAACCTGCGCGGCAAGGCCTTCCTGGTCTGGATGCATTGGGATGGCGGCGTCGACTTTGGTCGGCTCGGAAAAAAGATTCCATAGAGGGCACACATCATGAAGCGCACCCAACGTGGCTTGACCCTGGTTAGTTTCGTCATCGTCCTCGGCGTCATCGGCTTGTTTGCCTACATCGGCATGAAGCTGGTGCCGATGTATTCGGAGTACTACGCGGTCAAGCAGGCGCTCAAGGGCTTGCAACAGGAGCCCGGCATCGCCAACCGCGAGCCGGCGAAGATCCAGGACCTGTTCTTCCGCCGACTGTATGTCAGCTACTCGGAAAACGTGAAGCCAACCGATGTCACCCTTGAACGCGTCGACGGCGGTTGGTTGATGAGCGTGGATTACGAAGTGCGCAAGCCGCTGATCGGCAACCTCGACGTGGTCGGCAAGTTCTCCACTTCCGAGTCCCTGACCAACCAGTCGCGCGACTGATGTCGCCCATGCCGGGCCGCGGCGCGTGAGCCAGGCCAAGGCCAGCGACGCATTCGGCGGTCATCGGTTTGCGGATCCCGGCTTGCTGCGGCAGGCCTTCACCCATCGCAGTGCCGGCAGCCCGCACAACGAGCGCCTGGAATTCCTCGGCGACGCCTTGCTCAACCTGATCGTGGCCGAGCAGCTGTACCTGCGCTGGCCCAAGGCCGACGAAGGCGCGATGACCCGCGCCCGCGCCGAACTGGTGCGCGAATCCAGCCTCGCCCAACTCGCGCGTGGACTTGAAATTGGCGACCAGCTCACTCTCGGCCCGGGCGAAATGAAATCCGGCGGTCATCGCCGCGACTCAATCCTCGCCGACGCCACCGAAGCACTGATTGCCGCCTGCTACCTCGACGCCGGTTTCGACGCCTGCCGCGACATGGTCGTTGCCTGGTTCGAACCCGTGCTCGA
>JBDSOZ010000176.1:0-7382 GCA_039914555.1 Luteimonas sp.
TGTCCGCCAGTCTGCTGACTCTTCGTCCCAGACTCTGCGACCCTCGTCGTTCAGGTTTGCGGAGAGGTGCGTGCTGCAGGCCTTTGGGGCGAATGTCCCCCGGCATCCGCCTGCGGCCGCCGGGGGACATTCGCGCATTGGCCCCCACGCCCGGCGCCCTCGAGAATCCAAGCGCTTTCGCCAAAGCCAGAGGTTGCTCCAACCCACTGAAACCCTTACAATTCCGCTCCTGTCCGCGGCTTTCCTTCATTGGGTGGCAGCGAGGCGGCGAAGAATAACTACAGAAGAGCAGGCCTAAAAAGCCGCGAAACCAGGAAACAAAGTCATGTACGCAGTAATGGTCACCGGCGGTAAGCAATACCGCGTGATGGAAGGCGAGACGCTACGCGTCGAGCTGCTCGGCGAACACGAAGCCGGCAAGGAGATCACGTTCGACAACGTGCTCATGCTCGGCGACGGCGATGGCATCAAGCTTGGCGACGCCCTCAAGGGCGCCTTGGTCAAGGCCACGGTCGTCGGACACGGCCGCGCCGACAAGATCCGCATCGTCAAATTCCGCCGCCGCAAGCACCATCGCAAGCAGATGGGCCATCGGCAGCATTACACCGAAATCCAGATCACCGGCATTGCTGGTGGCCCGCTTTCGAACAGCAAGCAGAAGTAAGGAGAAGCCGCGATGGCACATAAAAAGGGCGTAGGTTCTTCGCGCAACGGTCGCGACTCCAATCCGAAATACCTCGGCGTGAAGATGTACGGCGGCCAGGACATCGAAGCCGGCAACATCATCGTCCGCCAGCGCGGCACCCAGTTCCATCCGGGTACCGGCGTCGGCCTCGGTCGCGACCACACCTTGTTTGCGCTGGTCAACGGCAAGGTCGAGTTTGCGATCAAGGGTCCGAAGAAGCGCCGCACGGTCAGCGTGGTTTCCGCGGCCTGATCCGCACCAGCGCGCTGCGAGAGGCCCCGCTCAGGCGGGGTTTTTTGTTTTCACCCAGATGAATTGCTGCCGTAAACTGACCCCACCATGAAACTCGTCGACGAAGCAGAAATCACCGTCATTGCCGGCAACGGCGGCAACGGTTGCGTGGGCTTCCGGCGCGAGAAATTCATTCCGCTCGGTGGCCCCGACGGCGGTGATGGCGGCGACGGCGGCGACGTCTACCTTGAGGCCGACGAGAACCTCAACACCCTGGTCGACTTCCGCCACCAACGCCAGTTCAAGGCGCAGCGTGGCGAGAACGGCATGGGCAGCCAGATGTATGGCAAGGGCGGCCTCGAGCGCATCATCACCGTCCCGGTGGGCACGGTGGTGATCAATGTCGAAACCGACGAAGTGATCGGCGACCTGACCCGCCACGGCGAACGCCTGCTGGTCGCGCGCGGTGGCAAGGGCGGGCTCGGCAACATGCACTTCAAGAGCTCGACCAATCGCTCGCCGCGTCAATCCACGACCGGCTCCGAAGGCGAGGAGCGCCTGCTCAAGCTCGAGTTGAAGTTGCTGGCCGATGTCGGCCTGCTTGGCTTCCCCAATGCCGGCAAAAGCACCTTCGTGCGTGCGGTGTCGGCGGCGACCCCCAAGGTTGCCGATTATCCGTTCACCACCTTGTATCCAAACCTGGGCGTGGTCAGCGTCGAACCCGGACGCAGCTTCGTGATTGCCGATATCCCGGGCTTGATCGAAGGCGCGGCTGACGGTGCAGGTCTCGGCGCGCAGTTCCTGCGCCACCTGCAGCGCACGCGTTTACTGTTGCACCTGGTGGACGTCGCCCCGATTTCGTATGAGGTTGGTTCGGGTGGCGTCGAGGGCGTGAGCGCAGTCGAGCAGGTGCGCGCGATCGAGCGCGAACTGGGCCGCCACGACCCCGAGTTGCTGCAAAAGCCGCGTTGGCTGGTGTTGAACAAAGCCGACCTGATGTTCGAAGACGAGGCGCGCGAAGCCGCCGAAGCCGTGGTTGCCGAATTGGGCTGGACCAGTCCCTGGTACCTGACGTCTGCAATCGCGCGCGAAGGCACGTGGCCGATCATGCTGGATGTGCAGGCGTTGTTTGATCGCCTGCGCGAAGAGCAGGCCGATGCCGATGCGAACGGCGAACAGTAAATCCAGCGGCAATAAAAAACCCGGCCTGGGCCGGGTTTTTGCTGCGCGCGGTGCGCCGGCTTCAGGCCGCTTGCAGCGCCTTGATCCGCGCGGTGAGGCGGCTCTTGTGGCGGGCGGCCTTGTTGCGGTGGATCAGGCCACGCGCGCTGAAACGATCGAGGATCGGCTGGGCCACTTCGAACGCGGCCTTGGCGCCGGCGGCGTCATTGGCGTCAATCGCCTTCAGCACCTTCTTGACGGCGGTGCGCAGCATCGAACGCTGGCCGGCATTGCGGGCATTGCGCACGACAGCTTGCTTGGCGCGCTTCTTGGCGGACTTGATGTTGGCCACTGGGGATCCTGGAAACTGGTTGAGGTAAGGGGGAACGCCGCAGGTTTCGGCCCGGGCAGACCGGAAAGTATGGGGTATTCATGGACTTGGGTCAACCGCCAGGCCGCTGAAGGGGCCCTGTCGTGAGCCGTGCTGCCGCACCACCCGGACGCGTAGGCCTGTTGCGCTCAACCGCGGTGTTCAGCGCGATGACTTTCCTGTCCCGGGTCTCCGGCCTGGTCCGCGACCAGGTGTATGCCGGGGTGTTCGGCGCCAGCCCGGCGATGGACGCGTTCGTGGTCGCGTTCCGGATCCCGAACTTCATGCGCCGGCTGTCGGCCGAGGGCTCGTTCTCGATGGCCTTCGTGCCGGTCCTGGCCGAGTACAAGGCGCGCGGCGACCACGCTGCGGTCAAGGCCCTGGTCGACCGGGTCGCAGGCACCTTGCTGGCCACGCTGATGGTGGTCACCGGGCTCGCGGTGCTGGCAGCGCCGTGGATCATGCCGGTGTTTGCGCCCGGCTTCGGCGCAGACACCCCACAAGGCGAACTTGCGGCGACGATGCTGCGGATCACGTTCCAGTATGCGTTGTTCATTTCGCTGGCCTCGTTGGCCGGTGGCATTCTCAATACCTACGGTCGTTTTGCGGTGCCGGCGTTGAGCCCGCTGCTGATGAACCTGGCGATGGTCACGGCGGCGCTGTGCGTCGCGCCGTACCTGGAGCAGCCGGTGATTGCCCTGGCCTGGGGCGTGTTTGCTGCGGGCATCCTGCAACTGGCCGTGCAACTGCCGTCGCTGGCGCGGCTCAAGTTGCTGCCGCGTCCCCGTTGGGGCGCGGCCGATGCGGGGGTACGCAAGATCATGCGGCTGATGGTGCCGACCCTGTTCGGCGCATCGGTGACCCAGGTCAACCTGCTGCTCAACACCATCGTCGCCTCGTTCCTGGTCGGTGGCAGCGTGACCTGGTTGTACTACTCGGACCGGCTGCTGGAATTCCCACTGGGGATGTTCGGGGTGGCCGTGGGCACCGTGATCCTGCCGCACTTGTCGGGGCGCCATGCATCAACCGATCCCGACGGATTTTCCAAAGCGCTCGATTGGGGATTCCGGATGTGCCTGCTGATTGGCATTCCCGCCTGCCTCGGCCTGATCCTGTGCGCCGAACCATTGGTTGCCGCCTTGTTCCAGCATGGCGAATTTTTGGCCAGCGATACCGCGATGACGCGCTTGAGCCTGGTGGCGCAGGCGACCGCCGTGCCTGCGTTCCTGCTGGTGAAAGTCCTGGCGCCAGCGTTTTATTCACGCCAGGACACGCGCACACCGGTCAAGGCTGCGGTGGTCGCGGTGGCCGGCAACGCCTTGTTCACGGTGCTGTTGATGGTCGCGTTGTTGCACTACACCGACATTGGCCGCGCAGCATTGGACGCGTCCGGCGGCCGGGTACTGGAGGCGCTTGGCCGGGTGCCGGGCGCACATGCCTGCCTGGCGCTGGCCATCGCCCTGGCCGGTTGGCTGAACGCACTGCAGTTGTGGTGGTACCTGCGACGTGCCGCGGTGTACACGGTGCAGCCAGGCTGGCACCGCTACCTGCGCCAGCTGCTGGTGGCAGCATTGGGCATGACGGTGGTGGTGTTGGCATTGCTTTGGCTGTGGCAGGACTGGACATCCTGGGTCTGGTGGCAGCGGATCTGGCGCCTGGTGGTGGTGGTCGGTGCAGGCGGCATGGCCTACGCCGCGCTGCTGTTGCTGCAGGGGATTCGCCCGCGCGACTTGCGTCATTGAAGGGCGAGCCATTGACCCGCCGCTATACTCCACCGCATCCATGAACCGCCTTTTCCGCGACTTTTTCCGTGATCTCCGGGGCGCCCCGCTGTGCCCGCAAGGCAGCGTGGCCTGCATCGGTGCCTTTGATGGCCTGCATCTGGGCCACCAGGCCCTGCTGCGCCATGCGGCGGCGCGTGCGCGGGTGCTTGGCGTGCCGATGGTGGCGGTGGGCTTCGAGCCGTTGCCGCGTGAGTTCTTTGCACGGCCGGTGCCGCCCCGCTTGCTGTTGCCGCGGGCCAAGGTCTTGGGATTGCGCGCGCTGGGTGCGGACCTGGTCGGGTTGCTGCGCTTCAACAGCCAACTGGCTGGCATGAGCGCCGAGGATTTCGTCCACGACGTGCTGGTTGAACGATTGCTGGTGCGCGAAGCCTGGGTCGGTCCCGAGTTCCGCTTCGGCAAGCATCGCGGCGGCGACCTGGTCACGCTGCGCCGGCTCGGCGCGCACCACGGGTTCGAGGCCGGCGCCATCGAGCCGGTGCTGCTGGATGGCGAACGCGTGTCCAGCACCCGGATCCGCGCCGCGTTGCAGATGGGTGACTTCGATGCCGCCGCACGCCTGCTCGGGCGCCGCTATGCGATCGACGGCCACGTGGTCCGCGGCGCCCAACTCGGACGCACGCTGGGTTTCCCGACCGCGAACCTGCGCTTTGGCGGCAAGGTGCCAGCCTTGACCGGGATCTACGCCACCCTGGTGCATGGGGTTGGCCCGCAGCCGTGGCCATCGGTGTCCAGCTTCGGCACCCGGCCCACGGTCGATGGCCGTGAACCGCTGCTGGAGGCACACTTGTTCGACTTCGATGGCGATCTTTACGGACGCCGGATCGAGGTCGAGTTCATCGCGCGGCTACGCGATGAAGTCAAATTCGACGACCTGCCGGCACTGGTCGCGCAAATGCACCTGGACGCGCAGCAGGCGCGCGCGGTGCTGGCCCAAATTCCCCTTGCAACGATTGGATCAACGTGAGCGAACAGGACAACAACCGCTACAAGGCAACGATCCACCTGCCTGCCACCGAGTTCCCGATGCGCGGCGACCTGCCCAAGCGCGAGCCGGTTGCGCTCGCGCGCTGGGAATCCGAAGGCTTGTACGCGCAGATCCGCGCCCAGGCCAAGGGTCGGCCGGGCTGGGTGTTGCATGACGGCCCGCCTTACGCGAACGGCCAAATCCACCTTGGCCATGCGGTCAACAAGGTCCTGAAGGACGCCGTGGTGAAGTCGCGGTTGCTGGCGGGTTTTGACGCGCCGTTCGTGCCCGGTTGGGACTGCCACGGCCTGCCGATCGAACTGGTGGTCGAGAAAAAATTCGGCAAGGTCGGCGACAAACTCGATGCGGTGCAATTCCGGGCGAAGTGCCGCGAGTACGCGACCGCCCAGATCGACCTGCAACGCACCGACTTCAAGCGCCTGGGGATCATCGCCGACTGGGATAACCCGTATCGGACCATGGACCAGGCCTACGAGGCCGACACCCTGCGTTCGCTGGCCAAGATCATCGAGCGCGGTCACCTCGCGCGCGGGGTCAAGCCGGTGCACTGGTGCTTTGATTGCGGCTCGGCGTTGGCTGAGGCCGAGATCGAATACCAGGACAAGCAATCGCCGGCGATCGATGTGGCCTACGCCGCACGCGATCCGCACGCTCTGGCCGCAATCTTTGGTGTCACCGTGGATGCCGGCACCGAAGTCGCGGTGCCGATCTGGACCACCACCCCCTGGACCTTGCCGGCAAGCCTCGCGGTCAGCCTCGGGTCGGAACTTGATTACGTGTTGGTCGAAGGCCCGCGCAAGACCGATGGCCGGCGGCGCCTGCTGGTGCTGGCCGCAGCGTTGGCATCGCGCGCATCGCAGCGCTATGGCATCGACGACGTCGCCGTGCTGGGCAGCGCGCAAGGCGCGGCACTCGAGGGCGTGTTGTTGCAGCACCCGTTCTATCCGACCCGCGACATCCCGGTGATCCTGGGTGAGCACGTGTCCGATGAAGACGGCACCGGCGCCGTGCACACTGCGCCGGGCCATGGCCAGGAAGACTTCGTGGTCGGCCAGCGTTACGGCCTGGTGGAGAAGTTCTCGGCGGCCGAACTCAACCCGGTCGATGGCCGTGGCGTGTACTTGCCGTCGACGCCGCCGGCGGGTGACATCGTGCTGGCCGGTAGCCACATCTGGAAGGCCAACGACACCATCGTCGAACTGCTGCGCGCCAACGGCACGCTGTTGGCGCACGCCACCATCACCCATGCGTATCCGCATTGCTGGCGGCATCGCACACCGGTGGTGTTCCGGGCCACGCCGCAATGGTTCATCGCCATGAGCCAGGCCGGGCTGCGCCGTGACGCGCTGGCCGCGATCGGCAAGGTCGGCTGGATCCCGGAGTGGGGCGAAGCACGCATCGCCGGCATGGTTGAAGGACGGCCCGATTGGACGATCAGTCGCCAGCGCACCTGGGGCGTACCGATTGCCTTGTTCTACGAACGTGAGACCGGTGAACCGCATCCGGACACGCCGGCCTTGATGCGCCGGGTCGCGGACATGGTCGAGAAAGACGGGGTCGAGGCCTGGTATTCGCTGGATCCGGCCGAATTGCTCGGCGCCGATGCGCCGCGTTACGTCAAGGTCACCGACATCCTCGATGTCTGGTTTGATTCGGGCGTGACCCACGCCTGCGTGCTCGCCAAACGCCCGCAGGATGGCCTGCACAAACCTGCCGAACTTTATCTGGAAGGCTCCGACCAGCACCGCGGCTGGTTCCAGTCGTCCTTGCTCACCGGGGTGGCGATGGACGGACAGGCGCCGTACCGGCAGTGCCTGACCCATGGCTTCACCGTCGATGCCCAGGGCCGCAAGATGGCGAAGTCGCTGGGCAACGGAATCGAGCCCCAGGAGATCATCAAGAACCTGGGCGCGGACATCCTGCGGCTGTGGATCCTGTCGACCGATTACCGCAACGAGATGTCGCTGTCGCAGGAGATCCTCAAGCGCACGGCCGATGCTTACCGGCGTATCCGCAACACCGCGCGCTTCCTGCTGGGCAACCTGCACGGCTTCGATCCGTCGCATCAGCTGGTGGCGCCCGCCGACATGGTGGCACTGGATCGCTGGATCGTGGCCCGCGCGCACGCCTTGCAGCAACAGATCGAGGCCGCGTACGAACGCTACG
>JBDSOZ010000061.1:0-10285 GCA_039914555.1 Luteimonas sp.
TCGGCGATGAAGGCCAGCAGCGGCAGGGTGATCACCAGCGCCAACAAGCGCGGGATCACCAGCACGTCGACCGGGTCCAGCCCGAGGGTGCGCATTGCGTCGACCTCTTCACGGCTGACCATCGCACCAATCTGGGCGGTGAAGGCGCTGGCGGTGCGGCCGGCGAGCACGATTGATGTCAGCAGCACCCCGAACTCACGCAGGAACGCGACGTTCACCAGCTCAACCACATAGATGGTCGCGCCGAAGTCGGCGAGGATATTGGAGCCCAGGAACGCGATCACCGCGCCGACCAGGAACGACAGCAGGGCCACCAGCGGCACCGCGTCCAGCCCGACCTGCTCCATGTGCGAAACAGTGGCGGTGGCGCGGAAGCGGTGTGGTTGCTTCGCCATCCGCAACAGCTTGGCGAGATTTTCGCCAAAGAAACTGACCAGGGCGATGATCTCGTTCCAGTTGTCGGTAACCGCGAATCCCAGGCGGGCGAGGGCGGCGGCGAACCCATATTCGCGCTTGCGGCGCGGGCGCTCGTCGGCCACGTCCTCGATCGCCGAGACCAGCGCATGGTGGTCTTCGCGAAAACGGATGGCGTCGAATTCCAGGCCGATGCGACGGGCGTGGCGCAGCAGCTGCAGTACGCCCAGTGAATCCAGCCGGTCGACCCGGGTGGCGTCGATCCCGCCGGTTGCCGAGGGTGCGGCACGCAGGGCATAGGCGATGGCGGTCGCATGCGCGAGGGTCCAGCTGACCTGCAGTTGCAGGCCACTGCCTTCACCAGAGGCGATGATGCCTGGGCTGGCGTTGCTGGCGACCGTCATGCGGCTGGCATTCCCGGGACTCCTGGACTTCCTCTGCGGCCCGAGGATACAGACTCGGCCGTGTACGCGTGAGATGCTTTCGCCCCATGCCAGCCATCCCAAAGCCCCCCGCTTTCGCCAGCGCCGGATACGCGGCCCGGATCGCCTTCGTGGTCGAACTGGCGGAGCACCTGCACGCCTACGGGACCACGGCGCAGCGCCTGGAAGGCGCGTTGATCGCGGTCTCGACCGAGCTCGGGCTGGATTGCGAACCGATGGCAAATCCCACCGGCATGGTCCTGAGTTTCAGCGATTCGTTGAGTCCGACTGGCGAGACCGATACCACCCGGGTGCTGCGGATGCCGCCAGGCGATACCGACCTGGCCAAACTTTGCGAAGTCGATCGGGTTGCAGAGGAAGTGATGGCCGGCCGGCTCGGCATTGGCGAAGGCCATGCGGCGTTACGCTTGCTGGAAACCCTGCCGACCCGGCGCGGCAATCTGGTCCAGGTGTTCGGTTTCGGCCTCGCCGCAGCCGCGATTGCAGGCCTGCTGCGGTTACCATGGCTCGACATCGCCACTGCCGGCACCGCTGGCCTCCTGATTGGCGTGCTTGAACTCGCCTCGCGCTGTCGGCCGCAGGTGCGCGAAGCCGGCGAGGTCCTGTCGGCGTTGATTGCCGGCTTCGTCGCGATCCTGGTGGCGGCCTATGTCGCCCCGCTCAACCTCAACACCGTGATCATCGCTGCGCTGATCGTATTCGTGCCCGGCATGACCCTGACCAATGCGGTCAATGAACTCACCAGCCAGCACCTGGTGTCCGGAACCGCGCGATTTGCCGGTGCGCTGGCCACGTTGATGAAGCTGACCGTCGGCTCGGCATTGGCACTGGCCGTGGCCCACATGGTCGGGATCGAACCGCAGGTGCGGGCATTGCGGCCGCAGCCAGCATTGGTGGAAGGCGCAGCCTTGGTGCTGGCGTCGTATTCATTCGCGGTGTTGTTCCGCGCCCGCGGTCGCGACTATCCGGTGGTGATGCTGGCGGCAATCGGCGGCTACCTGGTGGCGCGCGTCGGCAGCGAACTGTGGGGCGGCCAGGCCGGCATTTTTCTCTCGGCGTTGCTGATGACCGCCGCCGGCAATGGTTACGCGCGCTGGGCGGGGCGTCCCGGCGCGCTGGTGCGGGTCCCGGGGATCCTGATGCTGGTGCCGGGCAGTGCCAGCCTGCGCGGGGTCATGACCGCGGTCCAGCAGCAGGACGCAAGCCTGGGCCAGCTTGCTGCGATGGGCGTGCTCAACATCCTGCTCGCGATCGTTGCCGGCTTGTTGTTGGGCAACCTGCTGTTGCCTACCCGCCGCCACTTGTAGCAACTACCTGATCAGGAAGTCTTCGACTTTTCGACCCTGGGCGGTCAGCACGGCAAGCCAGCGCGGCTGTTGGCCACGGCCGGCCCAGGTTTCCGTCGGGTTGGATGGATTGCGGTACTTGGGCGGCACTTTCTTGCCGGCCTGCTTGCCGGGTTTGCGTGCGGGCGTGGCCGCGCCGCGTGCTGTTGGCGCTGGCTTGGCCCCGGCAAACAGTTCGTCAATGGAATAACCCTCGGCCTTGGCCAATGCAATCACCTTGCTGCGCACCTGCGCGATCGGTTTGCGCTTGCCCAGCGAAGTCTTGCGCTGCTTGGCCTTGCTGATCAGGGCGTCAAGTTCGCGCGGCGAGAGTCGATCGAGGTTGATACTCATGCGGTCTCCTTGGTCAATCGCAATAACAGGGTGTCGCGATCCAGCTGTTCGGCGTCGGCAGCGCTGCGTGCGCGATATTCAAACGTGCCCGCCTCCAGGCCGCGTCCGGACACGACCACGCGGTGCGGAATGCCGATCAATTCAATGTCGGCGAACATCTGGCCTGCGCGCAGGCCGCGATCATCCAGCGCGGTTTCAATCCCGGCTGCGGTGAGTTCGCGGTACAGCGCTTCGGCCGCTTCGAGTACGGCCGGGTCGTTCTTGGGATTGATGATGCACACCGCGACCTGCCATGGCGCCATGGCTGCTGGCCAGAGGATGCCGGCGGCGTCATGGTTCTGCTCGATCGCAGCGGCAACGATGCGCGACACCCCGATGCCGTAGCAGCCCATCAATGGCGTGGTGGCCTTGCCGCCGGCGTCCAGTACGGTGCAGCCCATGGCGCTTGAGTAACGATCACCCAGTGCAAACACGTGCCCGACTTCGATGCCGCGCGCCAGGCCGAGCGTGCCCTGTCCATCCGGCGACGGATCTCCGGCGACCACGTTGCGGATGTCCGCCACGATTGCCGGTTCGGGCAGGTCGCGGCCCCAGTTGACACCGCCCAGATGGAAGCGCTGCTCATTGGCGCCGACCACGAAATCGGCCATCGCCGCGACCGTGCGATCGGCAATGACCGTGATCGGCCGTTTTGCAGCCACCGGGCCGAGGAACCCGGGTTCGCTGCCCAGGTGCTCGAGGATCTCGGCTTCGGTTGCCAGGCGGTAGTCACCCATCCCCGCCAGCTTCGCCAGCTTGATCGGGTTGAGCATGTGGTCGCCGCGTACCAGCGCCAGCACGAAGCCAGTGGCGTCATCACCAACCAGCGCAATCGACTTCACCGTGCGTTGCAACGGCAGGCCCAGCAATGCGGCAACCTCCTCGCAGGTCTTCTGGGTCGGGGTGTCGAACTTGCGCATGGTTTCGGTGGCGATTTGGCGCTCGCCAAGTGCTACTGCCTCGGCCAGTTCGACGTTGGCGGCGTAGTCGGAGCCATCCGACCAGGCGATGGAATCCTCGCCGGAGTCGGCCAGCACGTGGAACTCGTGCGAGGCACTGCCGCCGATCGCGCCGGTGTCGGCAAATACCGCACGGAACGCCAGCCCGAGCCGGGTGAAGATCCGGCCGTAGGTGTCATACATGTTGCGGTACTCGGCGGCGAGCGAATCGTCGTCGAGATGGAATGAATAAGCGTCCTTCATCAGGAACTCGCGCGCGCGCATCACCCCGAAGCGCGGCCGGATCTCGTCGCGGAACTTGGTCTGGATGTTGTAGAAGTTGACCGGAAGCTGCTTGTAACTGGCCAATTCGTTGCGGGCGAAGTCGGTGATCACTTCCTCGGCGGTGGGGCCGTAGCAATAACCGGCCTGCTTGCGGTCCTTGATCTTCAGCAGTTGGCCGCCGAACTTCTCCCAGCGCCCGGTCTCCTCCCACAGTTCCTGCGGCTGCACCGTCGGCATCAACAGCTCGATCGCACAGGCGCGGTCCATTTCCTCGCGCACCACGCTTTCGACCTTGCGCAACACCCGCAGGCCCAGCGGGGACCAGGTGTACAGGCCGGCGGCGAGCCTGCGCACCATGCCGGCCTTGAGCATCAGCTGGTGGCTGGCAATCTCGGCGTCGGCCGGGGTTTCCTTGACGGTGCGAAGATGGAACTGCGACAGGCGCATTGGTGGCTCGGCAGAGGAGGGCAGAAAAGAGCCTTCATTCTGCCATGCCGCCTGCTACATCTCTTCGGGCTCCGGGTCGGAGTCGCCTTCTGACGCGTCTTCGGGGGCAGGCACGGGCGCCGAGGCCATGCACCTGACCTTGAGGGTTGCCTCGGTCAGCGCCACCTGGTCGGCACGTTCGGCTTCACTGAGGGTCTTGTCCGGCTTGCCGTCGCCATCGCTGTCCAGTTGCACGCTGGCCTGGCCCTTGAGCAACACCAGGTTCGCGCGCGCCTGGTCGCAGACGGGATCTGGGTTTGATGTCGCCGACGCCGCGACCACGGGCGCTTTGTGGTGGTCCACTTCGCGGGCTTCATAGCTGCCGGTCGTCGGAGGCACGGACGAGTATTGGGTCCTGCCCTTGGCGTCCTTCCACTTGTAGACCTGCTGCGCGGCCAGCGGCATGGACAACAGCAACAATGCGCAGGGCAAGGCCAGCAAGGTGAAGTGAAAGCGGCGCATGGCGGTGATCCGTGGGGCAGTAGCCCGATTGCAGCACCGTGCAGGGCGGGGTGCAAGCGCAAGCCGCCACAAAACCATAAACTCGCGGCCATGAATGCTGATCCGGACCCTGCGCGCGACGACCACCCTGGCACCGGCCTGCGACCGCGGCCGCGTGGCCGTGGTATCTACCTGCTGCCCAACCTGTTCACCAGTGGTGGCCTGTTCTCGGGATTTTTCGCGATCATCGCCGCCTCGCAGGGGCGCTTCGAAGCTGCCTGCATCGCGATCTTCATCGCCGCCATCCTCGATGGGATCGACGGCCGGGTCGCGCGCATGACCAACACCCAGAGCGAATTCGGCATGCAGTACGACTCGCTTGCCGACCTCATCAGCTTCGGCATGGCGCCCGCGCTGGTGATGTACTACTGGGCTTTGTCGGCGTTCAAGCTCGATGGACTGACGGCCGGCAAGATCGGCTGGCTGGCGGCGTTCCTGTATGCGGCGTGTGCCGCGCTGCGCCTGGCGCGGTTCAACTCGCAGGTGGCGCACGTGGACAAACGCTGGTTCATCGGCCTGGCAAGTCCGGCCGCCGCTGGATTGATGGCGAGTTTCGTCTGGACGTGCCACACCCTGCAGCTGCGCGGCCCGGACCTGCGCCTTGCCGCGCTGGCCCTGACGGTGGTCGCTGCGCTGCTGATGGTCAGCCGGCTCCGCTATACCAGCTTCAAGGGCAGCGGCAGTGGACCGAAAGCCGAGCGGGTTCCATTCGTCACCATCGTGGTGGCGTTGGCAATATTGATTGCATTGGTGCTGGATCCGCCAAAACTGCTGTTGGCGGCGTCGGCGCTGTATGCGCTGTCCGGGCCGGCAACCTGGCTTTGGCGGCGCAGGGCACGGCAGCGATGAACGCGATCTGGGATCCGTTCCAATGCGAGGTCCTGGCCGAACTCGGGCATACCGCTTATGTGGCGGCGCTGTCGGATGATCCGATGTTCGATGCGTTGCTGCAGGCAGTCGGTCGCGACCGCAGTTCAGGCGATGCAGCCGTGTTGTTGCGCGCCTGTCCGAATCCGGCGACGTTGCGCGGAAACGCCGCGGCCAAGCGCGCGTTGTGGCCGCAACTGCGTGGATTGCGTCGCTCGCCTGCGTGAACGCGCTGGCCGCGGACGCCGGGGACATGGCCGCATTGCGGCCGATGCGCGAGGAGCACCTCGACGCAGTCATGGAGCTTGAGCGCCGTGCGTATCCATTCCCGTGGACCCGCGGAATCTTTCGCGACTGCCTGCATGCCGGCTATCCGGCCTGGGTGCTGGTCGAATCCGGGGTGGTGGTGGGCTACGGGCTGTTGAGCGTCGCTGTTGGCGAGGCCCACATCCTCAACGTCTGCTCGGCGCCCGAGGTGCGGGGGCGAGGTCATGGCCGGCGCCTGGTGCGTGCGTTGCTGCAGCAGGCGCGTGGTCGCGCCGCGCAACGGGTGTTCCTGGAAGTTCGGCCTTCCAATGTCGGTGCCATCGCGCTGTACCACGCCGAAGGTTTCAACGAGATCGGCCGCCGCCCGCGTTATTACCCGGCGGCCAACAACGGGCGAGAGGATGCGATCGTGATGGCGCTGGAATTGCTGTAGCGGGCGCCGCCGCTGGGCCCGGCCCCAGGCGTTGTTCCAGGCCTAGGCCAACTTCGCGCGTTGCGCGGCCAGGGCTTGTTGCTGGGCTGTCCATTCGGCCAAGCGCAGGCGTTCCTGTTCGACCACGGCGGCGGGCGCGTTGGCGACGAAGGTGTCGCTGGCAAGCTTGTTGCGGCATTTGCCGATCTCGCCTTCGACCCGCTTCAGTTCCTTGTCCAGGCGCGTGCGTTCCGCGCCAAGGTCAACCAGGCCTTCCAGCGGCACCAGCAATTTCAGCTCGCCAACCACCGCAGTTGCGGCAGCGGGCGCCTGCGCGGCGTCGTCCAGGAATTCGATCCGCTCGACCTTGTTGAGGAAACGGATCTGGCTGGCGAAGCGCTCGCTGCGCTCGCGATCAGCCGCGCTGCCACCGGCCAGCAGCAATGGCACCTGCTTGGCGGGCGCGACATTGAGTTCGCTGCGCAGCCGGCGCAAGGCCGACACCATCGACTTCAGCCATTCGATATCGGCCACCGCGCGTGCATCGCTGGCACCGAAATCCGAGGGCTGCGGATACGGCTGCAGCATGATGCTGTCGCCAATGATCCCCAGCCGCGGTGCAACCTGCTGCCACAGTTCCTCGGTGACAAATGGCACCAGCGGATGCAGCAGCGCCAGCAGGCGCTCGAGGACGAACAGCAGGGTATGGCGGGTGCTGGCGGCGGCTTCGGAACTTTCACCCGTGTTTGCTGCGTTCAATGCGGGCTTGGACAGTTCCACGAACCAGTCGCAGAAATCATTCCAGGCGAATTCGTACAGCGCCTGCGCCAACAGGTCGAAGCGGTAATCGGCGAAATGTTGCGCGGCCTCGGCGGACACGGCTTCGAGCCGCGCCAGGATCCACTTTTCCGCATCGGTGGCAGGAGCGCGCCTTGCGCGCGATTCGGAATCGCGCCCAAGGGGCGCTCCTAAGGGGGCTTCGGTGTTCATGAGCACGAAGCGGGTGGCGTTCCACAATTTGTTGCAGAAGTTCTTGTAACCCTCGGCGCGGCCAAGGTCGAACTTGATATCGCGGCCCGGCCCGGCCAGCGCGGCCATGGTGAAACGCAACGCGTCGGCGCCGAACGCCGGGATGCCTTCGGGGAATTCCTTGCGCGTGGCTTTTTCGATCCGCGGCGCGTCCTTCGGCTTCATCAGCCCGGTGGTGCGCTTGGCGACCAGTGCATCGGCTGAAATGCCGTCGATCAGGTCCAGCGGATCGAGCACGTTGCCCTTGGACTTTGACATCTTCTGCCCGTGCGAGTCGCGCACCAGGCCGGTGATGTACACATGCTTGAACGGAACTTTGCCGGTGAAGTGATCGGTCGCCATGATCATGCGCGCGACCCAGAAGAAGATGATGTCGAAGCCGGTCACCAGCACCGATGACGGCACGAAGCGGTCAAAGCCGCGCTCCGCCATCAGCGCCTTGTCTGGCCAGCCCATGGTGCTGAAGGGCCAGAGTTGCGCGCTGAACCAGGTTTCCAGCACGTCGTTGTCCTGGCGCAGCGCAATCTCGTCGCCAAGCCCGTGCTTCGCGCGGACTTCGGCTTCGTCATGGCCAACAAAAATGTTGCCGGTCTGGTCGTACCACGCCGGGATCCGGTGGCCCCACCACAACTGGCGGCTGATGCACCAATCCTGGATGTTTTCCATCCAGTGGCGATAGGTATTGATCCAGTTGGCGGGAACGAATTTCACCTCGCCAGGGTTGCCATCGGTACCGCTGACAAGCTCCATGCCGCGCTGCGCCAGTGCGTCCATCTTCACGAACCACTGGTCGGTCAGATACGGCTCGATCGCCTGGCCGGTGCGGTCGCCGCGTGGCACCTGCAGCTTGTGCGCTTTCGTTTCCACCAGCAGGCCAGCCGCGTCGAGGTCCGCCAACACCTGCTTGCGCGCCTCGTATCGGTCGAGGCCGCGGTATTGCTGCGGCGCGTTGTCGTTGATCTTCGCGTCGGGCGTAAAGATGTTGATCAGCGGCAAGCCATGGCGCTGGCCAACCTGGTAGTCGTTGAAGTCGTGCGCCGGCGTGACCTTGACCACGCCGGTGCCGAACTCGCGGTCGACATAGGCATCGGCAATCACCGGGATCTCGCGGCCGCTCAGCGGCAAGGTGACGGTCTTGCCGACCAGGCCTGCGTAGCGCTCGTCGTCGGGGTGGACCATCACCGCGGTGTCGCCAAGCATGGTTTCAGGGCGGGTGGTGGCCACTACCAGCGAGCCGCTGCCATCGGTCAGTGGATACGCGATCGACCACAGGAAGCCGTCCTCTTCTTCGTTGACGACTTCCAGGTCGGAGATCGCGGTCTTCAGCACCGGATCCCAATTCACCAATCGTTGCCCGCGATAGATCAGGCCTTGCTCGTGCAGGCGCACGAAGGCCTCGGTCACCGCCGCGGCGGCCATCGGATCCATGGTGAACACGCTGCGCGACCAGTCCCCGGACGCGCCCAGGCGACGCATCTGGCGCTCGATGGTGTCACCCGAATGCTGTTTCCACTCCCACACCTTGGCGATGAATCCATCGCGACCCAGCGAGTCGCGGGTCTCGGTGCCGCCTGCCAGCGCGAGGTTGCGCGCGACCACCATCTCGGTGGCGCTGCCGGCGTGGTCGCTGCCAACCTGCCACAAGGTGTCGAAGCCGCGCATGCGGTGGTAGCGCACCAGTGCGTCCATCAGCGTGTGCTGGAACGCATGGCCCATGTGCAGGGTGCCGGTGACGTTCGGCGGTGGCAACAGGATTGAATAGGGCTCGCCCTTGCCGCTGGCCATGAACATGCCACTGGATTCCCAGCGCGCATACAGGCGGGATTCGAAGGTGGTGGGGTCGTAGCCGGTGGCAAGTGTCATGAAAGGATTCTGTAGGAGCGGCGAGTGTCTGTAGGAGCGGCGGCGGCCGCGATGGCGTTACATGTCGTGTTTTTTCAACGCGAACCCGCGGGATTTGTAAGCTTTCCAGCGCGCGCGCAACGGTTCGCGCGCGGCGTCGTCGGCCGGCACCACCTCCAGTACCCGATCGTAGCTGCCTTCCACCGCAACATCGCGCAGGTTGACCAGCAACGGACGCAGTGGCACGTCCATGTCCGGGGTCGCGATCAACACCGGTGACAGGTCGTCTTCATCGTCGCCGGCCATCTGATGCGGAATGTAGGCCTCGTCATCGAACGCCCACAACAGTTCGTCCAGCGCCTCGGCCTGTTCCAGGTCGCGCGCCAGCACCAGGGTCGGCAGGTTGGCGGCGTGTGCCTTGCGCACCAGTTCGCACACCAGCAACAGTGGCTCCTCGCGGAAGCGCGGCTTGGCGACCAGGTAGAAGTCAGCGCTGGGCATGGCTCAGGCCGTGCGGTCGATCAGCCACTGCGAGAGCAGGCCCACCGGGCGTCCGGTCGCCATGCCCATCTTGCCGTCGCCGTTGGCGACCCCGGCAATGTCCATGTGCGCCCAGCGCTGGCCCTCGGTGAAACGCGCAAGAAAGCAGCCAGCCGTGATCGCGCCGGCCCAGCGACCACCGATGTTGTAGACGTCGGCAAACTGCGAATCGAGCATGCCCTGGTATTCGTCCCACAATGGCAACTGCCAGGCACGGTCGAACGTGGTCTCGCCCGCGTCGATCAGTTCACGGGTGAGGTCCTGGTGCTTGCCCATGATGCCGGTGGCGTACTTGCCCAGGGCAACGACGCAAGCGCCGGTGAGTGTTGCCACGTCGATCAATGCCACCGGCTCGAAGCGTTGCGCGTAGGTCAAGGCATCGCACAACACCAGCCGGCCTTCGGCGTCGGTGTTGCCGACTTCAATGGTCTTGCCCGACAGGCTGGTGAGCACGTCGGAGGGGCGGTAACTGTTGCCATCGGGCATGTTCTCGACGGCAACCGCAATGCACACCAGATTGACCGTCAGTTGCATGCCCACGGC
>JBDSOZ010000190.1:0-6187 GCA_039914555.1 Luteimonas sp.
AAGATCAGCGCAAACAGTGACACCCGGTTGAGGGTGAAGCCCATTGCCCACGACGCAAACAGGGTCAGTGCCAAAGTCAGCACCACCGCAGATCCAACCACCACGGCTTCGCGCCAGCCCAGCGCAAACAGCACCAACAGCACCACCGAACCGGTGGCGAACATCAGCTTCTGGATCAGCTTTTGCGCCTTGTCAGTGGCGGTGCGGCCGTAGTCGCGGGTGATTTCAACGTGCACGCCAGCCGGGATCAGTTCGCCCTGCAACTGCCCGAGGCGCTCGGTGATGCCGTTGGTGATGTCGGCAGCGTTGCTGCCGGGCTTCTTGGCGATTGCGATGGTGACAGCCGGCGCTTGTCCCGTGGCCGGCCCAGCACGGGTCACGGGCGCGCCGTACCAGGCGTAGCTGGATGCCACATCCGCACCATCGTGGATCTCGGCAACATCGGACAACAGCAAGGGTCGGCCCTCGCGCAAGCCAATCACCAGGTCGGCGACGTCAGCACGCGAGGCGAGGAACTGGCCGGCCGTTACCGGTACCGCACCGTCGGCGCCGACCCGCTCGCCGACCTGCTGCACGATGTTGGCCGCCTGCAATGCCTGGATCAAATCCGATGCAGCGAGGTGGTAGGCGGCCAGCTTCGCCGCATCCAGCGTCACCACCACGGCACGCTCCGGCGCACCGATGGTGTAGACATCGCGGGTGCCTGGCACCCGCTTGAGTTCGGTTTCCAGTGTGTGCGCGACTTCAGCCAGGTCGACCGCACTGCTCTGCGCATCATCGGTCCACAGCGTCACTGCCATCACCGGCACGTCGTCGATGCCCTTGGGCTTGATCAGCGGCTGGCCGACACCGACGCCAGGCGGGATCCATTCCTGGTTGGAAAACACCTGGTTGTACAGACGCACAATCGCCTGCTGGCGCTCGACGCCAACGGTGTACTCGACCGTCAACACCGCCATGCCCGGACGGCTGATGGAATAGACGTGCTTCACGCCCTCGATCTCGGACAGCTTCTGTTCGAGCGGGGTGCTCACCAACTGTTCAACGTCGCGCGCACTGGCACCCTGGAACGGCACCAGGACGTTGGCCATGGTCACATCGATCTGTGGCTCTTCCTCGCGCGGCGTGATCATCACGGCCAGCACGCCCAGCAACAGGCCCAGCAACGCGATGATCGGGGTCAGCGGATTGGCCTGGAAGGCCGCAGCCAATCGACCCGACACACCCATGCGCGGGTGTGACGGGTCCTTGGGTCGGGAGCGTTCAGTCACGCTTGCGCTCCGCTTCACGCTGCGCAGCCAGAGCCTGGGTGGCTGCGACCGGATCGGCGGCGATCTTTTCGCCCGACTTCAGGCCGGCAAGTACTTCGACCTGGCCACCGCTACTGCGCCCCAGTCGCAACTGTCGCAGGCGCAAGGAATTGTCGGCGAAGACGTAGACACCGTTGACTTCGCCACGCTGGACCAGCGCGGTGGTGGGCACATGGAGGATGCGAGGTCCGGCAGCAACACCGGACAATGGGAAGATAATGCGTGCGGTGGTGCCAGGTGCGGGCGCTGGCGCCAAGTCGGGCAAACCGATGCGCACTGCAACGCTGTGGGTGGCCGGATCGGCAGCCGGGAACACAGTGACGCGTGCCGCCACAACGCTACGTCCGTCAGCCAGCTCCACCCGCGCCTTGCCTTCACTGCGGATGGCCTCGGCCACCGACTGCGGCACCTGCACTTCGATGCGTAGCGCGCCGGGTGCGTACACCGTCATCAGCGGCTGTCCCGGTGCGACGGTTTCGCCCGGCTCGACATCACGACGACTGACGATTCCGGCATAAGGCGCGCGCACCACCGTGTAGTCCGCCTGCTGGCCAGCTTGCGTCAGCTGCGCGCGTGCTGCAGCGACTACTGCATTTGCCGAATCACGCGCGGCGCGCGCCTGGTCGACTTGGGCACGCGACACAAATTGACCCGATGACAGCGCTGCGAAACGTTTGAAGTTCTGCTCGGCCTCGACCGCAGCTGCCTGCGCGGCCTGCAGCTGCGCACGCGCGGTGTTTGCACCGGCTTGTTGTTCAACGGCCGTCAGCCGCAGCAACACTGCACCCTGCTCGACACGGTCGTCGACGTCGGCACCTACCATCGTCACCCGGCCGGACGTCTGCGCCGACACCGTGGCCTGGCGCACTGCCTCAACCACGCCGTCCCACGTGCGTCCACCAGCCGCACTGCCGGCAGCCACCGTCAGGGTCTGCAGTTTTGGCATTGGGGGCAATGCATCAGTCGCGGGTTTGCCACCGCAAGCAGCGAGCAGCAATAGCAGGCCGGCGCTCGGCCACCAACGCGCCGGGCGCATTCGCAGGGCATGGCGCATGGTGTCAGCTCACGCCGCAGTTGGCGCCGTCACCGCGGCCAATGCCGAGCCGGCTCATCACCATCCCCGCCGGGCAGAAGCCGGTAAAGGCAGACTGGAACAGGTTCAGGCCAATGAAAGCCGTCATCAACCAGAACCACGGCGAGACGAAGTGGGTGAGCGCGAGGCTGATCAAGATCATCGCGCCTGCAAAGGCTTGTACGGCACGATCGAGTGTCATGGAAGTTCTCCTTGGGAGCGGCGCCGCGGCAGCATCCGCAGCAAGGTGTTATTGCGAAGTACATAGTGGTCGAACAGCGCGGCGGCAGCATGCAGGCCCACCAGGTAGTAACCGATGGTGCCGATGGTGACGTGGATCTCCTCGATCGACTCGGCAAGCGGCTTGTCCGTGCCGATCAATGCTGGCAGCTGCAGTCCGAAGAACGGAATGACCTTGCCCTTGGCGCTGAGGACCGACCACCCCAACAGCGGCATGACCACCATGAACAGGTACAACGCGCCATGCATCAGAACTGCTGCGCGATGCTGCCATACGCCAATCGAAGCCAAGGTTCCCGGCGCACCGCTGACGAGGCGAATCGCCAGTCGCAACCAGACCAGCGCAAACACCGACAGGCCGAGCATGAAATGCCACTGTTTCAACGCCTCGCGCAGGTCGCTGCCCTTGGGATAGAACTCGCGCAGGTTGATGGCCGCATAGACGGCAACCAGGAGCAGGACCATCAGCCAATGCATGGCAATTGACAGCGAACTGTAGCGATCAGGCACACGCCTTGGACTGATCATGGGCGTGGACCCGCTTTTGGCTTGAGCCGCTCGATACCCAACAATTTCATCACGTACTTCTCGTAGATGGGTTCGGAGGTGCCATGGCGCATCTTGTAGAGGAAATATTTCTCGAAGCCGACCTTGGCCACATGCACCCATTTCCCGATCTTGGTCCAGGTCACGTTGCGCGGCGGGATCTGCGGTAGCGCGACAAATGCCGCACCGGTGTCGCCCATGTCGGCCAGGCACACGGCGTTCCAGGTGCCTTCGAAGTCGGCCGGCTTGCCCTCCAGTTCGGCCTGGATGTTGCGTACGATGGTGGTCACCATCGACTCGATCATGAAACCGGTCTTGGGCGCGCCTGTGGGAATCGGCGTGGCTTCGACTGGCGGAATTGCAACACAGACCCCGGCGGAGAAAATCTTCGGGTATTTCGGACTGCGCTGGTGCTTGTCAACGATCACGAACCCACGCTGGTTACACAGCCCTTCCACCGCAGCCACGGCATCCACGCCCTTGAACGCCGGCAGCAACATCGAGAACTTGAACGGAAGCACATGTTCCTGCACCGGCTGGCCCTTGGAGTCATGCTCGACCACGGTCATCTCGCCATCGCGAACTTCGGCGACCTTGGCGTTGACGATCCACTTGATGTGGCGCTGGCGCAGTTCGGATTCCATCAAACCTTTGGAATCGCCGACCCCACCCAGGCCCATGTGGCCGATATAGGGCTCGCTGCTGATGTAATACATCGGTACCTTGTCGCGCAGCTTGCGGCGGCGCAGGTCGGTATCCACGATCATCGCGAACTCGTAACCAGGGCCGAAACAGCTGGCGCCCTGCACCGCGCCTACCACGACGGGGCCCGGATCCTGGACGAATTTCTCATAGGCTTCCCAGGTTCCCTGCGCATGCGCGGTGGTGCAGACCGATTGGGTATAGCCGCCCTCCGGCCCACTGCCGGGGACCTCTTCAAAGGACAACTTGGGACCGGTACAGACCAGTAGGTAGTCGTAGTCCACGCTCTCGCCGCTGCCGGTGGTCACGGAGTTGGCATCGGCATCGATGCTGGTGACGCCGTCGTTGATATAGCGGATGCCGTGCTTGGCGACATGCTTGGCGACCGGGACGGTGATCTCGTCTTTCTTGCGCCAACCAATCCCCAGCCAGGGGTTGGACGGTGTAAATCCGAAGGTCTCGCCCAGCCCGACCAGGGTGATGTCGTGGGCCTTGCCCAAGGTGTTCCGCAATTCGTAGGCTGCACTCATGCCGCCCAGCCCTGCCCCCATCACCACGAACTTCGCCATGACCGCATTCTCCCCGGACGCTGGATATCAGCTTGCTCTAATATTAGCAATGGCGTATATTAGCGTCAAGTAATATCTTTAGACTCTCCAACCCCACACCGAGACTGAGTTCGACCCATGCGTGATATCCGCCCACTCAAGACTCGCCCAGCTAGCGAGGCCGCCTTCATCGATCCGGCTGCCATGCGCTCGCACGCCGGCGATGCGGCGCAACTGCTCAAAACCCTCGGCAACGAGAAGCGCCTGATGGTCCTGTGCCTGCTGGTCGAGGGCGAGCGCTCGGTAGGCGAACTCAATACCCATCTGGAGTTGAGTCAATCCGCGTTGTCCCAGCACCTGGCCATCCTGCGCACGGACGGCCTGGTGGTGACACGGCGTGAGGCGCAGACGATCTACTACGCGTTGGCCGACGGACCCGCCCAGCAGATCATCGAAACCCTGCATGACATCTATTGCGGCGAAGGCTGCGCTTCCACCGCCTGACGCTGCGCCCTTACGGCGCTGGTCTCATCCCTTGCCCTTTCCGACCGAGGACTGCGCTTGCTGGCGCGCTTCACGCAGGGCATCGAGTTTTTCCTTGAGCTTGAGTTCGAGGCCGCGCGCCACCGGTTGGTAATAGACGCGTTCGCCCATTGCGTCCGGGAAGCCGGTCTGCCCCAGCGCAATGCCGCCTTCGGCATCGTGATCGTATTGGTAACCTTTGCCGTGGCCTAGTTGCTTCATCAGCTTGGTCGGCGCATTGCGGATATGCATCGGCACGGGCTGGGTGCCGTACTGCCTGACGTCGCGAACCGCTGCCTTGAATGCGGTGTATGCGGCGTTGGACTTGGCCGTGGTTGCCAGGTAAATCACCACTTGGGCCAGGGCAAGGTCGCCTTCCGGACTCCCAATGCGCTCATAGGCGTCCCAGGCATCGATCGCCATCTCCAGCGCGCGCGGATCGGCCAAGCCAATATCTTCCACCGCTATCCGCGCCAGGCGGCGCGCCAGATAGGCCGGATCCACTCCACCGTCAAGCATCCGCGCGAACCAGTACAACGCGGCATCGGGATTGGAACTGCGAACTGACTTGTGCAACGCGGAAATCTGGTCGTAGAACTGGTCGCCGCCCTTGTCGAAGCGACGGGTACGGTCGGCGAGCACCTGGGCCAGGGTGGCGTCGGTGACGATGCCATCTTCTTCCACCAGTTCAGCGGCGATTTCAAGCAAGGTGAGCGCCCGGCGCACGTCACCATCCGCGGCCCGGGCAATGAGTGCCAGTTGCTCGTCGCCAACCACCAGGCCTCGCCCGCCAATGCCACGATCGGCATCCGCGAGCGCCTGTTGCAATGCTTGGACGATGTCAGCTTCGGCCACGGACTCCATCACGTGCACGCGGCAACGCGACAGCAGCGCGGAATTGAGCTCGAACGAAGGATTCTCGGTGGTCGCACCGACAAACAGGATGCTGCCACGCTCGATATGCGGCAGGAACGCATCCTGCTGGGCCTTGTTGAATCGGTGCACCTCGTCCACGAACAACACCGTGCGCCGCCCTTGGGCAAAACGCGCACCGGCTTCCGCCAGCACCTGGCGCACTTCCGGCAGCCCCGACAATACTGCCGAGATAGCCCGGAACTCCGCGTCCGAATATTTGGCGAGCAGCAGCGCCAGGGTGGTCTTGCCGCAACCGGGCGGACCCCACAGGATCATCGAATGAACGTGTCCCGACTCGATGGCTCGCCGCAATGCCGAATCGGGTGCAAGCA
>JBDSOZ010000155.1:0-4799 GCA_039914555.1 Luteimonas sp.
CATGCCCAGGCCGCCGAAGCGGTGGGCCGCTCGCGCGCGGCGGTTTCCAACCTGCTGCGCCTGCTGGAGCTCCCGCCTGAAATCCGCACCCTGGTGGAGACCGGTGCGCTGGAAATGGGCCACGCCCGCGCCTTGCTGACACTGGCGCCGCAGGCGGCGATCGGGCTTGCGCGCCAGGCTGCGGAACAAGGCTGGTCGGTGCGCGAGGTCGAACATCGGGTGCAACAGTTGGCGGCCGGCAAGGTCGGCAGCGACGCCAACGGCAAGACCAAGGCGTCGAAGGCCAAGCCGCAGGCCGATATCCTCGCGTTGGAACGCGAGCTCGCCGAAACCCTGGGAACCCGGGTCAACGTGCTGCATGCACGCGGTGGCAAGGGCCGCCTGGTGATCCATTACGCCAGCCTCGACGCGCTGGATGGCGTGCTCGAACGCTTGCGCAAGCGCGACTGACGGACGCCGGCGCATGGCCGTACCCGCGTTGTCGGTGGTGGTGCCGGTCTTCAACGAGGAAGGCAATGTCGCCGCGTTGGTCGGCGAAATCGTCGCCGCGTTGCGTGGCAATGCCCTGCTCGGGAAGGCCGGATTCGAGATCGTGTACGTCGACGACGACTCCAGCGACGCCACCCGCGCGCGCCTGCAGGCACTGAAAACAGAAGTGCCGGAACTGCGCGTCTTCGGCCACCTGCGCCGCAGTGGCCAGAGCACCGCGGTACGCAATGGAGTGAAAGCCGCGCGTGCGGCGTGGATCGCAACCCTGGATGGGGACGGCCAGAACGATCCGGCCGACATCCCCAAGCTGTTGGCGCAACGGGTGCAGTCAGCGGCCGAGGTGAAATTGTTCGCAGGTTGGCGCGTCCACCGCAAGGACAGTGGCAGCAAGCGTTGGGCCTCGAAGTGGGCCAATGCGATCCGTTCGCGGATGTTGCATGACGCGACCCCGGACACTGGCTGCGGCATCAAGTTGTTCGAGCGCGAAGCCTTCCTCGACCTGCCGTTTTTCGATCACATGCATCGCTACCTGCCGGCGCTGATGCAACGGGCAGGCTGGAAGACCGTCAGCGTTCCGGTCAACCATCGCCATCGCGGCACTGGCGTGTCCAAGTACAACAACTTGCAGCGTGCATTGGTGGGGATCGCCGACCTGCGCGGCGTGGCCTGGCTGATCCGGCGCGGCAAGGTGACCGCAGTCGAGGAGTTGCCATGAGCCCGGATCTCATGAGTCCCGATGTCATGAACAGCCCGATTGCCTGGCTGGCATGGACCGGGCTGCACATGTCGCCGTGGAAATTGATCGGCCTGGTCGGGGCGCTGATGTTTGGCGGCCGCTGGGTGGTGCAGTTCCTGGCCAGCAAGCGCCATGGCAAGCCGGTGATCCCGCGGCTGTTCTGGTACATGAGCATCATCGGCAGCCTGATGACGCTCAGCTATTTCGTGTTTGGCAAGAACGATTCGGTCGGCATCCTGCAGAACCTGTTCCCGGCGTTCACTGCTGCCTACAGCCTGTACCTGGACATCCGCCACCGTGGCTGGAAACGCGATCGCGCCGACCACTGACGCAAACCAAGAGGGGAATCGCATCGTGAAACACCTGTTGCTCGCCAGCCTGTTGCTGCTGCCGGTGGCGGCCGCGGCACAGGCACCGGCTCCGACGACGACGGCCGACGACGCGCGCCTGGAATCGATCTACAAGACCGAGTGGACCTGGCGCATGCAACAGGCGCCGAACTGGGACGAGGACAGCGACAACAGCGGGCGCAAGCCGTCGATGCAATTGGCCGATGTCGGCGCAGCGGCGCAGGCGACGCGGCTGGTGTACCTGGACGGCGTGCTGAAGCAACTCGACGACGTCGATGCCGCCAGGCTTTCGGCCGCCAACCGGGTCAATCTCGCGGTGTACCGCCCGCAGATCGAACACATGGCCGCGGAGATCCGCTTCCACGACTATGAAATGCCGTTCAACGCAGACAGTTCGTTCTGGTCGGACCTGGGTTTCATGGCCCGCGCCACCCCGACTGACGCCGCCGGCTACCGCGCGTATGCCTCGCGCCTGCGCGACGTGCCGCGTTACTTCAGCCAGCAGGTCACCAACATGCGTGCCGGCCTCGCCCGTGGTTTCAGCGTCCCCCGCGCGGTGCTGGCTGGGCGCGACGGCTCGATCGCGATGATCGCCGGGCTGAAGGACATCGAGTCGTCGAATTTCTACGACCCCTACCGCAGGATGCCGGCCTCGATCCCGGTTGCCGAGCAGGAAGCCTTGCGTGCCGAAGCCCGCGCCGCGATCCGCGATGCGGTGGTGCCTGCATTCGCCAACCTGCTGCAGTTTTTCCGCGACGAATACATCCCCGGCGCGCGCGCCACCCTGGCGGCCGAGGCGATGCCCGACGGCAAGGCCTGGTACCGCGAACAGATCCGCAAATACACCACGCTCAACCTCAGCCCCGACGAGATCCATGCAATCGGCCTGGAACAGGTCGCCTCGATCCAGGCCGAAATGGACGCGGTCATCGACCAGGTCGGCTTCAAGGGCACGTCGCCGCAGACGCGTTTTGCCGATTTCCTCGGCTTCCTGCGCACCGATCCGCAGTTCTATGCAAACACCCCGCAGGACCTGCTCGATCGTGCGGCGTGGATCTCCAAGCGCGTCGATGGCGAAGTCGGCAAGATCATCGGCACCCTGCCGCGCGGCCGCTTCACGATTGTCGCAGTGCCGCCGGACATCGCTCCGTTCTGGACCGCCGGCCGTGGTGGCGCCGACACGTACTGGCTGAACACCTACGACCTGCCTTCGCGCCCGCTGTACAACCTGCCGGCACTGACCTTGCACGAGTCCTCGCCTGGACATTCCCTGCAAGGCTCGCTGGTGCGCGAACAGGGCGCGGTGCCGGACTTCCGCAAGGACTACATCAGCGCCTATGGCGAAGGCTGGGGCCTGTACAGCGAATGGCTGGGCAAGGAAATGGGCATCTACCAGACCCCGTACGAGGATTTCGGGCGCCTCACCTATGCGATGTGGCGCGCCTGCCGGCTGGTGATCGACACCGGCGTCCACCACATGGGCTGGACCCGAGAGCAGGCCCTGGCCTACCTGCGTGACCACACCGCGCTGTCCGAGCACGAGGTCACCACCGAGGTCGACCGCTATATCAGCTGGCCCGCGCAGGCGCTGTCCTACAAGCTCGGCGAACTGACCATCACCCGTCTGCGCCACGAGGCGGAGCAGGCCCTGGGGCCGCGCTTTGACGTGCGCAAGTTCCACGATGTGGTCCTGGCCCAAGGTTCGGTGCCATTGCCGGTACTGGAATCGCAGGTCCGCGCCTATATCGCCGCGGCCCAGGTCAGATAAAGGCGTCGACGCCGACGCCGAAACGACGCGCGAGTCCTCGTGCATGGCGCAGGTTGAGCGAGCGCTTGCCCGAGAGGACTTCGGAGACCACGCCCTGCGATCCGATCTCCGGCAAGTCGCCTTGCGACAGGCCGTGTTGCTGCATCACGAAGCGCAACATGTCCGTGCCAGGGACTTGCGGCCGCGGCTGGCGATCCTCGTAGTCGCCGATCAGCTCGCCAAGGGTAGCCGCCAGGTCGGCGAGGACATGCGACTCATCGGCGGCGCCGGCATCGAGCAAGCGCCCGAGCGCCGCGACCGCAGCGGCATGGCCGCTATCGTTGCGGATCGGCCGCAACGGCACTTCGCGATTCAGGGCGTCGAAGTGGGCGGCCAGTTCACGCACGGCGAGGGTGTTCATCGTTGCCGGCTCCATCGATCGTATTGCGCGTGGGTAAAGACGTGGCGTACGTACACGAGCCTGCGGTTGAAGTGGACGGCCGCAACGATCCTGTACTTGTTGCCGCCGATGTCGAAGACGACGTAGTCCCCGACCTTGTCCACGCTGTTGAGCAGGGTCCGCAGCCCGGCGAAGTTGGCGACCGTGGCCGACTCCAGCAACTTGCGCCAGGCCTGGAGCACGTCGCCGGCCCCCGGATGCCCAATGGCGAAGTCCACCAGAGCCTTGTTGGAAATGACCCGCATCCGCCAATCTCATCCTGAGATGGCGAGAAGCATATCTCGAATTGAGATTGTGTCAAGCCTGGGATGCCGCCGAAAACCGAGGAGCCCGGGTTCGCGGAGCGCAGCGGCGTGTCGTGTGTTGACCGGGCTGGCGCGTTTTGCCCCGGCGCGGCATAATTACCGGCTCGCTGCGCCCGGGTCTTTCCCGGAGCCTGCAACGAGGCCGAGGGCTCCCGGGCTATGGGGGCCGACCACAGACAATCGAGGTGCGTAATGTCCCGTGTATGCCAAGTCAGCGGCAAAGGCGTGCAGACCGGCAACAATGTGTCGCATGCCAACAACAAGACCCGTCGTCGCTTCCTGCCGAACTTGCACGAGCGCCGCTTCTGGGTCGCCAGCGAGAACCGTTGGGTCAAGCTGAAGGTTTCCGCGCATGCACTGCGCACCATCGACAAGAACGGCATCGACGGCGTTCTGGCTGATCTCCGCGCCCGCGGCGAAAAGGTCTGAGGAGAACATCATGGCAACCAAACGCGACAAGATTCGCCTGATCTCCTCGGCCGGCACCGGCCACTTCTACACCACCGACAAGAACAAGAAGAACACGCCGAACAAGATGGAGGTCAGCAAGTACGACCCCGTCGTTCGCAAACACGTGATCTACAAGGAAGGCAAGATCAAATAAGAAAAGCCCGCGAAAGCGGGCTTTTTTATGTAGGAGCGCGCCTTGCGCGCGATGCTCCTACGCGTCCTTGCGATTCTTGACCAGCGAGTCGACCACCGCCGGATCGGC
>JBDSOZ010000003.1:0-21744 GCA_039914555.1 Luteimonas sp.
TTGCATGCCGCGCTGGCTGAACGCCTCTCGGGCTACCTGGTCCCGCGGCTGGTGCGTGAAGTGGCCGGCGACGCCGGCAAGCGGCCGCTGTAATGACACCGGGACGCGAATTGCCGGGGTTGCGGAAGGTACAGTTGGACCTTCCCTTGGCCATCGTGTAGAAAATCGCGGATGTCTGCCTCTGACAATGCCCTGCGCCTGGTGATCGTCGACGATAGTGTCGAGGCGGCCGAAGCCATCGTCAGTACCCTGCGCAATGCGGGTATCGCGGTGCGGCCACTGCGTCCGGATTCCGCCGAAACCCTCGCCGCGATGATTTCCACCCAGGCCATCGACCTGGTGCTGGCCGCGCAGGCAGCAACCACGGTGACACTTTTGCAGGTGCTGGAGCTGGTCAAGACCAGTGGCAAGGACTTGCCCGTGGTCACCGTGGTTGACCGGGTCGATGACGCCAGCCTCACCCAGGCCTTGGCGTCCGGTGTCCGCGGCATTGCCCTGCGCCAGCAACCACAGCAATTACTGGGCGTGGTCCGTACCGAATGGGGCGATCTCGATGCCCGGCGCATGCTGCGCCAGCTCGAATTGCAGGTGCGCGAAACCGAACGACGTTGCGATGCGCTGATCGATTCTTCGCGTGAACCGATTGCTTACATCCATGAAGGCATGCACATCCGCGCCAACTCGGCCTACATGGAAATGTTCGGTTTCGACGGATTCGAAGACCTCGAGGGCATGTCCCTGCTGGACCTGGTCGCGCCCCAGCACGTGGACGCCTTCAAGACACTGCTCAAGGGCATGAGCAAGGGCGAGGCGCCACCACCACGGCATGAGCTCGAGGCCCACGACGGCGACGGCAATGCCTTTCCCGCGGTGATGGAATTCACCCCGGCGATGTATGAAGGCGAACCTTGCCTGCAGGTGATCTTCCGGCGCCAGGAAGCCGATCCGGAATTGGCGCGCGAAGTCGAGGAACTGCGCCAGCGCGACCTGGTCACTGGCCTGCTCAATCGAACCACCTTCCTGCGTGCGCTGGAGGATGCGGTTGCAGCGGCGGCGCAACGCCAGGGACAGGCACACGGCCTGTTGCTGATTGAAGCCGACCACCATCAACGGCTGTTGCTGCAGTTCGGCATGGACTCCGCCGATGCGCTGTTGCAGGGGCTGGCCGACCGCCTGCGCAGCGCGTTGGACGAAGATGCCGTTTGCGCCCGTTTCAGCGAACACACATTAGCCGTGCTGGTGCTTGGCGACCACATCGCGACCAATGCGGTGGCCGAACGCATCCGCGATGCGTTCGCCTCGCAGGCGGTCGAGGTTGGGCAGCGCTCGACTGCGGTCACCGTCAGCATCGGCGGTGTCCAGATCGGTGAGAAAATTGCCAGCGTCAGCCGGGTCCTGAGCCGCGCCACCGAAGGCATGCAATCCTCGCTCAACGTCGGCGGCAACCGGTTTGAAGTGTTCGATCCGGGTGCGGTCGACCGCGCCGAGGAAGAGCGCGTGCAGACCTGGGTCACCCATTTGCGCGACGCCCTGGACCATGACCGGTTCCTGCTGCATTACCAGCCCGTGATCAACCTGCAGGGCGACACGAGCGCGATGTACGAGGCCTACATCCGGCTCGACGTGGGCGCGGGCGAGATGGTGCCGCCGCTGCGCTTCCAGCAGATTGCCGAGGAACACGGCTTGCTGTGGGAAATCGACCGATGGGTGGTTGGTCGCGCGATCCAGGTGATTGCCGAGCGCCAACAGGCAGGGCAACCGGTGACGCTCGCGGTCAAGATCACCGAGGCATCGCTGGCCGACAACGCCCTGGCCACGTTCATTGGCGAGCGCCTGGCGGAGACCGGGGTCGAAGGTGATCGCCTGATCCTGCAATTGCCGGAAGCCAAGGTGTTCACCCACCTGCGCGCTGCGCAATCGTTCGCGGCCGCGATCACCTGCAAAGTCGGACTGGAACAATTCGGAATCGGCCTGGATTCGTTCCAGTTGCTGAACCACTTCAACCCGGCCTACCTCAAGCTCGACCGCAGCTTCACCGAGGACCTGCCAAAAAATGCGGCCAGCCAGGCGCGCATCCGCGAAATTGCCGACAAAGCCAGCAGCCTGGGCATCCGCAGCATCGCCGAGTTCATCCAGGACGCAGCCAGCATGGCGATCCTGTTCTCCAGTGGCATCGATTACGTCGAAGGCAACTTCCTGGCTCCGGCCGGCCCCGAGATGAACTACGACTTCGAGTAACGCGCCTCCCTGAACACTCCGGCGTCCGCCGCTGCCCCGACCACGCCCCGGCGTGGGCGCTTCGCGCCTTCGCCCACCGGGCCGCTGCATGCCGGCTCGTTGCTGGCGGCACTGGGGAGCTGGCTGCTGGCGCGTGCCGCAGGTGGTGAATGGTTGGTGCGGATCGAGGATCTCGATCCGCCGCGTGAGTTGGCGGGCACGGCGACCGCGCATCTGCAGGCACTTGCCGCATTCGGACTCAGCTCCGACCAGCCAGTGCTCTGGCAATCCGGGCGCGACCAGGCCTACCGCGCGGCGCTGGAACAACTCCTGGCAGACGGCAGCGCCTTCCATTGCCATTGCAGTCGCGCCGATCTTGCCAGCCGCGGCGGCATCCATCGTCGTTGCGTCAGCGGTGCCATCCGCAAGGACCCTTCGGTCCGGCTGCGGGTCCCCGACGGGACCATCGTCGCGTTCGAGGATGCGATCCAGGGTCCTTTCAGCCAGGACGTCGCGCGCGAGGTTGGAGATTTCGTGCTGCGCCGTGCCGATGGCTGGTGGGCCTACCAGTTTGCGGTCGTGGTCGATGACGGCGCCCAGGGCATCAGCGATGTCGCACGCGGCGCTGACCTGCTCGACTCCACCCCGCGCCAGATGCTGCTGCAAGCGGCCCTGGGACTGCCAACCCCGGCGTATGCGCACCTATCACTGCTGGTCGACCGCGACGGACGCAAACTGGCCAAGTCATTGGCTGCGCTGCCCGTGGATCCTGCCCAGCCACTGCCGGTACTGGCTGCTTTGTGGGGCGCCCTGGGCCAGGAACGGCACGCGCTGGCCGCGGCACGATCCACACCCGAGCTGCTGCATGCGGCGCTCAAGTCCTTCGACCCCGCCGCGATCCCGCGCGGTCCACTTTCTTTCCCCGCCGCATCGCACAACACCGATGGCGCGTCGCACGCCTAGAATCAATGCCAATTCCATGACAGGTCAGGAGAACGCAATGGGTGCTCACGTCGCACTGGTGTCAGGTGGTACCGGTGGCATCGGGACCGCGATCTGCAAGCGCTTGGCCGACCTTGGCCACAAGGTCGCCACCAATTACCGCAACGAAGACAAGGCCCGCGAGTGGGAGCGGAAAATGCAGGCAGCCGGTTATGACGTGACCCTGGTCCAGGGCGACGTCGGCTCGCCAGCTGAAGCCGAGGCCCTGGTCCGCGGCGTCGAGGCAACACTGGGCCCGGTCGACATCCTGGTCAACAACGCCGGCATCACCCGCGACACGACCTTCCACAAAATGACGCCACAACAGTGGGGTGACGTCATCAACACCAACCTCAACTCGGTCTACAACATGACCCGTCCGGTGATCGAGGGCATGCGCGCGCGCAAATGGGGCAGGATCATCCAGATCGCGTCGATCAACGGCCAGAAAGGCCAATACGGCCAGGCCAACTATGCCGCCGCCAAGGCTGGCATGCATGGATTCACGATTTCGCTGGCGCAGGAAAACGCGAAGTTCGGGATTACCGTGAATACGGTGTCGCCCGGTTACATCGGCACCGACATGGTGATGGCGGTGCCCGAGGACGTGCGCGCCAAGATCGTGGCGCAGATTCCGACCGGACGCTTGGGCACACCCGAGGAAATCGCATACGCGGTGGCATTCTTCATGCCCGAAGAAGCCAGTTGGATCACCGGTGCGAACCTGTCGGCCAACGGTGGCCAGTACATGGGCTGGTAGGGTCCCGGCGCCACGGGTTGCAACACGTGCTGCACTGCGCCATGCTCGTTGCCTCATTCGGGGGTAGCTGCGCATGGCCGTCCGCGTCATCAAGAAATATCCCAATCGGCGCCTTTACGACACCGAGATCTCGAGTTACATCACGATCGAGGACGTGCGCCAGTTGATTGTTGACGGCGAAACCTTTGAAGTCCTCGACGCCAAGAGCGGCGACAACCTCACCCGCCAGGTCCTGCTGCAGATCATTGCCGAGCAGGAACAGGACGGCGAGCCGATGCTGTCGACCCAGTTGCTGAGCCAGATCATCCGTTTCTACGGCGATTCGCTCCAGGGTTACATGGGTAACTACCTCGAGCGCTCGATGCACCTGTTCATGGAGCAGCAGCAGCAATTCCGCCAGCAGCTCGGCAGTGCGCTCGGGGAAACCCCATGGTCGATGATGAACCAGCTGACCGAACGCAACCTGGAACTGTGGAAGGAATTCCAGCAGAACCTGGTCGGGGGTCTGGGCCGCAGCGCCGGCGGCGTCGGCAGCAGTGGTAGCGGCGGCGGCAACAACAAGCCACGCGGCAGCTGACCGGTGGCGCAGCGTATTGCCGTCGTCAGTGGCGGCATCGGTGGCTTGGGCACGGCAATCTGCATCGCCTTGGCCGACGCCGGTTGCAAGGTCATCGCCGCGGACATGGGTTCCAATCCACAACGCATCGCCGAATTCGAGGCGGCGGTCGCAGGCCGCGACGTCGTCTTTGCCGCACTGGATGTCACCGATCGCGACGCCTGCACGACCCTGGTCCACGGCATCGAGCAGGCACACGGCGCGCTCGACATCCTGGTCAATGCCGCCGGCATCACCCGCGACACCACCTTTCGCAACATGCAGCCATCGCAATGGGATGCGGTGCTGGCGGTCAACCTTGGCGGCGTGTTCAACCTGTGCCGGCCTGCGATTGAAGGGATGATTGCGCGCGGCTTCGGCCGCATCGTCAACATCAGCTCGGTCAACGGCCAGACCGGCCAGTTTGGCCAATCCAACTACGCCGCGGCCAAGGCGGGCATGCACGGATTCACCATGTCATTGGCGCGCGAAGTCGCGCGCAAGGGCATTACCGTGAACTCGATTGCACCCGGCTACTGCGAGACTGCGATGGTGATGGCCATCCCCGAGGAAATCCGCGTCGGGATCGTCAACCAGATCCCGGTGGGCCGGCTGGGAAAGCCTTCGGAGATCGGGCGCACCGTGGTGTTCCTGGCTGCCGACGACGCCGGCTTCATCACCGGCGCCGACATCCCGATCAACGGCGGCATGTTCATGTCATTTTGATCGAAGTTACTTGGAAGCAGCAGTACCCGAAGCGTTGCAGAACTTTGCCCGGTATTGCATGGCCTTCGGCATCAACGCCTGCAGGTTCTCGATCCGGGTGCCGGGGTCGGGGTGGGTCGACGCGAATTCAGGTTGGCTGCTGCCGCCTGAGGCTTGCCCCATCCGCTGCCATAACGGCACCGCAGCTTGCGGATCAAAGCAAGCCGCTGCCGCCAGCATCAGGCCCATTTCGTCGGCCTGGGTCTCCTGCTTGCGCGCATAGGGCAAGGCGCGGCCGTAGCCGTACACCGCCATCATCGCCTGCATCTGTTGCTGGTCCATGCCGCTCATCGCGCCAGCCATCTGCCCGATTTGCGCCAGCTTCTGCTCGCTCATGCGTTGGGCGCCGTGGCGCAACAGCGCATGCGATATCTCGTGGCCCATCACCACCGCCATGGCATCGGCGTTCTCGGCCACCGGGATCAGGCCGGTATAGACCGCAATCTTGCCGCCGGGCAGGCAGAACGCATTGACCTGGTCGGAGGGGATGACGTTCACCTCCCAATCGAACGCGCGCTCGATATGGGTTGCCTGCATGTTGTTCTCGGCAGCCAGCGCATCCTCGACTTGGGGAATCTTGGCAATCAGGCGCTGGGCAATCTCGCCAACCTGGCGCGAGACCTGCGAATTGCGATCCAGCGCAGGCTCCTGCTGCAGGATTTCCTGGTAGGCCTGCAAACCAAGCGCCTTCTCGTCTTCCGGCGAGATGCTCTTGTCGATCAACACCGTTTCGCCGGTGTAGGGATCCACGCTGCGATTGGAGAACCAGTAAAAGGCTGCATAGCCGGCAAACGCCAACAGTACCCAGATGCGCAAGCCACCGATGCGCCGACGCGGCGCACCCGGTTGTCCATTTCCCAGGGGATCCTGCCTCATGCGCCTCTCCTCGTGATTGGTTTTGCCGCCAGGGCTACAACTCCCGCGCGACCCGGAAGCCCAGGCGTGCGTTGCTTGTGTCGACCCGTGTGGATGCACGCCAGGCCGAACGGGTCTGTTCCGGGGCGCTGGCCCACGCACCTCCACGCATCACCCGCTCCCGGCAACCCGGGTTGAGCCAGGCATCGCCATCGGCGGGTGCGCGGCGATATCCGTCGTGCCAGCAGTCGGCGACCCATTCGCTGACATTGCCAGCCATGTCGTGAAGACCGTATGCATTGGCGGCGAACCGGGCGACCGGCGCCACCCCCCAGTAGCCGTCATCGTAGCCGGGAAAGGCGTTGTGCCATTGGCGGCCACCCGGTGAACGGTCGGCGGACCCGGTCAGGTTGCCGGCACCGACCGGTGGTGCACCATCGCCCCAGGGGAAACGGCCGGTGCCACCCGCACGCAAGGCGTATTCGAATTGCGCTTCGCTGGGCAGGTGGTAGTTGCGTCCACTCTGCTCGGCCAGCCATGCCGCATAGGCATCGGCATCGCGTGCACTCACGTGCAACACCGGCAGGTCACTGCCGGCGACATTGCCTTGATCGTCGTGGCGCCAGTCAATCCCGTTGCGGCGGACGAAATTGCCGCTGCGCTGCTCGTACACCATCGAATAGCCGCGCCGCGCCGCGGTGGTCCTGTAGCCACTGGCAGCGATGAAGCGGCCGTATTCGGCAACCGTCACTTCGGTCCGGGACAAGGCGAAGCCACGATCGAAGCGCACGTAATGTTGCGGCCGTTCGCTATCGCGGGCCCCCTCCTCGTCCTGCTTGGCCCCCATGAGGAAGGCGCCGTGGGGGACGACGACCATTTCCGGCCCGCGCGCGCCATAGCCCAATGCATCGGTGAAGGCCTGGCCTGGACGGAACAAACCGTAATGGGTGGCCAGATCGATTCGCGCACGCAGGTCGGCCGCCGCGGGGTCGCCGGCTTCGGCGATACGCAGCAGCTCAGCAAGCTTGTTGCGGGCCACCGCGATGTCGCGTTCATCGGCATTCTCCTGCAATGCGCGTACCCCTTCGTCGCGCAATTGGGCAATCCGCGCGGTACGCATCGCCGCCAGTCGTGCGCGCGCATCAGGAATGGTTTCGCGATCGCCGTTGGGATGGACCGCGGCGGCCAGCGCGATCCAGCGCTGCGCCAGGCCGAAGTTGCCACCCTCGCCCGAAACCTCCGCGCGCCGCAACAACGCACTCTCAACGGCTGCAAGGCCCTGGCGCGCACGCGCCTGGCCAGGTTCGAGCCGCAGCACTTCCCGCAGGTGGGCCAGGGCGCCACCCGTGCCGGATTCGCCGAGGTTGCCCTCACGCAGTTCCGACTCGGCCGCACGATTGAGTTCCCAGACCCGGTCCGCCTGGTCGACACGCCCAAGATAGGCCTGCACGGACTTGTCTGCGGCTCCGATCACCCGCGCCACCGAAGCGATGGCGTGTGCCTTGCGCAAAGCGTCCACGTCGTCTGCGGCATCGTCCAGCGCCGCGTTTCCCCTTTCCAGCAGCAGCGCCTGCGCGCGTGCGAGCCCCGTCCTCGCGGCGGAATCGCCCGGTTCCTGTTTCAGGATCGCCCTGTACAGCGGGATTGCAGCGTTTGCGTCCTCGTACAATTTACCGGCGGATAGCGCCGCCGAGGCGCGCCGATGCGCTGCCGCCAAGTCATCCGCCGCAACGACCGCTTGCGGCGGATCCCAGGTGAGGTCATCGGCCATGCGGTCGTCGCCTTCGACCGTAACCTGGCCTCCAGCGGCGAGATCGCGCAAGCGGCCGGCGTCTGCTTTGTCCTTGCCAGCACGATCACATCCGCCAAGCAGCAGGCCGCCAGCCAGCACCAGGCCGGTGATCACGGCCATGCCAGGCGACGCGACGATGGATGTGTAGCGACTGGCGCGCAAACGTCCTCTCCCGATGCAGGATCACCAGTGTGGCCCGGATCGTGGGCAACTTAGGGCATAGGCGCTGCCGCCGGCAACCGTTAGGCTGGACAACCGTACAGGAGACCCGCCACACGTGAGCGAATGGATCAGCGATCCCGCCGAATTGACCGCCCGCCTGGCCTTGGCAGCGCCCAGGGTGGGCCTGGACACGGAATTCGTGCGCGAACGCACGTGGTGGCCAAAGCTCGCGCTGCTGCAGGTGGCCTTGGGCGACGGCAGTATCTTGCTGGTCGACACCCTGGCACCCGGCATCAATGAAGCGCTGGCCTCGATGCTGGCCGATCCGGCGTTGCTCAAGGTGATGCATAGCGCCAGCGAGGACCTGATTGCCCTGAAGCATGCTTGTGGCGTCGTCCCCGCGCCCCTGTTCGATACCCAAGTGGCAGCTGCCGTGGTTGGTGTCGCCGCAGGCGCCGGCTACCAGCGGCTGGTGCAGGACACGCTGGGAGTGGCTTTGCCCAAGGGCGAGACCCGCTCGGACTGGCTGCGACGTCCGCTATCGCCGGCGCAACTGGAATACGCCGCGGACGATGTCCTGCATCTGTTCGCATTGCACGACGATCTCATCGCCAAGCTTGAATCACTGGGCCGCGAAGCCTGGGTGGCGGAGGACTGCGCGCGGATGGTCGACAACGCGCGCAAGGACGATCTTGATCGCTGGCCGCACCTGGCCTTGCGCTCGGCACAATTCCTGGATGTTGCCGGCCAGCATCGGCTGTTGCGCTTGCTGCGCTGGCGCGATGCGCACGCGCGCCAGGTCGACAAGCCACGCAGCTGGATCGTCGACAACGAACTGGCGACCACGCTCGCACGCAATCCAGGCCTCGACCGGGCCGGGCTGCAACACTTGCTGGACACCACCCCCAAGGCCCCACGCAGCTTGGGCAACGCGATCTGGGAAGCGATGCAGGCGCCGCTGGTGGATGAATCAGAGGCACCGCTGGCGCGAAACGAGGACCGCGACAAGGCGCTGATGCGCAAGCTGCAGGACGCCGTGGCCAGCGCCAGCAGCGAACTCGGCCTGCCCGATGGCGTGCTCGGTTCGCGCCGCTGGTTGCAGATGCTGCTCGATTTGCGCGCCAATGGCGATGCCGACAGCTGGCCCGGCCCGCTTGGCGGTTGGCGTCGCAGCGTACTGGAACCGAGATTGGCACCGTTGCTCGCGCCACCGGCTGGCGGCCCACCAGCGCCATCCGTATAATCCCGGGCTTCCGGCTTCGGCCGGCCTGCTGTTGATCCACGTGGGGCGGTAGCTCAGCTGGGAGAGCGTCGCGTTCGCATCGCGAAGGTCAGGGGTTCGATCCCCCTCCGCTCCACCATATAAAAAGCAAAGGCCCGGCAATGCCGGGCCTTTGCTTTTTACGGGATGTGGTTTCACATGGTGCTGGTGGGCTTTTCGGCATTCATGCCGGCGAGCATCGCTTCGATCTTGGAACGCACCACCTCGCCGTCGCCGCCTTCGGTGAACTGGACCCCGATGCCTGCGGGACGACTACCCTGCGCGCCCACCGGCGTGACCCACACGACCTTGCCTGCAACCGCAAGGCGCTCGCTGGACTCGGGCAAGGTGAGCATCACGAACACCTCGTCACCGAGTGCGTAACGTTTGCTGGTGGGAACGAAGATGCCGCCTGCCTTCACATACGGCATGTACGACGCGTACAAGTGCGCCTTGTCCTTCACCGCAAGGGTCAGGAATCCCTGGCGACCACCTCCCGCATTTGCAGTCATCGTTGTCCCCCTGCGGCCCGTGGCCATCCCAGCAGCAGTTCCACCAAGGCGAGATCCGCGCGCACCGTGGTCCGCAGCAGCGCACCGGTCCTGTTGGCTGCATCAAACCATTCGGCCAGCCTGCGGGTTCGCACGGTGTCGGTCAAGCCGCTGCCAGGCTGCAATTGCGTGGCCTGCTCCAATGCCAGGTCTGCAGCAAACTGCAACCGCAACGCTGCGTGCTCGTCACCGGCCCAACGGTGTGCGGTGGCCGCTGCGGATGCGTCACCCCGCGCAATCGCGGTCAGGTCGGCGGCGACTGCTTTGCGCAGTGCCAGGCCACCGTCAGACAACCATTGCGCGGCCAACCCCGGATGGCCACGTGCCGCTGCCAGGGCTTCGGCAGCAATCCGCGGGTCGTGGCCTTGGCCTTGCAGCCAGGCCAGGGCTTCCGATGCGGGCGGCAGCCGGAACTCGAGTTTCTGGCAACGACTGCGGATGGTGGCAGGCAAGCGCGCAGGATCAGCGGCGACCAGCCACAAATGACGCCCCGGGTGCGGTTCCTCCAGGGTCTTGAGCAAGGCGTTGCAGGCCGCATGATTGAGCGCGTCGGCCGGGTCCACGATCGCCACCTGGGCGCCGCCGTACAACGGTGTCAACACCAGTTTGCCCGAGAGCTCGCGAACCTGCTCGATCACGATCTCGGTGCGCATGCGCGTGCCCTCGCGATTGAGCACGAAGCTGACGTCGTGGAAATCCGGATGGGTCCCGGCGGCGAACAAGCGGCAGCCGCGGCAACTGCCGCAAGGTTCGCCGGCGCCGGCGTGTGATTCGCACAGCAGCCTCCGGGCCAGCAGGCGTGCGACCTCGCCCTTGCCCAATCGCGCCGGACCGCAAAACAACAACGCATGACCCATGCGCTGGCCGTCGAGCGCCTGCGCGGCATGTTGGTAGGCACGTTGCTGCCAGGGCGCGAGGCCGGAACTCGCCGTCGCCGTCATTGGCTTGCCCGCCACGCCTGCAATTGCGCCAGCGCGGCCGCGGCGACGTCAGGCGCCGGGCGAGTCGCGTCGAGCACCCGGATGCGCTGCGGTTCGGCTGCCGCACGCGCAAGGAAGGCCTCGCGCACGCGCTCGAAGAAGTCATCGTGCTCGCGCTCGATCCGGTCCGGATCCTGGACCCGGCCGCGGGTGCGTTCGCGCGCCTTGTCGACGCCCAGGTCCAGCAGCAGGGTCAGCCCGGGCTGCAGCCCGACCACCTCGCGCTCAAGCGTGGCAATCAGGTCGTTGGCGAGGCCACGGCCACCACCCTGGTAGGCATAGCTTGAATCGGTGAACCGATCGCTCACCACCCAGGCACCGCGTGCCAGCGCAGGCAGGATCTTCTCGCGCACGTGTTGTGCGCGCGAGGCGAACATCAACAGCAGTTCAGTCTGCGCGGCTGGCGGCTCGTGGCCCGTGTCCAGCAGCAATGCGCGGATCTGCTCGGCCAGTGGCGTGCCCCCGGGTTCGCGCGTGCACACCACTTCATCGCCGTTTGCGGCAAGTTCCGCGCGCAGCGCTTCAAGCACGGTGGTCTTGCCGGCGCCCTCGCCGCCCTCAAGCGAGACAAAGCGCGGATGGGCTGGCAGCGGCGCTGCCGCCGTCATGGCGTGGCCTTGCGCGGCTGCGGGGGCGTGCGCTGCTGGCGGTAGCGTTGCAGGTAGTCACGCACCGCCGACTGGTGGTCGCCCAGCGAGCGGGTGAACACATGGCGGCCACTGCCGTCACCGATGGCCACGAAAAACAAGGCGTCACCGGGCGCGGGGTGGGTCGCAGCGTGCAGCGCGGCGACGCCGGGCATCGCGATCGGGGTCGGCGGAAGCCCGGTCCGGGTGTACGTGTTGTAAGCCGTATCGGCGAGCAGGTCGGCCTTGCGGATGTTGCCGTCGTAGCGTTCGCCGATGCCATAGATCACGGTGGGATCGGTTTGCAGCCTCATGCCCAACTTCAGTCGGCGCACGAACACGCCCGCGATCTCCGCCCGTTCCCCGGCCACCCCGGTTTCCTTCTCGATGATCGAGGCCAGCACCAAGGCGTCATCCCTCGACTGCAACGGCAAGTCGGGCACGCGTGATTTCCACGCTGCATCCAGTGCGGTGTCCATGTCCGCCCAGGCTCGCCGCAATAGGTCGAGGTCACTGTCGCCGCGCGTGTACAGATACGTTTCTGGAAGGAAGCGGCCTTCCGCATGCATGCCAGGATGGCCCAGCTTGGCGACCAGGGCCGCGTCATCGAGGCTTGGAACGTCCTGGACCAAGGGCTTGGCCTTGGCCAGCGCGGCCCGCAACTCGCGCAGGTTCCAGCCTTCGACAATGGTGAAACGATGGCTGACGACCTTGCCGTCGCGCATGCGTTGCAATAGTTGTCGCGGTGTCGTGCCGACAGGCAGGGCGTACTCACCCACCTGCAGGTGGCCAGCCGCGCCCATCTGCCGCGCGAGGACCCGCCACTCAACGTCGTGGTCACCATGGGCGCCAGTGGCATGCAACTTGGTGAGCATGGTGGCAAACGAATCGCCGCGCTGCAGGATCAGGCTCGCATCTGTTTCGACACCCGCGATGGGTGCGTCGACGAAGCCCGAATAACGTCCATAGGCAAACCAGGCAAGCGCCCCTGCAATCAATGCGGTCAGCACGAACAGGGTGCGCAAGCTGCGTCCCGCGCCGCTGCGCTTGCCATTATTCCGCTTGCCGTTGCTGCGACCCACGCCTACTCCGTTTCCGGCGCGAAGCCGGGATGCAATTCCGCCAACAGGTGACGCGCCCGGGCCAACCCAGGATGCGGTTGCCAAATGCGCGTGCCGAGACTTGCCGCCGGCAGGATACCGCGCACCGCATTGCACAGGAAAACCGCGTCCGCCAACTCCACGTCCCGGGGTTGCAAATGGCCTTCGCGCGCTTGCAACGGCGCCAACAGGTGGGCACGGCAGGTGCCGGCGACACCGCAGCGGTCGAGCAACGGCGTGGTCCACTGCCCCGCCTGCAACACAAACAGGTTGGCGCTGGTGGCCGCAACGACCCTGCCTTCGGTGTCACACATCAGGCCCTCGTCGGCGCCCATCCGCATGCATTCGGCGCGTGCGAGCACCTGTTCGAGACGATTGCAATGCTTGATCCCCGCCAGCGCCGGCTGCGTCGCCATGCCAGTGCTGCACCAGTGCAAGCGCAGGCCACCGGCTTTGGCGTGATCATCGCGACGCGCCGGCACGGCATGCCGGGACAGCAACCAATGCGGCTGCGCGGCGTTGTCTGGCGCATATCCGCGCGCACGACCCCCACGGGTGACGATCAGCTTGAGAATCCAGTCGCCGCCGTCGGCAAGCATTTGGCCGGCCTGCTCGCGCACTTGCGTCGGGTCCGGCAAGGCCAGGGCCAGGCGTTCGCCACCGCGCGCCAGCCGCGCCCAATGCGCGTCCCACCACGGCAAATCGCCGCGATGGGCGCGCATGGTTTCAAACACGCCATCGCCATAGGCCAGGCCGCGGTCGTCCACGGCGATGGCGTCCACCCGATTTGAGCCGTGGAAAATCCTCACGTTCACCGGTCCACCCCCAACGCACGCAACATGCCGCGGGCCTTGGCCCGTGTTTCAGCCAGTTCACGCGCCGGATCGGAGTCAGCGACGATGCCCGCACCGGTTCGGAAGCGCAGGTCGCTCCCACCCGAGGCACTTGCTTCCATCTCGGCACTGCGGATCAGGATATTGAGGTCCATGTCGCCGTCGCGATTGAGCCAGCCGAACGCGCCGGTGTAAGCGCCGCGTCCCTGGCCTTCGAGTTCGGCAATCACCTGCATGCAACGCACCTTGGGGCAGCCAGTGATGGTTCCGCCTGGGAACGTTGCCCGGATCACCTCGCCCGGCGCGATCCCGTCGCGCAGTTGCCCACGCACGTTGCTGACGATGTGGTGCACATGCGCGTAGCTCTCCACCGTCATCAACTCGTTGACCACGATGCTGCCTGGCGCGCACACCCGGCCAAGATCGTTGCGCTCCAGGTCGATCAGCATCACGTGCTCGGCGCGCTCCTTGGGGTTGCCGACCAGTTCGCGGATCCGGACCGCGTCATCGTCGCCGGCCGTGTCCGCGGCATTCGCCCGCGGCCAGGTACCGGCAATCGGCCGCGTTTCCACCACCGGTCCGCGCACCGAAACCAGGCGCTCGGGCGACGCGCTCACCACCGCCCACCCTGCGCCGGCGAACACACCCGCGAATGGCGCGGGATTGTGTTCTCGCAGCTGCACGAACAAGGACGCCGGTGCCGGTGGTGTGTCGAAGCAAGCGTGCCAGCCGCGCGACAGGTTGGCCTGGAAGAGGTCGCCTGCCGCCAGGTATTCAAGGATGCGGACAACCCCAGCGACAAATTGCTGCGGCGGGTCTTCTTCCACGATCCCGGGGGCAACCCATGGCGGCAGTGGCGGCAGCGCGCGCGCGGCCTCGAGGTCGGCTTCGATTGCGTCCAACATGCCCGCATGGTCGCGCTCGGCAATCGCCACGCAATCGCCAGTGGCACGATCACGCAGCACTGCCGCCGGGCACCGCAACGCCAGGGCAACCGGCAAATCGCCGGCAGCAGGCGGCAACTGCAATACCGGCTCGACTTGCTCCGCCAGCTCGTAGCCCAGCAACAGTGCCCAGCCACCACGAAATGGCCAGGGCGAATTTTCATGTGGCACGCGCTGCTCGCGCCAGCCCGCATCGAGTGCATCGAGGAAGTCGCCAGGCTGGCGGCTGCCGTCTTCGCGCGCCAGCACGCCATCCCGATCCAGCGCCAGCGATTCGCCATTGGCGGCCAGCAGGATGTCCCAGCGACCGTGGCTGGTCCCGGCCGCGGATGACTCCAGCAACAGCGGATAGCGCGCCGGCGCAAGCCGCTGCAGCGCCAACAGGTCGCTGCCGGCGTCGAGGTGGCGAGTGACGAGCATGCGCCCGACCGCGCTCAGGCGCGGCGGAACACCAGGGTGCCGTTGGTGCCGCCGAAGCCGAAGGAATTGGACATGACCACGTCCACCTTGGCCTCGCGCGCGACATGCGGCACGTAGTCGAGATCACAGCCATCGGACGGATTGTCGAGGTTGATCGTCGGCGGGATCACCCCGGTGTGCAGCACCATTGCCGAGAACACGGCTTCGATCCCGCCGGCTGCCCCCAACAGGTGGCCGGTCATCGACTTGGTCGAGCTGACCATGGTCTTGTAGGCGTGGTCGCCGAGTGCAGCCTTGACCGCCATGGTTTCGGCCAGGTCACCGGCCGGGGTCGAGGTTCCGTGGGCGTTGATGTAGCCGATCTGCGACACATCGATGCCGGCATCGCCGATTGCGTTGCGCATGCAGCGGGCAGCGCCATCGCCGCTCTCACTGGGCGCGGTCATGTGGAACGCATCACCGCTCATGCCAAAGCCGACCAGCTCGCAATAGATGCGCGCGCCGCGCGCCCTGGCTTGTTCGTATTCCTCCAGCACCACGATGCCGGCACCGTCGCCCATCACGAAACCGTCGCGGTCCCTGTCCCACGGCCGCGAGGCCTGTTCTGGCGCGTCGTTGCGGGTGGACAGTGCCTTCATCGCGCAGAACCCCCCCAGCGAAGTCGGGGTGGTCGCGTACTCGGCACCACCGGCGATCATTGCGTCGGCTTCGCCGTACTGGATCATGCGCATCGCCAGGCCGATGTTGTGGGTCGCCGTGGTGCAGGCAGTGACCACCGCGATGTTGGGGCCCTTGGCGCAGGTCATGATCGAGACCTGGCCCGCGACCATGTTGATGATGGTGCTTGGCACATAGAACGGCGAGACCTTGCGTGCGCCGCCCTCGGCGAATTTGAGCGTGGTTTCCTCGATACCCTTGAGTCCGCCGATGCCGGCGCCAATGGCCACCCCGATGCGCTCGGCGGCCTCGCCCTCGATGACCAGCCCGGAATCGGCAATCGCCATCATCGAGGCGGCGACCCCGTACAGCACGAACGGATCCATTTTCTTGACGTCTTTCGGCGCTACCCACTGGGTGGGATCAAATCCCTTGACCTCGCCCGAAATACGGGTGGGAAACCCGGACACGTCGAAATGGGTAATCGGGCCAATACCCGAGCGGCCGTTGACGACCCCGTCCCAACTGCTGCCCAGGTCGTTGCCCAGCGGCGAAAGGATTCCGAGTCCGGTGACGACGACGCGACGTTTGGACATTTCCAGCTCCTGGGTTGCAAATGCTTGGGGCCGCGAAAGCGGCCCCAGGCAATGTCAGGGACAGCCCGGGCTTACCCCTTGACGTGCGCCTTGACGTAATCGATGGCCTGCTGCACGGACGTGATCTTCTCGGCTTCCTCGTCGGGAATCTCGCACTCGAATTCTTCCTCGAGGGCCATGACCAGTTCGACCGTGTCGAGCGAGTCCGCGCCAAGATCGTCGACGAAGGAGGCGCTGTTGGTGACTTCCTCTTCCTTGACGCCCAGTTGTTCGATCACGATCTTCTTGACGCGTTCTTCGATGCTGCTCATGGGTGCTGCTCCTCCGGGGAGTCTGTTCAGGCGGATAGTGTAAGGGAAAGCCGGGAAACTCGTGCATGTCCGGACAAGCCCTTATGGTTCAGGTACTTGCAATCACTTATCAAGATGCCATCAGGGCATGTACATGCCACCGTTGACATGCAGGGTTTCGCCGGTGATATAGGCCGCCGCCGGACTCGCCAGGAACGCCACCGCTTGCGCGATGTCGGCTGGCACGCCAAGCCGGCCAAGCGCGATCTGGCCAATCAGCGCGGTGCGCGCCGCCTCAGGCAACGCGCGGGTCATGTCGGTGTCGATGAAGCCTGGCGCGACCACGTTGACGGTAATGCCACGGCTGCCGATTTCCTTCGCAAGCGACTTGCTGAAAGCAATGATGCCGGCTTTTGCTGCTGCGTAATTGGCCTGGCCGGCATTGCCGGTGACGCCAACCACCGAGGCAATGTTGATGATGCGGCCCTTGCGCGCCTTCATCATCGAGCGCATCACCGCCTTGCTGGTGCGAAACACGCTGCTGAGGTTGGTGTCGAGGATGTCGTTCCACTCCTCGTCCTTCATCCGCAGCAACAGGTTGTCACGGGTGATGCCGGCGTTGTTGACCAGGATGCTGATTGCGCCCGATTGCTTGCTGATGGCGTCCACCAGTGCCTCGACCGCCGCACCGTCGGTGACATCGAGCTTGCGGCCATGGCCGCCCGCCGGCGCGAGGCGCTCGCCGATTGCCGCCGCGCCTGCATCCGAGGTCGCGGTGCCGAACACGGTTGCGCCCAAGGCCGCCAGATGATCGGCGATCGCTGCGCCAATGCCGCGGCTCGCGCCAGTCACCAATACCACTTCGCCCACCAGGCTCTTGTCCATCAGTTGCTCCACTCCGCCACCGCGGATTCGAAATCGCCCGGGGTGCCGAGGGCACGCGCGTCCAACGACTTGTCGATGCGCTTGGCAAGACCCGCAAGGACCTTGCCTGGGCCGCATTCGCCAACCCGGGTTGCACCAAGCGCGACCAGCGCCTGCATGCAGTTGGTCCATTGCACCGGCAGGTACAACTGGCGCACCAGCGCATCGCGGATCGACTGCACGCCCTGGTGCACTTCGGCATCAACGTTCTGCACCACTGGAATCGCCGGTTCGCGCCAGTCCATTGCAGCCATCGTTTCAGACAGGCGGTTGGCAGCTTCGCGCATCAGGGGCGTATGTGATGGCACGCTGACGGCAAGCTTCACCACCTTGCGCACGCCGCGTTCGGCCAGCAGCGCCAACGCGCGGTCAACCGCGGCCGCGTGGCCACCAATCACGACCTGGCCTGGCGAGTTGTAATTGGCGGGGACGACGACCTGGTCGCTTGACGCTTCGCGGCATGCTTCCACGACCAAGGCATCCTCGGCGCCCAGCACGGCAGCCATCGCGCCGATCCCGGCGGGCGCCGCGTCCTGCATCAACTGGCCACGCAGGCGCACCAGGTGCGCGCCGTCATGCAGCGACAAGGCGCCAGCCGCGACCAAGGCGCTGTATTCGCCAAGGCTATGACCCGCCAGCACGGCCGGCTGCTCGCCTCCATGCTGCAACCACAACCGCCACACCGCGATCCCGGCGGCAAGCAATGCCGGCTGGGTGTACTCGGTCCGGTTGAGCATTTCTTCCGGACCGCCCTGGGACATTACCCACAGGTCCACTCCGGCGCCGTCGGAAGCCTCGACAAAAGTGTCCTTGACCTGCGCATGCAACTCCGACAGCTCGGCGAGCATGCCAATGAATTGCGATCCCTGGCCGGGAAAGACGAAGGCGAGCGGTTGGGTCATGTCGTGGGGGTGGAGAACGGGACGCGCATGATAAAGGCCAGCCTCCTGGAGCGTCTGTACCCTACCGTATGTAGGAACGATCAGTAGCGCAGCAGGACCGAGCCCCAGGTAAAGCCGCCACCGAATGCCTCGAGCAGCACCAACTGGCCACGCTGGACCCGCCCCGAGCGCACCGCCTCGTCCAGCGCCAGCGGCACCGAACCCGAGGACGTGTTGCCGTGCTTGTCGACGGTGACAATGACCCGGTCCATCGGCATGTCCAGGCGCTTGGCGGTGGCTTCGATGATGCGCAGGTTGGCCTGGTGCGGGATCAGCCAGTCGATTTCGCGGCGATCCAGGTGGTTGGCGGCGAGGGTTTCCTCGACCACCGCGTCCAAGGCCTTGACTGCGTACTTGAACACGTCACTACCCATCATGCGGATGCGCACGCCGGCGTTGTGTTCGTCGACCTTGAACCCGACCGAGACTCCAACCGGATTCCACAGCAACTCCTTCTTGCCGCCATCGGCGTGCAGGTGGGTGCTGATGATCCCGGTCTCGGCATCGGCCTTGAGCACCACGGCGCCGGCACCATCGCCAAACAGGACGCAGCTGGTGCGTTCGGTCCAGTCGACCATGCGGCTGAGGGTTTCGGCGCCCACCACCAGCGCGGTTTTCGCCGCGCCGCTGCGGATGAACTTGTCAGCCACCGTCAACGCGTACACGAAACCGGAACAGGCGGCGTTGACATCAAATGCCGGGCAACCGTTGGCGCCCAGGCGATGCTGCAGCAGGCAGGCGGTGGACGGGAATATCAGGTCGGGCGTGGTCGTGCCGAGGATGATCAGGTCCAGCTCGGACGCATCCACGCCCGCGGCTTCCAGCGCGCGCACGGCCGCGTGGTAAGCCAGGTCACCGGTGGTCTCGCCGTCGGCAGCGATGTGGCGCTCGCGGATACCGGTCCGCGACACGATCCATTCATCGCTGGTGTCGACGATCTTCGCCAGATCGTCGTTGGTCAGCACCTTTTCCGGCAAGTAACTGCCGGTACCCGCGATGCGGGCGTAGGTCGTGCTCACTCTTCGTCGGCGACCTTGGTCTTGGGCACGATCACTTGCTTGCCGCGGTAGTAGCCGTCAGCGGTGACGTGGTGGCGCAGATGGGTCTCGCCCGAGGTCGGGTCGGTCGACAACTGCTTCGCGGACAACGCGTCGTGGGCGCGGCGCATGCCACGACGGGACGGAGACACGCGGGACTTCTGTACAGCCATGGGATTGCTCCAACTTTCGATTCGTCACTGGCCACCGGAACCATTCCGGCGACACCATTTTGTTCAGCTGCGCTTCTTCAGCGCGCCCAACGCCGCGAACGGATTGGCCTGGGCCATTTCGTCCGCGCTCGCCGGCCAATCCTGCGCCAGCGCCTCGCTTCCCGGCGAAATCGCCACCACCGGCACCGCAAGGATCAACTCGTCCTCGATCAGCTCCGCTGGCCGCAACCCACCGCCGGCGGGTACCGACAGCGGTTCATACCCTTCCGGCAAACCGGCCTCCGCCGCTTCCAGGTCGGTGTCGGCGGGCAGCAGTGCCAACCGCTGCAGCAACTCGACCGGCTGCAGGAAACGCTGCAGCGTTCGCTGGCAGACCAACGGCAGGGTTGCGTCGATCCGCAACTCCACATAGGCAACCTGCAACGCATCGCGATCGAACTCGATCCGGTAACGCACTTGGCCCTCGTCGTCACACAAGGAGTCACGCAGGCGCCCCATGGAAGACAGCGGCAGGGTTCCTTCGAATCCCCGTCGCGCAGCCACCATGCGCCAGGCGTCAAGCACCTCGGGCAATTCCACGGACATAAGCCGGAAAATGTTAGAGGCCAGGCGGCCTGCTGTCAAACCCAAGTCCTTGCCTGGACGGGGATTTGCCCGTTACCGGATGGCGCGTCAGACTGGGACGCCACCCGGTCCGGACCTGCCCTTGACCCTCGTTATCGTGCTGCTCGCAGCCGCAGCCATCATTATCCCCTTTCTGCTGCTGCGCCGCCGCTCCGGGCGTCGCCAGCAGGCGCTGGCCCAGGTGCTCGACGCCGCCGACGCGCTGGAAGCTCGATTGCGCACCGCCCGGGCCGAAATCGAGGCGATCGCGGGCAGTGAGCACGACCCGGTGCGCGACGCCCTGCAGGAGATGCTGCGCCAGCGACTGTGGCTGCAACAGCACGGCCAGTCAGCCAACCTTGGGCAACTGGTCCAGGTGCGGGACTCGATCAATGCCGGGCGCCAGAAGATCGACCTGCAATTGCTGCAGATCGAGCGTGCCCGCGCGCCTACGGTGCACTGAGCCGCGATGCCGCGGTTGCTGCTGGCATCGACGTCGCCCTACCGCCGGGAGCTGCTGGCCAGGCTGCGGCTGCCTTTCGAGCTTGCGCACCCGGATACCGACGAAACCGCATTGGCTGGCGAATCGCCAACGGCGATGGTGCAGCGGCTGGCGGCAGCCAAAGCCGCCGGGGTGGCACGCCTGCACCCGGGCGCCTGGGTCCTGGGGTCAGACCAGGTCGCCGAATTCGAGGGGGCTGCACTGGGCAAGCCAGGGACGCGTGAGCGGGCCATGGCACAGTTGTTGGCGATGTCGGGGCACGAGGTGGCGTTCCATACGGGCGTGTGCCTGGCTCATTCCGCCCAAACCGGGTTTCAGGCGCTGGATACGACCCTGGTCCGGTTCCGTCGGCTCGATGCGGCCGTAGTCGCGCGCTATGTCGATGCGGAGCAACCGTTCGACTGCGCCGGTAGCTTCAAGGCCGAAGGCCTGGGCATCGCATTGTTCGAATCGATCCAGTCGCAGGATCCGACCGCATTGGTGGGCCTGCCGTTGATCGCCACTGCCGGCTTGCTGCGGGCAGCTGGTTTCCTGGTTCCATGAGACTAACGCTTGGTTGTTGCCGGGCGGCTGCGATTGAGTTGTGGCCGGCGGTTGCCTTCCCGAAGCGTCGGGACTAGGGAGCGAGGTGGATGGGTTGCTCGGACCAGGTTTCGATGCTGCCATCGAGGCCGTGCAGGCGCAGGCCGAGCCAATGGCGGCCAGGCGGGAATGCACGGGCGTCGACGTGGGCGCGGAAACCCACCCGAGGTTGCTGCGGGTCCGTGGAAATCTTCCAGTACGCCGCGACATTCGGCATTTCGATGCCGTAGGTCGCGCGCGCGACGAGCTTGCCGTCGAGGGTGACTTCGACGCCCGACAAGCCGACGCCATCCTTGAACGCCCAGCCGGCCACTTCGAATTCGCGCCCGACCTGGGCTCCCATCGCGGGCACGTCGACCCATGCCATTGCCGGCGTCGTGCAGGCGCCGGTTGCCGCTTGCGCCGGCAACTCGAACAACAGGAAGCGTTGCGCACCGTGGTCGACATTCAGCGTGCGCGGTGGTGGCAACGGCCCAAGGCGCGCGCACAGTGCGTGGTAGTGCGCCAGCAAGTCGCTGAACGACACCTCGGTTGCACCCACCGCCAACAACACCGGTTGCATTCCCAGGGCCGCGCGATCCGCCGCCAACAGCCCCC
>JBDSOZ010000021.1:0-3657 GCA_039914555.1 Luteimonas sp.
CAGCGCGGACGCCGCGCCAATGGCGCTGTACACCGGCGAACGCATGGCCGCTGCATTCGAGCGCACCTCCTCGCGCCTGGTGGAGATGCGTTCGGCACCGTACCTGGCGGTCGAACACCGTGCCTGAATGCGGCCGTGACCGCGATTTCGCGCGCGTATAATCGGCGACTTCCCTTCAAACTCCCTACAAGGATCCAGCGATGCGTCTCCCACTCATATTGTGCACGGGTGTCTTTGCCTTGGCCCTGGCCGCCTGCGGCGAGGAAACGGTTGATGTTCCGGAAGCAACAGACGCGGCGGCGGTTCCGGCCGACGCCGCAGGCGCTGCCACCGCTCCTGCCCCTGCCAGCACGCAGCCGATAGACGTCGTCCAGATCGGTGCCAACGAAGTGCAGGTCGGAACGTCGGTCGATGCCACCCAGGCGGCCACCGGCGCGAAGGCGGTCTATGCGCTGGGCGATACGGTCCACGCCTCGATCGATACCCGCGCGCATCCTGGCGCGATGGCCACCGTGTACTGGACCGACAACAACGGGATGTCGCAGAAAATCGAGAAAAAAGCCATGACTGGCGACCACGTTGCGTTTGCATTTTCGCGCGCTGACGGCATGAAGCCAGGCAAATACAGCGTCGGCATTGACGTCGACAACGTGCCCGTGGGCCTGGCTGACTTCAAGGTGCAGTGACCCAGGTTCCGGCCCTCGGCCGCACGGTCGCGTATCCGAGCGCGTACGACCCGACCCTGCTGTTTTCGATTGGGCGCGAACTCGGGCGCGCGACGCTGGGAATGGCGATGGGTCCGTTGCCGTTCACGGGTGCCGATCGCTGGAATGCCTATGAGGTGTCGTGGCTCGACCCGCGCGGCAAGCCGGTCGTTGCAACGCTGGCGTTGTCGGTGCCGGCAACCACGCCGCGCCTGGTGGAGTCGAAGTCGCTGAAGCTCTACCTGAACTCGTTCAACGCGACCCGCTTTGAAGACGTGGCCAGCGTGCATGCGCGGATCGCCGGCGACCTGGCACAGGTCGCCGGCGGTACCGTCGATGTCGTCGCGGGCCTGCCCCCAATCCAGACTGGCAGCCCCGGCGTCACCCTCGACACCCTCGATGTCGCTATCGACGACTACGGCCCGCCAAACGCGACATACCTGCAGGCTGACCCACGCGACATCATCGAAGAGACGCTCCGGTCGGACCTGCTCAAGTCAAACTGCCCGGTCACTGGCCAACCCGACTGGGCCAGCGTGCACATCGGCTATCGAGGTCCGCGCATCGATCGCGCCGGCTTGTTGCGCTACCTGGTCTCGTTCCGTGACCATGCCGAATTCCACGAGCAATGCGTCGAGCGCATCTTCACCGACCTGATGGCGCGTTGCAGTCCGCAGTCGCTGTGCGTGGAGGCGCGGTATACGCGCCGTGGTGGTCTCGATATCAATCCCTGGCGGGCCACGCCGGATCGCGAACCTCCACCGCTGTTGCGCGACGTCCGCCAATAACCCCGGCGTGACGATGCTAGGGGATGAAGACGTCCCTCACGCCGGCGCGATGCCGCCTTAACACAGACCATGCGAGCCTGCCGCAACCCCACGGTGCAGGAGCGCGGTCATGTCATCCCATTCCCCGAAGGATCCAGGCGATCTTTCGCTGCGTCCCAGTTCCAGCGCCAACATCGGCGCCGGCAAGCAGGCCGACTTCTCCAATGTAAGAGGCCAGGCCGACACCGTGCCTGCCAACACGGGCAACGCCGACTTCTCCAATGTGCAGGGGCGTGTGGACACGGTGCCAGCGGATACCCGTGCTGATACCTACACCGTGCAGAAAGGCGACACGTTGTCGGCAATCGCCCACAAGCACTACGGCAAGGCCAGCAAATGGCATGCCATCTTCGATGCCAATCGTGACCAGCTCGACGACCCAGACCGGATCCGTCCGGGCCAGGTGCTGACGCTTCCCGCCAACCAAGACTGAGAACCCATTCCCCCAAGGAGCGCCCCATGAAGCACAACACCCTCAACCTTGCGATTGTCGCTGCACTGGCCGCAGGCCTTGCTTTGGCAGGCTGCAAGAAGCACGACGCCACCACCGATGCCACCGCCCCGACAACCCCTGCGCCGATGGGTGAGTCGACGCCTGCGACACCGCCGGCCGCGAACGAGTTTGTCGTCACCACGGTCGATCTCGGCAGCGCGGTGGGCACGGACAATCGCATCACCACGCCGGGAATCAGCTTCGCCGGCACCGACACCATCCACGCTTCAGTCGCGACCAACGGGACCACCGGCGGCAACCTGACTGGCAAGTGGACCTTCCAGGATGGCCAGGTGGTCGACACCCAGGAGAAATCGGTGCCAGCAGGCGCGCAGGTCACCGACTTCAGCATCAGCAAACCGGATGGCTGGCCGGCCGGGCATTACAAGCTGGAAGTGTGGAACAACGGCATGGTCGTGCAGACCCGCGAGTTCGACGTCAAGTAACGCGGCGCTCGTTGCCGCAATACAATGGTGGGCCCGCACTTCCGGCGAGCCCACCATGTCTCCACGCGACCCGACACCACGCGACCCGACGATCCTCTACACCCTCACCGACGAGGCGCCCTTGCTGGCGACCCAGTCGTTGCTGCCGATCGTTGCAGCCTATGCGGCGACGGCCGGGATCGTGGTGGAGACCCGAGATATTTCGTTGGCGGGAAGGATCCTGGCGCAGTTCCCCGAGTATCTGGCTGACGGCCAGCGGGTTGCTGATGACCTTGCCGAACTCGGACGGCTGGCGACCACCCCTGAAGCCAACATCATCAAGTTGCCCAACATCAGTGCGTCGCTGCCGCAGCTGAAGGCCGCGATCACCGAACTGCAGCAACAGGGTTATCCGGTACCGGACTATCCCGACGACGCGACCGACGCCAAGCTCAAGGACATCCAGTCGCGCTACGACAAGGCCAAGGGCAGCGCGGTCAACCCGGTGCTGCGCGAAGGCAATTCGGATCGGCGCGCACCCGCCTCGGTCAAGGCTTACGCGCGCAAGCATCCGCACCGCATGGGACCTTGGAGCGCCGATTCAAAATCGCATGTCGCGCACATGGACGCAGACGATTTCTACGGCAACGAGCAATCCATCACCCTGGCCGCCCCGACCAATGTCCGCATCGAGGCCGTCGGCAGCGATGGCAGCGTCACCGTGCTCAAGCACAAGCTCGCGCTCAAGGCCGGCGAAGTCATTGACGCGACGGTGATGCGGACGGCCGCGCTGGCACGCTTCCTTGACGCCCAGATCATCGACGCCAAGGCGCAGGGCGTGCTGTTTTCGTTGCACCTGAAGGCAACGATGATGAAGGTCTCCGATCCGATCATGTTCGGTGTCGCCGTGCGCGCATTCTTCGGGCCGGTGCTGGACAAGCACGAAGCTGCACTGCAGGAAATCGGGTTCGATGCGGACAACGGACTCGGCGACCTGTACGCCAAGCTCGGTACTTTGCCCGCTGCCAAGCAAGCGGAAATCCAGGCTGACATCGCCGCGTTGTATGCGCAGCGTCCAGGCCTGGCGATGGTCAACTCGGACAAGGGCATCACCAACCTGCACGTGCCCAGCGACGTGATCGTCGACGCCTCGATGCCGGCGATGATCCGCGACTCCGGCCGCATGTGGAATGCCAAGGGCGAACTGC
>JBDSOZ010000034.1:0-5983 GCA_039914555.1 Luteimonas sp.
GGCGCAGCGCCGGCATTGCTTGGGTTGGCATTGGGCGATGACCCCAATGCCAGTATCCGCAACCGGAAACTGGCGGACATCGGCCCGGAGTTGCGGGTCACACCAGCCGGTCGCTTCCTTGCTTCGCTGGGACATGACCCGGCCGGCAAGGAGATCCTCTGGATTGACTACGACAATTCAATTGCCCTGCATGCGGTTGCGACCAACCGGCCGGAAGAACGACGCCTGCAACGACTGGCCAGCCCATTACCGCAGGAACGCAGGATTTCCTGGGGTTGCATCAACGTCCCGAAGCATTTCTACGCGACAGTCGTGAGCCCCGCATTCAAGGGCACCCAAGGTGTGGTCTACGTGCTGCCGGAAACCCGGCCCGCCAGCGAGGTGTTCGAACTCAATTGAGTGTGGTGTCAGCCATGCGCCGCTGGCGCAATGACTGACCGTATGACGCCGTGATGGCGATCAGTTTGACCGAGCCAGGAAGCTGCTTTCGAACTGGTCGCCCGGCACCGGTTTGCTGAAAAGGTAGCCCTGCATCTCGTCGCAGCGCAACAGGCGCAGGAAGCGCGCCTGGTCTTCGGTCTCGACGCCTTCGGCAACAACTCTCAGGTTCAGCGTGTGCGCCCGCGTGACCATGCTGGATACCAGCGACAGCCCTTCGGGCGTGTCCGTCATGTCATTGACGAACGAGCGGTCGATCTTCAGTGCGTTCAACGGCAGCTTCGAAAGGTCGTTGCGCGACGAGAACCCGGTGCCGAATTCGACAAGCGCGATGCTCAGGCCCATCTCGCGGATTGCCTTCAGGCTGGAGATACCGTTCGGGATGTCTTCCATCACCATGCTTTCGGTGATTTCCAGCTCCAGGCCGGCGGCGGCAGCGGGGTCGATGCGGATCAATTGTTCGATCTCGGCGAGGAAGCCAGGGTTGCGCAACTGCAGCGACGATACATTCACTGCGATCGGTTGGACTGGAAGCCCTGCGCGCTTCCAGCGAAGATAATCGGCGATCGCCTGTTGCAGCGCCCAATGCCCGACCTGGTGGATCAATCCGGTTTCTTCCAATATCGGGATGAACACACCAGGCGGCGCCAACCCGAACTGTGGCCGGTTCCAGCGGATCAACGCTTCGGCGCCGGTCAGCTCTCCCGTAGCGACGCTCACCTTGGGCTGGTAGTGCAAGACGAACTCTTGCTTCTCCAATGCCACGCGCAGTTGGTCGTCCAAGCTTACCCGGGCTGCAAAACTTTCGTTCATCGAGGCTGGGTAGAACACGTGGCCACTGCCGCTGGCCTTGGCTTTCGCTTTCTGCTCGGTGATGTCGCGCGCAACCTTCGACGCGCCGATGATCCGCCCTCGCGCATCCCTTATCGGCGATGTCGTCATGGAAACATCGATGTTCCGACCATCTCGTGTGCGTCGACGGGTCTGGAAATGCTCGATGCGTTGGCCGCCACGAAGTCTTGCCAGGATGGCGTCTTCCTCGTCGTGGAGGTCATCGGGAATCAGCCGACGGATCGATGTACCGACCATCTCGCCTGCTGGATAGCCGAATATCGCTTCTGCGCCCGAGTTCCAGCTCTTGATGATCCCATCCAGATCCTTGCCGATGATGGCATCGCCCGAGGATTCGACGATGGCCGCCAAGTACGCACGGTATCCATCCGCACGCCGGCTATCCGCATCGTCCCGAACCACCGCGAGCACACTGCCGTCCGGCAGCATGGTGGCGCGCACTTCTGCATCGAAGATCGAGCCGTCCTTGCGCATGAACGTCCATTCGCGCTGGTATGCGGATGCAGACTTGATCGCATCGAGCGCCGAAGATATTTTCTCGACTTGAGCCGCCGCAACGATATCGGAACCACACTTGCCGATGAGTTCATCACGTGTGTAGCCGAGCATCCTGCAGATACCCGGGTTCGCGTCAACGTAGCGTCCTTGCGCATCGGCAATCAGGATGCCGTCGGATGCAAGCTCAAACAAAGCGCGCTCCCGCGCATCGGTCGCCAGGCAGGTGGCCTTAGCCGACGTCCCTGCCACTAGCGCCGTCTCCGAAGTCCCGTTGGAGGATTGAGGGTTCATGCCACCCAACCTTACACTGAGCACGGCTGACGCCCCGTGATGGCGCAGGGAATGTCATTTCCTGGACTTTGGCGGACTTAGCCGGACAACAATGTGGTGGGCCCACCAGGACTCGAACCTGGAACCGAGGGATTATGAGTCCCGCGCTCTAACCAATTGAGCTATAGGCCCGTACGCAGGAATTATGGCGGAAACGGCGACTTGCTACTGCGTGGCTGCCGGTGCGATCGGCACCACCCGCCAGATCGTATTGGACAGGTCATCGGCGACGATCAGGGCGCCGCGCGGATCGACGGTGACACCAACCGGGCGGCCGCGGGTCTTGCGATCGTCGCCACGGAAACCGGTGACGACATCCACCGGCGGACCCGCAGGGCGGCCGTTGCGGAACGGCACGAACACCACCTTGTAGCCCACCGGATCCTTGCGGTTCCAGCTGCCGTGCTCGCCGACAAACACGCCGTCGGCAAAACGCGCGCCCATCGTTGCGGTCGAGAACGCCAGGCCCAGCGGAGCAACGTGCGAGCCCAGGCTGTAGTCGGGGGCGATGGCCGCGGCGACTTTCTGCGGATCCTGCGGTTGCACGCGCAGGTCCACGTGTTGGCCCCAGTAGCTGTAAGGCCAGCCATAGAATCCGCCGTCACGGAGCGAGGTGAGGTAGTCAGGCACCAGGTTCGGGCCGAGTTCATCGCGCTCGTTGGCCACGGCCCACAACACCCCGCTGCCGGGTTGGATCGCGAGCGCGGTCGGGTTGCGCACCCCCGTTGCATACGGGCGATGCGCACCAGTTACCGCATCGACCTGCCAGACCATGGCGCGATCGACTTCAGCCACCATGCCACGCTCGGTGATGTTGCTGTTGGAGCCGATGCCGACATACAGGTAGCGGCCGTCATCGCTGGCGGTCAGTGACTTGGTCCAGTGGTGGTTGATGACCGATGGCAATTGGGTGACGGTGACCGGCTTGGCGCTGGCGCTGGTCTGGCCATCGCGGTAATCGAAGCGCACCAGCGCGCCCTGGTTGGCGACATACAACTTGTTGCCGACCAGCGCGAGCCCGTAGGGGGCATCCAGGCCATCCGCAAATACCGTGTTCAATTCGTAGACGCCATCGCCATCGGCATCACGCAACAAGCTCAGGCGATTGCCGCTTTTCACCGAGGTCGTGCCTTCGGCCTTGATGTAGCCGGCGATGACATCCTTGAGTTTCAAGTTCGGGGCGTGGCCACCGCGGCCTTCGGCCACCAGGATGTCGCCGTTGGGCAACACCAGGGTCTGGCGCGGAATTTGCAGGCCGGTAGCAATCGCCGTGACTGTGTAACCCGGCGGCACGATCGGCACTTGATCGCCCCAGTTCGCGGGCTTGGCAATGGCCATGTCCGGAAGCATCGTCGTCCGTGGTGCCGGCAATGTCGGATCGGCGCCGTATTGGGTCGGGTCCGGATCGCCGCCGCAGGCGGACAACACCACCACGAGGCTCGCCAGCACCAGCTTCGGGAACGCGGGGTGTTTCATGGCGTGCGCCCCGCGAGATGACAGGTGTGGCAGAGGCCCGAGATGGCGACCCCCGTGGCCATGCCTGCAAGCACGGTCACGATCAGCGAAAGCACGACGGCCGTCGGCATGCTGGCCCACGCATCCCTGGCATGCACGAGCATATTGATGAAGCCCGTTCCCCACGTTGCCAACAGCAGCACCAAGTAGACAAGACCGCGGCCTTGGCGACGCCGCGACCGGAACAATTCAGCGATGGCCCAGATCAGCGCGAAAGCCGCGATGAAGAGGCCGCCGGCCAGCAGCCACGAGGCGAAATTGGCCCACTGGATCTGGTAAGACCGGGCATAGCCGATGTCGCACAACAGGGTGCCGACGAACAGCGGCAGCGCCGCCATCATCAGCAGCGCATGGGCCGGGTGCAATGCCGATGGGTGGGTGGGTTCGACAGTGGCGTCCACCGCAGTACTCCTTGGGCGCCGCAGCAGCGGCTACCGCAGGATCGGCAATGTCGTGTTGGATTCCCGTGAGGAACGACCAACGCCGGGCGTGCAAGCCCGACGCCGGCGCGGCCTTGCGACTACTCGATATCGAGGAAGCTGCGCAGCTGCTCGGAGCGGCTCGGATGACGCAACTTGCGCAGCGCCTTGGCCTCTATCTGGCGGATGCGCTCGCGGGTGACATCGAACTGCTTGCCGACTTCCTCGAGGGTGTGGTCGGTATTCATGTCGATGCCAAAGCGCATGCGCAACACCTTGGCTTCCCGCGGGGTCAGGCCAGCGAGCACGTCGCGGACTGTTTCCATCAGGTTGGTGTTGGTGGTCGCGTCGATCGGGGACTCGACGTTGGTGTCCTCGATGAAGTCGCCCAGGTGTGAGTCCTCGTCGTCGCCGATCGGGGTCTCCATGGAGATCGGTTCCTTGGCGATCTTCATGACCTTGCGGATCTTGTCCTCGGGCATGTCCATTTCTTTCGCCAGCTCTTCGGGCGTGGCTTCGCGGCCGAACTGCTGCAGCATCTGCCGGGAGATGCGATTGAGCTTGTTGATCGTCTCGATCATGTGCACCGGGATGCGGATGGTGCGCGCCTGGTCGGCGATCGAGCGGGTGATGGCCTGGCGGATCCACCAGGTTGCATAGGTGCTGAACTTGTAACCGCGACGGTATTCGAACTTGTCGACCGCCTTCATCAGGCCGATGTTGCCTTCCTGGATCAGGTCGAGGAACTGCAGGCCGCGGTTGGTGTACTTCTTGGCAATCGAGATCACCAGGCGCAGGTTGGCCTCGACCATTTCCTTCTTGGCCTTGCGCGCCTTGGCTTCGCCATAGGCCATGGCCCGGGTGATGTCCTTGAGGTCGGACAGCGTCACCATCATCGCCTTCTCGAGCGCGATGGTGGCTTCCTGCTCGGCCACGATCTGGTCCTTGACGTCACGCAGTGCACTCGACCACTTCTGCTTGCGCTTGAGGACGTCGTCGACCCATTGCAGGTTGGTCTGGTTGCCGTCCCACGAGCGGATGAAGTCCTTGCGCGGCATCTTGGCGACGCGGGTGGACAGGTCCAGGATCCGGCGCTCGTGGTCCTTGATCTCGCCCTGCACCACGCGCAAGTTGCGCACCAGGGTGTCGACCAACGGCAGCGGCAGCTTGAGGGTCATGAACAGCGCCGCCATTTCCTCGCGCAGCTTCAACACCGGCTTGGCGCTGGGGCCGTTCTTGGCATAGGACTTCTGGAACTTGGTGTACAACGCGCCAAGGTCACCCATGCGGCGCGCGACCTCGACCGGGTCCGGCCCGGTGGGGCCAGCCTCTTCTTCCTCGGTGTCGTCGTCATCTTCATCCGACTCATCGTCGGATTCGGCATCGGCCGTCTTGGCCACCGGCGCAGGCGCCGGCTCGGGGATTTCATCGAGCATGTCGTTGAAGCCGACCACGATTTCAGCCAGGCGCTTCTTGCCAGCCTTGTGCAGCTCGTAATCCTCGACCAGCAGGCTCACCGACCACGGGAAACTGGCCAGCGACGACAACATCTGGTTGAGGCCTTCCTCGATCCGCTTGGCAATGGCGATCTCGCCTTCGCGGTTCAGCAACTCGACCGTTCCCATCTCGCGCATGTACATGCGCACAGGATCGGTGGTGCGGCCGCCCTCGGCGTCGAGCGCGGACAAGGTGGCGGCAGCTTCCTCGGCGGCGGTGTCATCGACCTCGCGGCCGCTGCCCGATTGCCCGGCCAGCAGCAGGGTCTCGGCATCCGGCGCAACCTCGTGCACCTCGATGCCCATGCCGTTGATCATGCCGATGATGTCTTCGATCTGCTCCGGATCGACGATGTCGTCGGGCAGGTGATCGTTGACCTCGGCGTACGTCAGGTAACCCTGCTCCTTGCCCTTGATGATCAGGGTCTTGATCTC
>JBDSOZ010000116.1:0-5850 GCA_039914555.1 Luteimonas sp.
GGATCCTGAATTTCTTCGACGAGGGCGCGCACAAGAACGTGTTGATGAACCTGGCGTTGAACCTGAAAGCCGTGGTGTCGCAGCGGCTGGTGGTTGGCGTCGATGGGCGCCGTTTGCCCGCCGCCGAAGTGCTGATCAATACGCCGGTGATCCGCGACCTGTTGCGACGTGGCCAGGTCCACGAAATCAAGCAGGCAATGGAAGAAACCCTGGAGGCCGGGATGGAAAGTTTCGACCAGTGCCTGTTCCGGTTGTACAAGGAAGGCAAGGTCGGGATGGACGAGGCCTTGCATGCGGCCGATTCGCGCGAAGGCCTCGCGCTCAAGTTCCGGCTGTCCGAAGGCACCACCGGCGCCCACGATCCCTACGCCGACGCGTTCGCCGGCTGATCCACCCGCCCACGCGAACCTCGTAGGAGCGGCCCTTGGCCGCGATGCACTTCGCGCCAACAGCCGGCAACTTCGTTTCAGCCCCGCCGCGCATGCAGCCCCGCCAGGCGGGGGACGCCGTGAATACATCCTTGTAGGCTTTTTGGCGACATCCATGTCGCCAGAACCCCCGCCTGTCGGGACTGCACGCGCGACGTCCGTTGGGGCTCGGTGTTGGGGTCTTCGGCCGCAAGAAGCCGTTAAACACGCTTGATGCCGCCGCCGCGATTTCGCGCTTGCGCGGCCGGGACTTCCAGCGACATGGATGTCGCTGAAAAGCCTACAAGGATGTATTCACGGCGTGTCCCGGTCGCGCAAGCGCGAAATAGCGGTGGCCCTTCACGGAGAGGGCTGTTGGCGCGGCCAAGGGACGCTCCTACGGGGCGCGGGTTCGCGGCGTGGGCGGGTATCGCGGGCTTGGGCGCGTTTTTAGGCGGGTGGGGCGTCGGGCTGGTTTTCGGGGCGCGCGGCTTCGAATGCGGGCAGGGCCAGGCACGCTTGCTCGATCCGCATGATCCCCGGATAGGCGCTCATGTCGACCCCGAAACGGCGGGCGTTGTAGACCTGCGGCACCAGGCTGCAATCGGCGATGGTGGGAAGATCGCCGTCACAGAAGGTCCCGGTCGAAGGGTGCTGGTGCAGCATCGCTTCCAGCGCGGCGAAGCCATCTTCCATCCAGTGTCGGACCCAGCCGTCGCGCTCGGGTTGCGGCACGCCCCATTCGCGCTCCAGGTATTGCAACACCCGCAGGTTGTTGAGCGGATGCATGTCGCAGGCCACCAGTTGCGCCAGCGCACGCACGCGCTGGCGATCGCGCGCGGTGGCCGGCAGCAACGGCGGTGCCGGCCAGATTTCATCCAGGTATTCCAGGATCGCAAGCGATTGCCGCAGCATGCGATGGCCATGCTGCAACACCGGCACCAGTTGTTGCGGATTGGCTTCGCGGAACGCATCCGCATGCTGCTCGCCGCCGTCGCGCAGCAAGTGCACCGGCATGATGTCGTAGGCCAGGCCCTTGAGGTTGAGGCCAATCCGCACCCGGTACGCCGCACTGGAGCGCCAATAGGAGAACAGGCACAGACGGTCCATGGATCCTCCGGTGGGCAGCGCTGGATTCGAAATGGCCATGTCCTGACTATAACGGCGCAACGCGCACGCAAGCGGCCACGCTGCGCCAATCCCGCCCGCAGGTCGGATCAGGGCAAGGGTTGGCGTTCAATCCGCTGCTCGATCGCACCAAACAGGCTGTTGCCCTCGCGGTCCAGCATCTCGATCCGGACCAGGTCGCCGAACACCATGAAAGGCGTTTGCGGCTTGCCGGTCGCCAGCGCCTCCACCGTGCGCTTTTCGGCGAAGCACGACGCCCCCAGGCTGGTGTCCTCGTTGGCAATGGTGCCGGAGCCAACGATGGTGCCCGCCGCCAGTGGCCGGGTCCTGGCCACGTGCGCCACCAGCTGGGCGAAATCGAACTGCATGTCCACGCCCGCCTCCGGCGCGCCAAACCATTCGCCATTGACGTGGGTCAGCAGCGGCAGGTGCAGCTTGTTGTCGCGCCAATGGCCTGCAAGCTCATCCGGCGTCGCCAACACCGGTGACAAGGTGGAGCGCGGCTTGGATTGCAGGAAGCCGAAGCCCTTGGCCAGTTCGCCCGGGATCAGGTTGCGCAGCGAAACGTCGTTGACCAGGCCGATCAACTGGATGTGCTCGGCGGCCTGCTCCGGCGTTACCGCCATCGGCACATCGTCGGTGACCACCACGATCTCGGCTTCCAGGTCGATGCCGTAAGCCTCGTCCACGACCCGGACCGGATCGCGCGGGCCGTTGAAGCCGGCGCTGGTGGCCTGGTACATCAGCGGATCGACGTAGAAACTATCCGGCACCTCGGCGCCGCGGGCGCGACGCACCCGTGCCACGTGTGGCAGGTAGGCACTGCCGTCGACGAATTCATACGCACGTGGAAATGGCGAAGCAAGCGCGGCCATGTCCAGGTCGAACGCGCCGTCGGCGCTGCCGTCATTGAGCGCGTCGGACAAGGCCACGAGGCGCGGCGCCAGGTTCGACCAATCCTCAAGCGCGCGCTGCAGGGTCGGGGCAATGCCGCTGGCGCGCACCGCGCGCGTGAGGTCGCGCGAGACCACCACCAGGGTGCCGTCGCGGCCGCCTTCCTTGAGACTTCCAAGCTTCATCGCGTTTCTCCGATCAACCCGTGATTGTACCGTCGTCGTCCTGGAAGGCATCGGCGCGGAACGTCAGCACCAGGGTGTCGCGATGTCCCATCACGTCACCCTCGTCGCTGCCTGTCGACAGCAGCGGCACGATCGGTGTGGACTCGTGGATCACCCGGGCGTCGTCCAGCAGCAGCAGTGACCACGGTTCGCGCAGGGTAAAGCGCTGGCCCGCGGCACCGTTGGCTTCGAACACCCGGGTTTCGCCGCCACGGATGCCCACACGCCCGACCAGGAACACCGCGACGAAGTCGACGCCGTCGCGATGCGCGCCTTCCGGCGTGGGCCGGCCGATCCCTTCGCCGGTGTCGATCCGGAACTGGTGCGCTTCGACATGCCAGCGCTCGACCTCGCGCAATTGCGAGAACACATGCGCCAACGATCCCAACAGCCGTGGCCACGCCGGCTGCGCAATCACCTCGGCTTCGATCGGTTCAAACCAGCGATGCATGCCGCCGTGCAGCGCGTTGTAATCCACTGATTGCCAATGCGCGCGATGCGGCACCTGCACGACTTCACCCGCACCGGCCACGAAACACGAATGGCGACGACTGCGATAGCGCCCGCCGTCCTTGAGGTAATGGTCTTCGACCAACTGGTCCCAGCTCGGTTCCAGCGCCTCGAGCGCGGCCATCCCAAGACCGCACAACACCTCCACCGTTGTCGGCGACAGCACCGCGTAACCATGCCCGCGCAGCTGCGACAGCAAGGTGGCAGGCGGCGTGTACGGCGGATCGATCCGGCTCATGCCGCCCATTGTAGGAGCGGCCCATGGCCGCAATCCGCCCACGCCCAACAAAAAACCCGCCATGGCGGCGGGTTTCTTGCGTTTCCGATTTGGCAGCCCCGGAAGGATTCGAACCTCCGAATGCCTGAGTCAGAGTCAGGTGCCTTACCGCTTGGCGACGGGGCTATGGAATCGAGTGTAACGCGTCCGTGCTTAGCGCTTGGAGAACTGGCTGGCGCGACGTGCCTTGTGCAGGCCGACCTTCTTGCGCTCGACTTCGCGGGCGTCGCGGGTCATGAGGCCGGCCTTGCGCAGCGGCGATTTCAGGGTCTCGTCGTACTCGACCAGCGCGCGGGCGATGCCCAGGCGGATGGCGCCGGCCTGGCCGGTGGTGCCACCGCCCTCGACCGTGGCCTTGATGTCGAACTTGTCGGTCGACTGGGTCAGCTCGAGCGGCTGGCGCACGATCATGCGTGCGGTCTCGCGCCCGAAGAAGTCCTCGATCGTACGATCGTTGATGGTGATGGTGCCGCTGCCCTTGCGCAGGAACACGCGTGCAGTGGAGGACTTGCGACGGCCGGTGCCGTAATTCTGGGTAATTGACATGAGTTTGACCTTAGATGTCGAGCGGCTGCGGCTGCTGGGCGGCGTGCGGATGCTCGGCACCCTTGTACACCTTGAGCTTGCGGTACATCGCGCGGCCGAGCGGATTCTTCGGCAGCATGCCCTTGACCGCGATCTCGAGCACGCGCTCCGGGTGGCGTTCCAGCGCCTGGGCGAGGTTTTCCGACTTGAGGTTGCCGACGTAACCGGTGAACCGGTAATACATCTTGTCCTGCAGCTTCTTGCCGGTCACCGAAATCTTCTCGGCATTGATCACGACGAGGTAATCGCCGGTGTCAACGTGCGGAGTGAATACGGGCTTGTGCTTGCCACGCAGGCGGCGTGCGAGCTCGGAGGCGAGCCGGCCCAGGGTCTTGCCCTCGGCATCGACGATGTACCAGTCGCGCTGGACGGTCTCGGCTTTTGCGGTATAGGTTCTGGCGCTGAAATTCTTCATGTCCGGTCCTGCTCTGGGTACCTTGTCGGGCTGGTTGCAGGTGGCGGCTGCCGCTGCAAGGTTGCCTCGCGTTGTGGGTGCCTGGCTTGGAACAGCCGGCACACAAGAGCGGAAATGATACCGGTCGGCCTGGGCCCGCGCAACCGTCAACCTGGGCCAGGGGCCGGATCGCCCCCGAACCGGGCCTGGGAGCTCGAGCCAGGACCGGGGGATAATGGAACCATGGAACGCACCCTGACAGCGCTGGACCGGATCCTCGTCGATGCCCAGAACGCGCTCGCCACCGTCTTTGGTGGCGTCCACGCCGAACGCCCGAATCCCGGCGCCAGTGAAGCCGAAGTCGTGCTCGACGAAGGCGAGCGCCGCCATGCGGCCGGGTTGATGCGCATCAACCACGTTGGCGAAGTCTGCGCCCAGGCGCTGTACATCGGCCAGGCCGCGGTCGCACGCGACGATGCCACCCGCCGCCAGCTGCTGGCCGCGGCGCAGGAAGAAACCGACCACCTGGCCTGGTGCGGCGACCGCCTGCGCGAACTCGACAGCCGCCCGAGCCTGCTCAATCCGCTGTGGTATGCCGGCAGCTATGCAATCGGGGCACTGGCTGGCCTGCGTGGCGATGGCTGGAACCTGGGCTTCGTGGTGGAAACCGAACGCCAGGTCGAGGCCCACCTGGAAGAACACCTGCAGGTGCTGCCGCAAGCTGACCTGCGCAGTCGCGCGATCCTGGAAACGATGAAAGCCGACGAGGCGCGCCACGCCGCCAATGCCGAACAAGCCGGTGCGCGGGTGCTGCCAGCGCCGATCCCGGCGCTGATGGCGACCGCTTCCAGGCTGATGAAGGCGATTGCCTACCGGGTTTAAAGCGAAGATGCTAGAGGGAAAAGGTGGTCTGACCCCTGTTTTTACCCCGCACCTACTCGACCAGGTTGCGGCCGTGGAAGAGTTCCTCGATTTCGCGCTTCAGTCGCGCCTCGATCTTCATCCGTTCCTTGAATGACAGGTTCTTGGCCTTTTCCTCGAACAGGTAGTTGTCGAGGTCGAAGTCCTTCACGTGCATCTTGGTGTGGAAGATATTTTCCTGGTAAACGTTGACGTCGAGCATCTCGTAGCGCGAGCGCACGTTCTTGGCCAGGTAATCCTGGATCGAGTTGATCTTGTGGTCGATGTAGTGCTTGCGGCCCTTGATGTCGCGGGTGAAGCCGCGGACGCGGTAATCCATCACCACGATGTCCGATTCAAGGCTCTCGATCAGGTAGTTCAATGCCTTCAGCGGCGAGATCACGCAGCAGGTAGCGACGTCGATGTCGGCGCGGAAGGTTGCGATGCCGTTGTCCGGATGGGTCTCGGGATAGGTGTGCACGGTGATGTGCGACTTGTCCAGGTGGGCCACGACCGCGTCGGAAATCACGC
>JBDSOZ010000127.1:0-2867 GCA_039914555.1 Luteimonas sp.
CGCTGTTGAAGGCGCTGCGCAACCGCTAAAATGGAATACTTTCCCTGCTTCCGGCCTGGGTGATGACCCCCGCTCCTTCCCCTTACGCGCCCTTGCGCGCAGCCATCACCGCCGCCTGGGCGCGCGATGAGTCACTGCACATGGCTGGTTTGCTGGCCGTGGCACGCCACCCACGCGCCAATTGGAGCGACACCGATCGCGACCAAATCCAGGCCACCGCGGCCGAACTGGTGCGCAGGGTCAGGGTCCGCGCTGCCGACCAGGGGGTGATCGAGGCGTTCATGCGCCAATACGACCTGGGCAGCGAGGAAGGCGTGCTGCTGATGTGCGTGGCGGAGGCGCTGCTGCGGATCCCGGATCCAGGCACCGCGGACCTGCTGATCCGCGACAAGCTTGGCGACGCCGACTGGAAAAAACACCTGGGTCAGTCCGATTCGGTGTTGGTCAATGCCTCGACCTGGGGACTGATGCTCACCGGCCACCTGGTGGACCTGGCCGACGCCACCAAGCGCGACGTCCATGGCGCCTTCAAGCGCCTGGTCGGGCGCGTCGGCGAGCCGGTCATCCGCCTGGCCGTGCGCCAGGCAATGAAGATCATGGGCCACCAGTTCGTGATGGGCCGGACCATCGAGGACGCGCTGGCGCGCGGGCGCAAGGGCAACAACGCCGCGTATCGCTATTCCTTCGACATGCTCGGCGAAGCGGCGCTGACCGCAGCCGATGCGGCGCGCTATTTCAATGCCTACCGAATGGCAATCGCTGCCATCGGCAACAGCGGTCAGTTCAACGACGTGTTGTCGGCGCCATCAATTTCGGTGAAATTGTCGGCACTGCATCCGCGCTACGAACATGCCAAGCGCAAGCGGGTGATGGCGGAACTGGTGCCGCGGGTGCTCGCGTTGGCGCAACAGGCAAAATCCCACGGCATCGGTTTCACCATCGATGCCGAGGAAGCCGACCGCCTGGAACTGTCACTGGACGTGATTGCGGCGGTCTACGCCGACCCATCGCTGGATGGCTGGGAAGGCTATGGATTGGCGATCCAGGCCTACCAGAAGCGGGCGCCGTTCGTGATCGACTTCATCGCAGCGCTGGCACGCAACCACGGCCGCCGGATCCCGGTGCGCCTGGTCAAGGGTGCCTACTGGGACAGCGAGATCAAGCGCGCGCAGGTCGATGGCCTCGAGGGCTACCAGGTGTTCACGCGCAAGCCCAACACCGATGTCAGTTACCTGGCCAGCGCCGCACGCATGCTCGATGCAAGCGACGCCATCTACCCGATGTTCGCCACCCACAATGCCCAGACCATCGCCGCGGTCCATCGCATCGCCGGCGGCGACGATGCAATGCGCAAGCCGTTCGAATTCCAGAAACTGCACGGCATGGGCGACGACCTGTATGCAGAAGTGATTCCAGCCGATCGCCTCGACGTGCCGTGCCGGGTCTATGCACCGGTGGGCTCGCACGAGGACCTGCTGCCTTACCTGGTGCGACGCCTGTTGGAAAACGGCGCCAATTCCAGTTTCGTCAATCGCATCACCGATGAAGACGTGCCGATCGACGAGCTGATCGAGGATCCGGTGCAGGTGGTATCCGGATTCGCGTCCGGCCCGCACCCGGCCATTCCACATCCACGCATTCCGCTGCCGCGCGATCTGTATCGCGCCGGCGCGGACACCGACAAGCCAGCAGACCGGGACAATTCCATGGGCATCAACCTCGCCAACGACGACCAGCTGCAGGCGCTTGCCGCACAGATCGACGCCATCCAGACCGCGCAATGGCGCGCCGCGCCGCTGGTGCCGGGTGCCAGCGCGTCGACAGCTGCGATTACGGTCACCAACCCCGCCGATCGCCGCAAGGTCGTAGGCTATTGGCAGCCAGCCGATGCCGGCATCGTCGAACAGGCGCTGCAGAACGCGGTCGTCGCGCAGCCTGGCTGGGATGCATTGCCCGCGGCGTCGCGCGCCGTGATCCTGGAACGCGCCGCCGACCTGCTTGAGCAGCGCATGCCGCAATTCATCGCCATGTGCACGCGCGAAGCGGGCAAGACCATCCCTGATGGCGTCGCCGAAGTGCGCGAGGCCGTCGACTTCCTGCGCTATTACGCCGGCCAGGCGCGGGCGCTGTTTGGCGCGCCGGACGTGCTGCCGGGGCCGACCGGCGAATCAAATACCCTGCAGATGGGCGGTCGCGGCGTGTTCGCGTGCATCAGCCCGTGGAATTTTCCGCTGGCGATTTCTGCGGCCAGATCGCCGCGGCGTTGGCTGCCGGCAACAGCGTGCTGGCCAAGCCCGCCGAGCAGACCAGCCTGGTTGGCTACTTCGCAGTGAAGCTGCTGCACGAAGCCGGGGTACCGGAAGCGGTGTTGCAGTTCCTGCCCGGCGATGGCGCCAGCGTCGGCGCCGCAATCACGGCCGACTCGCGGGTGGCCGGGGTGGCATTTACCGGCTCCACCGACACCGCGCGCGCGATCAATCGCGCGCTGGCGAATCGCGATGCCGGGCCGATCGCGGTGTTGATTGCCGAGACCGGCGGCCAGAACGCCTTGATCGGTGATTCATCGGCGTTGCCCGAGCAACTGGTCAAGGACGCGTTGGCTTCTGCGTTCACGTCGGCCGGCCAGCGTTGCTCGGCCGCGCGCGTGTTGTTCGTGCAGGACGACATTGCCGACAAGACCATCGACATGCTTGCCGGGGCAATGGCCGAACTGCAGGTGGGAGATCCCGCGCTGCTGGCCACCGATGTCGGCCCGGTCATCGACGAAGACGCACTGGCGTTGCTCGAGGAACACGCCGGGCACATGCAGCGCGAAGCCAAGTTGATTGCGCGCGCACCCGCCAATGACGAGGTCATCGGCCACGGCA
>JBDSOZ010000171.1:0-5207 GCA_039914555.1 Luteimonas sp.
CAACAGGTGGTCGGCGGGCGCGTGCGCTACAGCGGCCAGCGCGTGGCCTTGCAACTCACTGCAGGGCGCAACACCGACACCTCCGACAACTACCAGGGCACGACACCCACCGATCGCTTCGCCACGAATCGTGACAGTGCCAGCCTGCAAGGCGACATCACCCTGGCCCCGGGCCAGTTGCTGACCTTGGGTGCGGACTGGTCGCGCGACGCAGGCGGCGTGTTCGGCGGCTTCAGCGCCTTCGAAGCCAGTCGCGACAACCAGGCCGGCTTTGCCCAGTACCAGGGCAAGTTCGGCAAGCACGACCTGCAATTGTCGGCGCGCCACGACGACAACCAACTATTCGGCGGCCAGGACACCGGCAGTGTTGCCTGGGGGCTGGACACGGCGCACGGGTTGCGCCTGACCGCAAGCTACGGCAGCGCCTTCAAGGCGCCGAGCTTCAACGAGTTGTACTACCCGTACTACGGCAATCCGGACCTGCTGCCGGAAACCTCGCGCAGTGCGGAGCTTGGCATTGGCCGCCGCAGCGTGGGTTGGCACTGGCAGCTCAACGCCTGGCAGACCCGAGTGGGCGACCTGATCGTGTACGACCCGACGATCTTTGTCGCCAACAACATCGAAAGCGCGCGCATTCGCGGCGCTGAATTGGTGGTTGGCACCACGCTTGCCGGCTGGGACGTCAATGCCCAAGCGTCCTTGATGGATCCGCGAAACCACAGCGTCGGCGCCTACGACAAGTTGCTGCCGCGACGCTCGCGTCGCAGTGCACGGATCGACGCGGATCGCGCGTTTGGTGGGTGGAAGCTCGGGACCAGCGTGGTCGTGCAGGGCCAGCGATACGACGACGTCCAGAACAGCCTGGCATTGGGCGGTTACGCCACCGTGGACCTGCGCCTGGAACGCAGCCTTGGCGACTGGACCGTGCAGGCCGGCCTGCGCAACGCCTTTGACCGCGCCTACGAAACTGCCGCGTTCTTCAACCAGCCCGGCCGCGAGTGGCAATTGACCCTGCGCTACGCCTCCACCCCGTAGGCGCGGCGGGAGCCGCGATTCAACCGGGCAGCACCAGTGACACGCACAACCCGCCGCCTTCGCGGTTGAGCAGCGCGATGCGGCCACCATGGGCTTCGGCAATCTCGCGTGCGAGGGCCAAGCCCAGGCCGGTGCCGTGGCGCTTGGTCGAATAGAACGGCAACAGTGCATTGGACAGCACTGCGTCGTTCATGCCGGTGCCACGGTCGAGTATGTCGATGCGCCAGGCACCGGCCGCTTTGCGCAATCCAAGTTTGACTTCGCTGGCGGGGGACTCGGACTCGTGCGCGTTCTTGAGCAGGTTCAACAGGGCCTGCTCGAGTTGTGCCGGATCGAAGCGGCCGATGCCGTCGTCCACGCCACCCTCGCTGGCAAAATCGACCTGGCTGCGCAGTTGCTCGAGGAACCGCCGCCACGGCACCGGCTGCAATCGTGGTGATGGCAGCTTGGCGAAGCGCGCGTAATCACGGATGAAGCTTTCCAGGTGCCGGGCACGTTCCTCGATCGTGGCCAGGGCAACTGGCAGGCGGTCGTGTTGTCCACGGCGTAGCAATTCCGCGCCCGAATGCGCCAACGAGGCAATCGGCGCCAGTGAATTGTTGAGTTCGTGGCTGATCACCCGGATCACTTTTTTCCAGGTTTGCACTTCCTGCCGGCGCAATTCCGCGGTGAGCTGGCGCACCAGGATCAGTTCGTGGCGACGGCCGTTGAGGCTGAAGGCCCGCCGTGCAAGGTGTTAGGTTTCCTCGCTGCCGGCGTCCAGATCGGTGGCATCACCAACGGTGAACATGCCATCGCCGCCACGTTCGAAGGCTTCACGAAATGCGGTGGCGGTTTTTGCCAGCAGCGCTTCGAAGCCCTGGCCTTCCAGCTTGTGGCCATCCCCCAGCAACTTGCGCGCGGCAAGGTTGGCGTGCACCACGCGTCGCGAAGGGTCGATCAACAGCATCGCCACCGGCATGTTCTGGACCATGGTGTCGAGCAGCAACTCACGCTGCACCAGCGCCAGGCGCTGCTCGCGCAGGACGTCCCCCAGGTCGTTGTGGCTGTCGACAAGTTCGCCAAGCTCGCCCTTGCCCTGCCATGCGACGCCAAATGCGAAGTCGCCATCGCGATAGCTGGACACGCTCCCAGCCAGGGCACGGAACAGTGAATTCATCGGCGCAAAGGCGCGCCGCACGTGATAGGCGAGCAGCGGCAGCAGCAACCCCACTGCCAGTGCTGTTGCCCACAACGGACGCAGCCATTGCACCAACACCACGGCCAGGGCCGCGGCCGCGACCAGGTAAACCGCCGCCAGCGCGGTAAATTGCAGGCTCAGCGGGATGCGCTGGCGCAAGCGCATGTCAGTCTGTGGCGCCGCTGTTGCGCAGGATGGCGTGTCGCTCCATCCGCCGATAGAGCGCTTGGCGCGACAATCCAAGCTCGGCGGCCGCCTGCGCAAGCACTCCGCCGTTGCGTTCCAGCGCAGCCAGGATTTCTTCGCGACCGGGTTCGTCAACCGTTGCCAAGGCCGGTGATCCGACCGCAGCACCAGCACCGGCGTCGACCAAGCCCAGGTCGGCCGCCACGATTACCGACCCCTTGGCCAGCAGCGCCGCGCGCTGGATGCTGTTGCGCAGTTCGCGCACGTTCCCGGGCCAGCGATGCGCCAGCAAGGCGCGCACCGCGTCTTCGCCCAGTTGCGACCCCACGGGCAGGAATGCGCGCGCCAACGGCACGATGTCGTCAACGCGTTCGGCCAGTGGCGGAATGCGCAGCTCGATTGCGTTGAGGCGGTAGTAGAGGTCTTCGCGAAACTGTCCGGCCCGGATCAGTGCAGGCAGGTCGGCATTGGTGGCGCTGACCACGCGTACCTTGACCTGGCGCTCGCGGTTGCCACCCAGGCGCTGGAAGCTGCTGGTTTCAAGCACGCGCAGCAGTTTCACCTGCCCCGCAGGCGGCAGCGTGCCGATTTCGTCGAGGAACAAGGTGCCGCCATCGGCGGCTTCAAACTTGCCTTCGCGCGGCTTGCTGGCACCGGTGTACGCGCCGGCTTCGGCCCCGAACAGTTCTGCTTCGATCAACTCAGCGGGCAGTGCTCCGCAGTTGAGCGCGACAAACGGCCCGTGCTTGACCCCCGAGTTGGCGTGCAGGATCTCCGCAATCTTTTCCTTGCCTGCGCCGTTGGGCCCGGTTACCAGGATCGGCAGCTCTGAGCGCGCTACCTGCCCGGCCAGCGACAGCAGGCGTTCGCTGGCCGCATCGGCAAACACATAGCCGCGCAGGTCCAGGTCGCGCTTCAGGGCTTCGCGACGACGCTGCGAACTACTGCGCTGTCGCGCAAGCTCGCGCCGGGTTTCCGACAACTCCAACAAGTTGTTGACCGTTGCAAGCAACTTGCGATCGTCCCAGGGCTTGGCCAGGTAATCGGCAGCGCCCGCGCGCACCAGGTCGACGGCCGACTCCAGGTGGGTCCAGGCGGTCAGCAGGATCACCGGCAGGTCCGGGTGGCGCGCGCGAATCTGGGCAAACAACGCCACCCCCTCCTCGCCCGAGGTGGTGTCGGCATCGAAGTTCATGTCCTGCACCACCAGGTCTATGGCTTCGCGATCCAGGATCGCAAGGCCTTGTTCCGGCGTGGTTGCCTGCCGCGCCTGGATGTCGTGCAGCGAAAACAGCATCTCCAGCGCGGTCGCAACCGAAGGGTTGTCATCGATGACAAGGATGGTGGGCATGGCGGCAAGCTTAGCGGTCTATACGCTCCGGGTGGCGACCGCGGGCGGGACCGCGGCGGCCCGGCGCGCGGGGCCGAACACCGCGACCTGTCCAAGCAGCCAAAGCACCATCGCGCCGATCGGCAGGTACATCGCCGGCAATCGCGGCAACTCGTACTTGGCCATCAGCAGCTGGTTGATGCCGTAAGCCATCAACATGCCGAGCAGGATGCCAAGCGTGGCGAGGATGAAGTTCTCGGTCTGGAAGTAACGCAGGATCTGGCCGCGACTCGCCCCCAACGCGCGCCGGATGCCGATCTGCTTGGTGCGCTGCTGCACCCAGAAACTGGCCAGCCCGATGATGCCAAGCGCAGTCACCACCAGCAGCGCGATGATGACGGTGGCCAGCAACCAGGCCATTGCAAGGTCTTGCCGGTAATAGTCAGCACGCATTGCTTCCAGGGTCTTGGTGTTGTCCTCCAACACGATCCGGTTCGGGCCGTTCTTGCGCAATGCATCCATTGCGGCTTTCATGACCTCGTCGCGGCGGGATGGGTCGGTGCGCAACAGGTAGGTACCACCCAGGCTGTAGGGGGTCCTGATCGGGAAGATCATCGAGAATTCGCGCTCGGCCGGGCCGTTGATTTCATTCGGGCGCGCCAGCCGGTCGACCACCCCGACAACCCGGATGGGGTTATCGCCCCAACTGTAAAACGTCTTGCCAATTGCATCGGTTCCGGGGAACAGTTTCGCGGCCATGCTGCGGGTGATGATGACCGCTGGAATCTCCACTTTGCTGCCTGGCGCATCCAGGGCCGACCATTCAACGAACTCATCGGCCGCAAATGCGCGGCCTGAAACCAACTTCAACCCCATGGTATTGATGAATCCCGGGCCGCCCATGTAAACCGTGGCATTCATCGTCGGCTGCTTCTGGTCCTTGACCATCCTGATTGAGGTATTCCAGGAGCCGTTGCCATATGGCACCTGGTTGGTCACAGTCGCCGACTTCACCCCCGGCAGGCCCTGCAACACCGCAAGGTCGCTGCGGGTCAAGGCATCGGCGTTGTCGTCGGCGCCTATTCCGGTCAGTTGGAGGCGCACGATTTCATTCTCAACGGCACCACTGCCCTGGTTCATCCGGTCGATGCGACCATCGATCAGGAACAGCGCGTTGCAGATGATCGCGCAACTCAATGCGATCTCCAGCACGATCAGTGCGGCGGCCATCTTGTGCCGCAACAGGGTGGACAGGATGGGGCGGATGTTCATGGCAATGCTCCGTGGTTTCATTGCGACTTCAGCTGCATGGCTGGCGAGACCTGCATTGCGCTCCAGGCAGGCAGCAAGCCTGCGAGCAGGCTGGCGACCACGGCCAAGGCAAAGGTGCTCAACAACATGCTTGGGTCCAGGTGGGCCAGGTCGGCGTAGTCGGTGGGTTGTTGGCGGACTGCCCACAGCCCCAGCCATGCGAGT
>JBDSOZ010000200.1:0-13851 GCA_039914555.1 Luteimonas sp.
GGCTTGCCATCCTGGCCAACCAGTCGCGCGCGCACCATCGGGTACAACTCGGGCGCCGCGATCCCCGCCTTGGCGAGGTGCGCACGCACCGCATCAACCTGGTCGTCCTGGACATTGATGATGAAACGATTGGGTGCGGTCGCCGCCAGCGACAACTGCCAACGATCGAGCAGATCGGTGCGCACGAAGGTCAGCAACAGCAGCGCCATCAGGCCCAGGCCCATGGCACTGACCTGGGCGATGCTGGTGGCCGGACGACGACCTATGTTGGCAAGCCCGTAACGCAGGCTGCCGCGCAGTCGCGTGCGCAGGCGCCGCAGCAGCACGATCATGCCCCAGGCCAGCAGTGCCAGCGCTGCAAACGTCAGCAAAAGGCCAGCAAGCATCGACAACGCCAGGGTCGCCGAGCCGGCCTGCCACCACAGCAAGCCTGCAAGTCCCGCCAAGCCGACCAGGGCCACTGCCCATGCGCTGGGTTCGCCGCCGTCGAGGTCACGCCGCAACACCCGGAGCGCAGACACGCGGCGCAAGGCCAGCGCTGGCGGCGCGCCAAACGCGAGCAACACCAGCAGACCAACGCCCAAGCCTTGCACGGCGGGCCACGCGCTGGCTGCAGGAATCGCGATGCCGAGTTCGCGCGCCAGCCAGGCGCCAATCATCCATTGCATGGCGAACGCAATCGCAACACCGACCACGCTGGCGGCCAGTCCCAGCAACAGCAACTCACCCACGTGGATTGTGACCAGGGTGCGCTGGCTGGCGCCCAGGCAACGCATTACCGCCGCGCCGGACAAGTGGCGTTCGCTGTGACGGCGCGCGGCCATGGCCACGGCAACGGCGGCCAACACCACCGATACCAGTGCGGCCAAGCCGAGGAATCGGCCGGCACGATCCAGGGCGGAACGGATTTCCGGACGTGCATCGCGCACGGTTTCCAGGCGTTGTCCGCGTACCAGCGATGTGCCGGCAATCTCGACAAAACGCTGCACGGCATCGGCCTTGCCGGCGACCACGAGGCGATATCCGATGCGGCTGCCTTCCTGGACCAGGCCGGTGGCGGCAAGGTCGGCCTGGTTGGCAAACACCTTGGGCGCGATATTGAAGTAGTCCAGCGCAGCGTCGGGTTCCTGTGCGACCAGGGCCGCCAGTCGCAAACGCGAATCACCCAGGGAAACGGTGTCGCCAACCTGCGCACCCAAGGTCTCGGCGCCGGCGCGACTCAACCACAGCGTGCCACGCGCGGGGATGCCACTGGCATCACGTTCGATGCCGTCCCCACCGACCAGGCGGAACTTGCCACGCAAGGGATAGCCTGGTCCGAGCGCATGCAGTTCGCCAAGATGCAGGCGCGCATCACTGCCGCTGCCCACCGTGATCATGGTCGACAGTTCAACCCGTTCGGTGCTGCGCAGGCCTTCGGCGTTGGCGGCGTCGCGGATCGCACCCGTGATCGGCGTGTCGCCGCGCACGACCGCATCGCCACCAAGCAGGGCGTTGGCTTGTTGCAGCAAGGCACGTTCGGCGCGGTCGGTGACGAAGCCAACGGCGGTGACCGCCAGCACCGCCAGCACCAGGGCTGCAAACAGGATGCGCAGCTCGCCGGCGACCACGTCGCGGCGCAGCTGGCGCCAGGCCAGGGCGGCGTTGCTGCTCATGCGACGATGTCGTCCGCCACGAGGCGGCCGCTGTCGAGTCGCAACCGGCGCCCGCAACGCACCGCAAGTTGCTCGTCGTGGGTCACCAGCACCAGGGTCGTGCCGGCATCCTGGTTGAGTGCGAACAGCAATTCGATGATGGCTTCACCGGTGTGGGTGTCGAGGTTGCCGGTCGGTTCGTCGGCAAACAGCAACGAAGGCGCGGTGACGAAGGCGCGCGCCAAGGCCACGCGTTGCTGTTCACCGCCCGAGAGTTGGCGTGGATAGTGACCAAGGCGTTCGCCCAGCCCAACCTTGTCCAGGATCGCGCGCGCGGGGCCTTCGGCGTCGTGGTCGCCACGCAGTTCCAGCGGCAGCATCACGTTCTCCAATGCCGTCAGCGATGGCAAGAGCTGGAAACTCTGGAACACGAAACCGACTTTCTCGCCGCGAATCCTGGCGCGTCCGTCTTCGTCCAGGGCCGAGAGCGCCGCGCCATCCAGGTGCACGCTGCCGCTGCTGGGCAAGTCCAGGCCGGCCAGCAGCGACAACAGGGTGCTCTTGCCCGAGCCCGAGGCGCCGACGATTGCGACGGTGTCGCCGTCGCCAATGCGAAAGCTGATGTCTTCGAGGATGGTCAGTTCGCTGTCGGGCAGGCGCACGCGCTTGCCGAGGCCGGCGACGGCCAGGGCCGCGCCTTCAGCTGGGGATAGGGTGGGGTGGGTCAAAATGGGGTCCTCGAATCCATGGGTGCGGCGATGTCTCTGGCCAGATATGCGGGAGTGCGGCAGCGGATGCAATGGGGCGCGGTGGCGCTGGTGTTGTTGCTGGCTGCGCCGACAATGGCAGCGCCTGCGGTGAAAACCGCGAAATCCACCCATCCGACCGTGCTGGTCTTCGGCGATTCACTGTCGGCGGGTTACGGAATGGCCGCATCGCAAGCTTGGGTTGCCTTGCTTGAGAAGCGGCTGCATGCGCGGCATCCGCGCTGGGCCCTGGTCAATGCCAGCATCAGCGGTGAGACCACCGCCGGCGGCGTGGCACGCATTGACGCCGCGCTGGCCCGGGTCAAGCCGAAGATCGTGGTGATCGAGCTGGGCGCCAACGACGGTTTGCGTGGTTTGCCATTGGCGCAGACCCGCGACCACCTGGCGACGATGGTGACCGCCTCGAGGAAATCCGGCGCCAAGGTGCTGTTGTTGGGCATGCGCATGCCGCCGAACCTGGGCCGCGCCTACACCGATGGGTTCCAGGCCAATTACCTTGCGGTGGCGAAGACTGACGGCGTGACGCTGTTGCCGTTCCTGCTCGAGCCAGTCGCGGGTGACCGCGTCAATTTCCAGGATGACAACCTGCATCCGACCGCCGAGGCCCAGCCAAAACTGCTGGAACATGTGTGGAAAGCACTCGCGCCGCTGCTGTAGTGCTGGATGCAAGCCGCGCAAAAGCGTACTAATGGACGCGTGCACGATGGGTCCAAGCCGAGGAGTTTTCGATGGTGCGTCATGCAGGGATTTCGCAATCGATCCTCGAGGCGATTGGCGATACTCCGTTGCTGGAGATCGACGGGATTTTTGCCAAGCTCGAGTTCATGAATCCGTCCGGCTCGATCAAGGCGCGGATTGCCGCCTACATGATCGAGAAAGCCGAAGCCGATGGCCGACTCAAGCCTGGCGACACCATCGTTGAAGCCACCAGCGGCAATACCGGCAACGCGCTGTCGATGGTGGCGGCGGTGAAGGGTTACCGGATGCTGGTGGTGATGCCCGAGGGGCTATCCAACGAACGGGTGGCGATTTCACGCGCCTATGGCGCCGAAGTGCGCTTCTGCGGGCACTTCCATGTCAACTCGGCACTGGAAGAAGCGCGCCAGCTCGGGCTGCAACCAGGCTTCTTCGCGCCGGGCCAGTTCGAGTCCGAATGGAACGTGGAGGAAAACCGCGAAATCCTCGGGCCGGAAATCCTGGCACAACTGGGCGCGCGCAAACCCGATGCACTGGTGATGGGCGTCGGCACCGGCGGGACCCTGATCGGGGTCGGCCAGGCGTTCCGCAAGGTCAATCCGCAGGTGCGGTTGTTCGCGATGGAGCCGTCCGAATCCCAGACCATCCTGTGTGGGGAAGTCAGTACCCACGACATCGAAGGGATTTCGGACGGGTTCGTGCCCGGGATCTTTGCGCGCCATTCGCAGCTGGTGGATTCGACCTTGTCGGTCTCCAGCGAGGAGGCGTTGGTCGAGATGCGGCGTCTCGCCCGCGAACACGGCCTGTTGTGCGGCCCGAGCTCAGGCGCGCACCTGGTCGCTGCGCGCCGGGTGCGCCGGCAGTTCCCGCAACTGCAGACCGTGGTGACCCTGTTCTGCGACGAAGGCGAAAAATACCTGCAGGAACATTTCACCCCGGCATCCCCGGCCGCGGCCGAAGCGGTCGAAGCCTCATTCGGTTAAAGGCGAAAGGTGCGCTATTGCCCCGGGTGGTAGACCTTTTCGATGTGGCCCTGGCGTTGCTCCGGCCAGAAGTACACCGTGCGCAAATTGCCGGTGGTATAGCGCTCGGCCTCGTCGTTGAAATGCGGACTGGCGGGGTCGCCGCTTTCGCCCCCGGCGGTGATCGCACGGGCGCGGACCTTGTCGCCAAACTCGACCACCGCGACAAAGCTGTTGCCGCTGGTGCCGTAGTAGCGTTTGGTTCCAGGCCAACGATGCGCGCCAAACGACGCCAGTGAACCCCAGCGAGCCGATGTGAATGGCACCGGGATGCTGGGCTTGGCGTCATCGAACACCTGTACGATGGCGGCATCATTGCGCTGGAAGCGGTTGATCTCGCCCCAAGGCACGCCCCAACTGCCGAAGTCCTGTTGCAGGCGGTCGGAAGCTGCGGCCAAGGCATGCAATCGCGCTTGCGGGCCAGCGGTCGTTGCCATGAAGTCATAAACCGACATGCCCGCGTCGCGCGCATCACCGGCGACGTCGTCCCAGAGGGTGTCGCCCCAGAACACCGCCAGCGACGTTGGCATCGATGCGATGCCCCAACGGAAGTCCCAGTGCCGCAGCAATGCGATCTGGCCGGCGAGTTTTGCTTTCAGTGGATCGTTGGCGGGCAGGGCGTCGTAGTCCGCAACCAAGGCGGGTATGAGTGGTTCGAATGCGGGCATCAGCGGATCAAAGGCGGTGCTGATCAACGAGGGCAGGGTGAAACCGCGGGTGTCGGTCAGCAGGCGGGTGGCGTGGATGCCACGCGGGTTTTCGCCCCAACTGTCCATGTAGCGCGGGTAATCGGCCTGTTTCGGGCTGTATTGCGCCGCGGAGGACCACGGCCAGTTGTTGGTGTTCATCACCCAACCGTTGGGCGGGCTGGACACGTTGGGTGCGTCGGCCAGTGCATGCAGGCCTTTCCAGTCAGTGGCCGGATTGCTGCCGTCCACTGGCTTGGTGTAATCAAAGCGATCATCGCGCACCGGAATGAACTGCGGATGCAGGTAGGCGATCTCGCCCTTGTCGCTGGCAAACAGGGTGTTGTTGGACGAGTTGGCCTTGAGTTCGGCAACCTTCATGTAGCTGGCAAGGTCGCTGGCCTTGGTCCGCAACCAGCTTTGTTGCAATGCGGGCAGTGGCGTGTTCATCAGCGCCGTTGTCATCCACTTGCCGTCTTCGGCACGCACCACTGGGCCGTGGTGGGTGAAGTAGGCAGTGAAGGTGCGCTGCGCCAGCTTGCCGTCGGCGCCCCGATAGGCAACCGTGATGTTGCGAGTGGCCACCGGCCGCAACGCATCGCCGTATCGGTATGCCAGCTTGCCGCCGTCGCGGACGATGGTCTCGGCAAATTCGTCGACCACGTCAACCCCGCTGGACGTATGCATCCAGCCGATGTGGTGGTTGAACCCCTGGTAGATGAAGAACTGGCCCCAGGTGACCGCGCCATAGGCGTCGAGGCCTTCGTCGCTGGTCATCTGCAACTCGGAGCGGAAGAAAAACGAGGTGTGCGGATTGATCAACAGCAGCGCGTGGCCATTGGCGGTGAGCCTGGGTGCAATCGCGATGCCATTGGATCCGGTGGGTTCGTCCCAGCTCGGGGGCGACGCGAGCAATGCAATGTCCGCGCCAGCATCCTGGCCATAAAACGCCGCAAGCTGCTTCAGCGACACCCGTTCGATGTCGCCACCAATGCTGCCTTCGCTGAAACTCAGTGCCATCCACGGTTCGAAGTGGCTGATCACCCGCGGCTTCACTTGCGGATGGTTGGCCAGGTAGAAGTTGAGGCCATCGGCCCAGGCATCCATCAACGCTTGCAGCCAGGCAGGGCTTTGGCCGTACAACTGCTGCAACACCACCGGATCGATGAACAGTTTCATCCGCAGGTCCTGCCAGATCGCGTCCTTGCCTTCTGCCTCGGCCAGCCGTCCCAGGGCGTTGATGTAGTTGGTCTCGACCCGGTTGAAGTCGTCTTCGGCCTGCGCGTATGCCATCCCGAACACGGCATCGGCGTCGGTCTTGCCGTGGACGTGGGCGATGCCCCAGTCGTCGCGGGTGATGGTGGTGGCCAATGCATGGCGTTGCCAACGGGCCTGGGCGGCGCTGGGGTCGGCAGGCCGGGCCTGCGCGCCTGCGGTCGCGAGGGCGAGGAGCAGGGTGAGCGGCAGGCCGAACTGCAATAACCGGGATTGCAAGCTGGGAATACTCAAGGCGGCGATTCTCAAGGCGGTGCATCCGGTGGATCGAAAACCCAGTCGACATTTAACACCGATTGCGCCTGGTGCTGTTGCCAGCGCCTAAAATGGAACTCCCGGTTCGATCATGTCCGTCCCCTCATGGCCCCCACCTTGAAAGTCTGGTCCCCGATTGCGTGGTGCCTGCTGGCGTCGGGCGTCCTGGCATTGGCGGCTTGCACCCAGGGTGATCCGGTTCCAGCCCAGGGGACCCCGGCAACCTCGGCCAGTGCGGCAGAAGCCGAAGGCGGCGGTGCGATCAGTTCGCCGGCGGTGGTCCCGGGGCCACTGGCCGACGACGTCCTCAAAGGTACGAAGTGGCCGGCGGCAACCTTGACCTCCGGAACCGCCTCGATCAGCTGCGACACCGACTATTCAACCGCTGGCGATGGCCAGGCGCTGGTCGACCTTGGCTTCTTCAGCGTGCTCGATGCGATGAGCCCGTGTCGTGGGGCCGGCGTGGTCCGCTTGCGCTACCAAGGCAAGATTTCTGCTGATTTCGCCGAGCTCATCGAGCGGGTGTCGGCGATGGCAGAGCGCATGGAGATTGGCAAGCGCATCCTCGACATCGATTCCTCCGGTGGCCAGGTCGAGGATGCGATCCGCGCCGGCGACACCATCGGCGACACCCATTGGATCATCTGGGTACGCGAAGGCGATGTGTGCCACAGCGCCTGTGTGTTCATCCTGGCTGCCGGGGACAACCGCCTGATTTCCGGGCCCGTTGGCATCCACCGGATCATCCGCCTGCATTCGGATGCCACCACCCGTTCCGCGCTCGAAAAAGAGCTGCGCGCCGTGCACGACCAGATCAAGGACTACTTCGCCCGCAACGGCGTGGACGTGGCCGTTGCGGACATGATGATGACGGTACCCAGCAGCGACCTGCGCCTCCTCACTGCCGACGAATTGCGCCAATACGGATTATCCGGCAGCAACCCGGTCCAGGACGATCTCGAACGCATCCGCCTGGCGCGCACGTGTGGCGAAGCCTTCGTGCATCGGCGCGAGAGGTTCCTGCACGCGTTTGGCAAGCAATGCGCGGGTGACAAGGACGGCGCCGCGCAGGGCGTTGACAGCCTGGGAGACTGCGGGATGAAACTGCGCAAGCGCTATGGCTTCCCCGACCGCAAATGTCCACTCGAGAGCCCCTTGTCCGAATACGACTGATTCGTGACTTCCGGGGGTGTTGCCCGGCCGGCGCCGGCCCCACCATCGGGGGACCCGTCCCCACGCAAGGCAACGACATGCGCCGCCACCTGGTTTCTGCCATCGCACTGGCGCTTGTCGCCACCACCCCCGCTTTCGCACTCATGGCCACGCCGGCCACTGCCCCTGCGATGCTCGCCACCACCACCCAGTTGCCGCGCAACGTGCGGCCGACGCACTATGACGTGGACGTGGTCCCGCACGCGGACTCGCTGAGCTTCGACGGCAAGGTCGGGATCGACCTGCAAGTGCTTGAGCCGACCACGAGCATTGTCCTCAATGCGATCGACATGACCTTCCCGTCCGCAAGCCTGGCGCCCGCCGCCGGCGGCGCTGCGATGGCCGCCAAGGTCACGATCGATGCCGACGCCCAGACCGCGACCTTCAGTTTCGACAAGCCGCTTGCAGCCGGCAATTACCGGCTCAACCTGGTCTACACCGGCAAGATCGGCACCCAGGCCAACGGTCTGTTCGCGATCGACTACGCCACCGACAACGGCAAGAAGCGTGCGCTCTACACCCAGTTCGAGAACTCCGACGCCCGCCGCTTCATCCCCTCGTGGGATGAGCCCAATTACAAGGCCACCTTCAACCTGACCGCGACCGTGCCGGCAACGCAGATGGCGGTCAGCAACATGCCTGCTGCTGAAACCGTGGACCTTGGCAACGGCAGCAAGCGCGTGCGCTTCATGCAGTCGCCGAAAATGTCCACTTACCTGCTGTTCTTCGGCCTGGGCGACTTTGATCGCGCGACCATGATGGCTGATGGCATTGAAGTCGGCGTGGTCACCCAGAAAGGCAAGGCCGGCCAGTCCCAGTTTGCGCTGGAGTCGGCTGCCGCCGTGTTGAAGGAATACAACGATTACTTCGGCGTTCCGTACCCGCTGCCCAAGCTCGACAACATTGCTTCGCCGGGCAGCAGCCAGTTCTTCAGTGCGATGGAAAACTGGGGTGCGATCTACACTTTCGAATACGCGCAGTTGCTGGACCCGCGGATCGCGACGGACGTGGACAAACAACGCATCTTCAGCACCGGCGCGCACGAAATCGCGCACCAGTGGTTTGGCGACCTTGTGACGATGAGCTGGTGGGATGACTTGTGGCTCAACGAGGGCTTTGCCTCGTGGATGGAGAGCCGCATGACCGCCAAGCTGCATCCGGAGTGGAACACCGCAATGGGCTCGGTGATCGGCGCACGCGAATCGGCCATGGGCCGCGACGCGATCGTCACCACCCATCCGGTGATCCAGCACGTGGAAACGGTGGAGCAGGCCAGCCAGGCATTCGACTCGATCACCTATTCCAAGGGCGAGGCCGTGATCCGCATGCTCGAGGCCTACGTTGGCGCCGATACCTGGCGCGACGGCGTGCGCAAGTACATCAAGGCCCATGCCTACGGCAACAGTGTTTCCGACGATTTGTGGAAGGCGGTTGATTCGGTTTCCGACAAGCCGATCACCCGCATCGCGCACGACTTCACCCTGCAGCCAGGCATCCCGTTGATCACGGTCGACTCGTCCAGGTGCGTCAACGGCAATACCAGCTTGCAACTGAGCCAGGGTGAGTTCACCCGCGATCGTCCCGAGAAAATTGCGCTGGGCTGGCAGGTGCCCGTGGTGGCGCAGGTGGTGGGACACGAACCCGCGCGCACGGTGGTCGACGGCAAGGCGAGCCTGCAGGTGCCGGGGTGTGGCGCATTGGTCGTCAATGCCGGCCAGACCGGCTATTACCGCAGCCTGTATGGCCCGGCGCAATTGGCCGCACTGCGCGATGGTTTTGCGAACTTGGCGCCGGTTGACCAACTGGGCCTGATGAATGACGTCTGGGCGCTGGGCATGGCGGGCCGCCAGTCCGCCTCCGACTTCCTGGACCTGGCGCAACAGGTGCCGGCCGATGCTGATCCGCAGATCCTGCGCGAGGTCGTTGGCACTGTCGGCGGTATCTACGGCATGTACCGCGGCGACGCCGCTGGCCAGGCCCGTGCGCGCAAGTTCGCGCTGGCCAAACTGCGCCCGATGTTCGCGAAGGTCGGCTGGGAAGAGAAGCCAAACGATCCAGACCAGGTCAAGCGCCTGCGCACCAGCTTGATTGGAACCTTGAGCGAGCTGGGTGACGAGGCTGTGGTTGCCGAAGCCCGGCGCCGCTTCGCGGCTGGCGACGATGCCATTCCGGTGGCATTGCGCCGCACGATTTACGGCATCGTCGCGCGTAATGCCGATGCCGCGACCTGGGACAAGCTGCATGCGATGGCCAAGGCCGAAACCACGCCGCTGATCAAGGACCAGTTGTATGGCTTGCTGGCGTCGACTCGCGATCCGGTACTGGCGAAGCGTGCGCTGGAACTCGCGCTGACCGACGAGCCCGGCGCAACCAACAGCTCGGGCATGATTTCGCGGGTCTCGGGTGAACACTCCGACATGGCGTTCGACTTCGCCGTCGCCCACCGCGACCAGGTGGACAAGCTGGTCGATTCGACGTCGCGCAGTCGTTACTACCCCGGCCTTGGCGGCGGCTCGCGCGATCCGAAGATGATCGACAAGCTCAACGCGTTTGCCGACGCGCACATCGCCAAGAGCTCGCGTCGGGCCACCGAAACCGTGATCGCGGGCATCAAGTACCGTCGCGTAGTGATCGAGCAGCGCCTGCCGCAGATCACTGCCTGGTTGAAGCAGCACGCGAAGTAGAAGCTGCGGCTACAAGCTCTTCGTCCTGGCGCAATAGGGGCGCGACCGGAATCCCGGTCGCGCCCATTTTTTTTCCGATTCGCTGCACCCAGCGTCGGTCGCTAGCGGCCGCCGCCCCCGCCGCCTCCGCCTCCGCCGCCAGAGAAACCGCCACCGCCACCGCCGGAGCTGCTGCCAGGCGGCGACGAGGATGACGCGATCTGTGAGCTGAGACTGCTGCCGACGCTGCTGGCGAAGCTGCCTATGTCGCTGATGCGGGCGCCTTGGTACCAGCCCATCGCAGCGGTGCTCGCCGCGGCTGCCGCGGCACCCACGGCAAGGGTGAACTTGTCCGTCCAGGCATCCTCGACTTCCAGCGCCACCGCGTAAGGCAACAGGCGCTGGTAGCGGTCTGCGTCCATCGGCGGCGGCGTGCCCGGGCCACCCAGCCGTGCAAGTTCGTCCTTTTCGGCCACGCCAAGATAGAGTTTCAGGCCCGCGATTTCATCGAGCAGCTTGCGGCCGGCGGGCGTTGGCGCGCCGATCAGCACCGCGAAAGTAATCAGCATCGCCATCATCACCAGCGCGCAGACGACGATGATCGGTAGTGCGCCGCCGCCACTTAGCGCGAACGCCAGGCCAATCGAAGCGCCGGCAATCAGCACGGCGATCAAGATGCTACTGCCATTGCGCTTGAACATCGTGGGCTGGTACTGCGCTTTCAACGCGGCCGCATGGGTGGCTTGCGCCTTCTGCAGGATTGCAGCGTTCTTGGTCTCAAGCACCAGTTGCTCGCGGCCGCCTGCGAACAGGACGTCGTACAGTTTGCGTTGCGGGCTGCCACTGGTCGGTGGCGCGGCTGGCAATTGTTGCAGTGTCCAGCGATCCTTCAACAGCTTGTCCTCGCGCTCGATCCGGACGCATCCGTCCACCGCCAGCGCCAGCAGGTCGGCGGAAAAACAACGCGCGTCGTGCAGTTTGCGGACCAGGTAGCGCAGGCCGCCCGGCGAATGTCCGGCCGGCGGTTCATAGCGCGCGATGACCACGCCGGCGCGCGGATCGCGACCGATCTTGCGCCAGCGTTGCAGGCAGAACCCGCCGGTCAACAGCAACCCAAGCAGTGCCACCAGCACGCCGCGGTTGTCGCTGAAGAACCAGCGGATGCGCTGCGCCTGGGTCGGCGCAACCACCACGCCCGTCGGAAACGACAGGACGATGGTCAAGCCTTCGCCCGGCGTGAGCGGAGCGCCAAGCACCCAACGCGCGATGCCGGGCGCCACAATTTCCGCCACCACGTCGCCGCCGCGCGCACCCTGCGCGCCGGTGTACCCAATGGCCTGCATCTGGCTTTCAGGGACAGCCTGGGGCAGGCGTACCTCGACACTGCCGTGTTCAATCGGGAAGTCCCAACCGGTGCCGATCGCGTTCCAGTACAACTCGTCGTGGTCGGCGAAAAAGCCGAGCTGGCGGGTGGTGCGGTAGTGCAGTTCGAAGGTGTGGTCCGCGGGCGCGGGCAGGAAATCGTCATTGCCGGTATTGATGCGCACGCCGTTGGGGCGTGACTCGATGAACCACGGCTCGGGTTCGCCATCGCGGGACACGCCGAGCACCTGCAGGTCGACCACCACGCGATTGCCGTGGCTGTCCTTATAGCGGGTAGGGAAGTCGCGATAGATTCCGCGGCGGATGTTGACGCCTTCGGCGTGCACGGTGATGTGCTCGGTGACGTCAAGGCTGCCGTCGGTGGACACCACCACGACACTGTCGTAGCCGAGGATTCGTTCCGCGCCTGGGTTGTCCTGCGCGTGGACGCCGGTCGGGATGATGGCAACGCAGGCCACCACCAACGCGAGCAGCAGCGCAGGCAGGCGCCGGCTCATCGCCCGAGGTCCACCCGCACCGGTGCACGATCGGCTTCGGCCGCCTGGAAATATTCGGCTCCGCGGAACCCGAAGCTGCCCGCCACCACCATCTCGGGGAAGCGCTGGATGCCATTGTCGTAATCACGCACCTCGCCGTTGTAGAACCGGCGTGCATATTGCAGCTGGTCTTCCACGTCGACCAGCTCGTGCTGCAATTGCCGGAAGTTGTCGCTGGCCTTCAGGTCGGGATAGGACTCGACCAACGCGACCAGTCGTCCGACCCCTTCCTGCAAGGCGCTTTCAATCGCGCCCAATTGCGCCGGCGAGGACTGCGCCATCGCCTGCGCCCGCAAGGTGGTGACCGACTCCATCAGCGCTTGCTCGTGACCGGCGTATCCCTTGACTGCGGAAACCAGCTGCGGGACCAGGTCGTGCCGGCGTTGCAGCTGCACGTCGATGTCTGCCCATGCGGTGCGGACCTGGTTGCGCAGGCGCACCAGGCGATTGAAGACCAACATGGCCCAGGCTGCCAGCACGGCCAGTGCCAGAACCGCCACCACCACCCCGATCGTCATGCCGCGTCCCCTTTGACCTGGATCCACGCCTCGCCAACGCGAACCTGCTGGCCGGCGCGGATCTTGCAGGTCTTGCGCAATTCCACGGCACCGTCCACCTGGACGACGCCGGAGGCCACGAGGGCCTTGCCCGCGCCGCCACTGTCGGCCAGGCCGACCAGCTTGAGCAGTTGGTTGAGTTCGACGAAGTCGCCTTCGAGCGTGAATTCGGCGCCGGCCATGCGGCTAACGATACAGGGTCGGGAACAGCTCTTTCAGGTGCACCAGCTTGGGAGCGTCGTTGTAGACGATGTAGGCGTTGCGTGGATGCAGGCGCAGGAAGTCCTGGTGCTCGGCCTCGGCCGGGTGGAAGCCGTCCAGCGGCTCGACTCGGGTCACGATGGGTTGCGCGAACAGCTTGGCGGCGTCGAGTTGGCGGATGTAGGCCTGTGCCGCCTGGGCTTGCGCCTTGCTGGTGGCGAAGATTTCGGAGCGGTACTGGGTCCCCACGTCAGGCGCCTGGCGGTTCAACTGGGTCGGGTCATGGGCCACCGAAAAAAATACTTTCAGCAACTGACCGTAGCTGACCTGGGACGGGTCGTAAATGACCTTGACCGCCTCGGCGTGGCCGGTGCGGCCGGTGGAAACGATGGCGTAGCGTGCAGTCAGCGCGTTGCCGCCGGCGTAGCCGGAGGTCGCGGACTTCACCCCGCGAACATGTTCGAACACCGCTTCCACGCCCCAGAAGCAGCCGCCGGCAAATACCGCGACTTCATTGCCGGCGGCGGCGGTCGCCACTTCGAGTTTCGGATCGGGAAGCGTGACTGGTTTGCTGCGCGCGCCCGCCATGTTGCAGGCAGACACCAGGAGCACGGCCACCAGTACAGGCCACGCGCGTCGGTCAGTTGTCATGCGGCGTTGAATCGCAAGGCGGCGGAATTCATGCAGTAGCGAAGCCCGGTGGGCCTGGGGCCGTCATTGAACACGTGGCCCAGGTGCGCATCACAGCGTGCGCAGGAAATCGCCACCCGAGCCATGCCAAAGCCGCGGTCGCGACTTTCGACCACGTTGCTGCTGGCGATCGGTTGCCAGAAGCTCGGCCAGCCAGTGCCCGACTCGAACTTGGTGGCTGAATCATAAAGCGCAGTGTTGCAGCACAGGCAGCCGAACACGCCCTTGCGATGCTCGCCAAGCAACGGCCCGGTGAATGCGCGTTCGGTCCCAT